>NZ_JAPPWA010000002.1:924481-1232642 GCF_029815055.1 Ignatzschineria sp. RMDPL8A | reverse complement strand
TTACTGTGTAATCCGCTGATTTACCTACAGATAAATCAATTATTCATTTGTCTGTTATCGACCATTCAAATCGAGCGTAAAAATGGGGTCTTATTTCAGTGATTTATTTGTAATCGATCGCCCAAACTTTTAAAATAGGAGGATTGACGGTAACGCAAGGACGCAGAGTGAAAAACAACTCATTTCAATGCTTAGATCCCAAATGGCAAGGCTGGGTACAGCGCCATCGGCAGGCAATTTCAGACGGATTTGAATTCGATTTTGTGGTGCGCGTGCTCTCAAAATTGAGCAGCGTCTCCCCCGATGATGTCACCCCGCAATACCCCTTTGTTGATGGCCAAAACCGCAATCGCCGCATTGATTTTGTCATTCAAAATGGCACCAAAGGGCACTTTTTAGCCATTGAACTCGATGGCGCTCGACGCGGTCAAAATGAGCTCCAAGCGCAATGGGCGGATTTTTTAAGTCGTCAAAATGATCTCTTAGAGCAGGTTGGCCCACTGTTACGTTTTTCCAATAGTCAGATGTTTCGCAATTCAAGCGCGATCATTGAACGCATCAATAAAACGCTCTACTTCCAAGCGCAAAAACATCTCGAAGCCAAGCAGCTCAAAGAGCAACACGACACCCTTGAGAGCGAAACTTATCGGCTCAAACAATCCCTCCGCCAAGCTACTTTCGAGCTAAAATCCTTAAAAGAGAAATCAAAATCGGCGCAAGATTCCATCAATCCCGATGCCTATAACGAGATGCAACAGCGCCTCCACACGATGGAGACCGCCAAACAATCTCTTGAAGCGAAATATGAGCGCGATCTTGCCACCCTTGAGCAGACCGCTGAAAAAATTGCCCAAAATCGCACCGAACAGCTCCAAAAAGCGAAAGACGACACCGAACTTAATCTCAAAAAAACAAAAAAGGAAAATCAGCTGATGCTCCGCACCATGTATATTTTAACGGGGATCATTGTGATCGCGCTCGGCGCTGTCTTTTTTAAACTCTCTAATATGGAAAAAGAGAGCACACCGACACAAACAAGTATCAATGCCCCCGCCCCGATTCAGCCAATCAAACGTGCCTCAATCAGCGCTAAAAATGCGCGCCACTATATCGGGCAAACCAAAGAGGTCTGCGGGAAAGTGGTTCAAGTGAGCGACTTTAAAAAAGGCATCTATCTTAATTTGGAAGAAAATTACCCCAATCAAGCGGCCACTTTTGTGATCTGGGAAGAGCATATTCCCACCATCACTCGTGAAAACGCTTCGCCCTATCAGCTAAAATATTTTGAGGTGTGCGCCTACGGTAAAATTGAGGAATATAAGGGCGTTCCGCGCATTAACGTCTCGCCTGCGTCGTTTCACGTGCAGTAGTAAAATAGGTAATCGGGGTGATGGTGCGAGCGAGCTCAATTTGCAGCAACATCAACGCCCCAAACACAAGCAGCAGATAGGTGCTAATCAGATAGGTCTGTCTCAGGTCGCCCGTTAACAAAAAGAGCGCGCCGCCACAACCGATCGTTAATCCCAATAAGAGCACAATGGCCGTTCTACACGGATTTTTCGGCACGAAATGTTTTTTTAATGTTTCAAAATAAGAGAGCATTAATCCAAATGCCACAAAATTCATCATAATGCTAGAAAAAAGATCGATCGAAAGCAGATCACGCGATGTTACGATAACCTCGCCCGCGCCCATGAGTTTATGTGACACCACGACAAATACGAGCGTTAGGATCACCGCAATAATCGCCGTAATAAAAATGCGCAGAATAGAAATTTTCTGATAGCGCACTCCTGTTAAGACAGTTCGCCAAGCGAGATATTGCAGATAGAGAAAGACTCCGACGCCCGCGCAAACAAGAAGCGAAATGATGAGTACATTTTTAAGATCTTCGCTTGCTAGACTATGGAAAAACGCAGAGATAATCGCCGCCCCTTCCAATCGAAAAAAGCCCAAAAAGAGCAGCGCCGTTAGTGAAAATGCAGTGATTGAGTGGCGCTTTTCAAGGGTGAAAACTTCTTTCTCAGCGCGCCAAATATGCATCCAAGTCGCCGAAAGAAATTGAAAGACTTTCCAGATAATAAGCCCCCACAAAAACGCAGCGATCATCGAGAGCATCACCAAAATATACGGGGGATAGGCCATATATTCAATGCCTAAAACAAGATAGACCGCCCACCCCTCAAGCGCGTTTAATTGTATGTTCCCGAAGTAAGTGAGCAACGAAAACACCAATGCATAGCCGATACTGCGCGCATCCAACATTTGAACTCGCTCATGCACACCAATCACCCACAACACCATCGCCAAAAATAACGCCATCACCCCACCTGAGAGCAAAACCTCGTGACCATATTGCGAAAGTGCGAGCGTAAAACTCACATGGGTTGTCATCGCGGTATAAAAATAATCCACCGATGCAATGATGAGATAAAAAAGTATCGATAATCCCGATAATATCGAGATGGGCAAAAGACGCATCACTCCCCCTTACAGGCGCAGATTTAAAATGGGTTAAATAAAGTATGACACATTGATCTATATGGGAGATCGCAAGAAAACTCAAGCCCGAATCGCCCGCTTCTTGAGCTCCATCTATATTTATCCACGAATCGTTTCTTATTTGCCCCATCCCCTCTTTTTTCAGTACAATGATCCCCTATTAATGATAAGGAGACTCCATGAGCAATAATGACGATTTAGACTTCGAATTCGACTTAGATGATCTCTACAAAGATGTGCCGAAAAATTCCGATAACCCCATCGCAGCCGATAGCCCCGAGGTAATCGAAGACACCGGTTGCGCCGGCGGTGCGTGTACACTCTAAGTGATGCGCATAAAGCATTCATGATCATTTAAACTGACACAATAAAACCCGCGTTCATCTGATGAGGCGGGTTTTTGTTTTAAGCATTGAGTTTCTGGTATTCGCGCAAATGCTTAAAGGGAAAGGGATATACGGTTGAATTTTTATGCCGAATGTGAAAGTGCGTCATCATCTCTAAAAGAGCATCCGGAACACTTTCAGCATCGGTAATAATCCGCCGAAGCACACAAAATTGCGAGACTTTTTCCTTAATGTTTTGAGCACCCACATAATAGAGTTTTTCGCGATTATTATAAAAAAGACCAAACGCGGCATTCATATAGCCCTGTTTCCCTTGTAAGGAAGCACCTAAGAGTATCCTTTTTTCTGCATAGAGCCAGTCAAAAAAAGATTTCGCTACCCCGCGATAAAAAAGCGCATAGGCACCCCTTCCCCAATCTTCCTTAAAATATCGTTTCTTTGAAAGGTCCAACAACCTCTCAAGGCGTGCTATTAAATCTGATATCTGCTCATCACTTGCCTTAATATCTAATTTCGAGGACTTCAAGAGCGCTAAGAACTCTTCAATCCACTCTCTTAAAATACCCGTATCATGGCCGACTTCAAGTTCTTTCATCACCTCACTAATTGACTCAAAATCAGGCAGTTCTACATAATTGGTCTCTTGGATAATATACGACGTGCCACTCTTTTCATGGCATATTGCATACTCCCATTGATCGTCCTCAACGATCGGAAGTGTAATCAAAACCTCATCAAAAGAATCATCATTTGGCGAAATAGAGCGATAACTTAATTGACCCCCTTTTACCTCAAGTAGATGATGCCACGCTTCTTTCTCTTTCGTTTCTTGTCCGTCTGCATCAAGTATGGATCGCATCTCCCGCTTGATAAAAGTCCAAGTACCTTCGAGCGATATTAATAAAAATTGATTCCGTAAAATTTCTTCTTTAATCGCAAATTCTTTCTTACACGCCTCATAAGCCTCAGTCGACTCAATATTTTCAACCATAATCGACTGAACAACAACGTTTTCTCTATGTAGATCCTGATATGGGTCCTTCCTATAACGATCGGCGTAATATTGGGGTGAATGATGGATCACTAAGTTAAAGGCCTTGGGATCTAGCTCTGTACTTATGGCATAATTGAGCTGATCTTTTTTAACAAATTCAATTAATTTACTCGGATCAACGTCAGATAAATTCACAATATTAAATGGTCGCATACGTATGACAGAATCAATTTTCTTATAAAGATCATTGATCTTTTTTGAGCTGAAATAGACCCGATAATCACTCTCGATCGTTTCAAGTTGATAGGTTATATAACTCCCTAGATAGCGTTTCACATCATCTAAAAATAGCTTCAAAACACCTAACTTACTTTGCCAAAAAAGATGTGGACGGCTTCGGTCTAAAGAGACTACTTGACTCTTCATTCGCTTAGTTTTATGCCCTCGACAAATAAAATCCCCTTTCAGATCTTTCTTCATCTCTTGAGAAAATTCATCAAAATGAAATCGCGGTAACCGCGCTACTTTGGGTGGCAAAGATCCATCTCTGTTTTGGTAATAGGCAAGAGGTATAAATGTTGTTCCTGTTAAATTTACAACAATCGTCTCCGCTCCTTGTTGATCTTCTTCCAAAACAATTTGGAATGTTCGAATAATCGGAACACCACGATCTTCTTCACACTCAACAAGATAGTAAAGCCCGAGTTTTTCGCAAAACCGTTCCTCGGAGTCGGATAATACAGGCAATGCACCAATCAGTAATCGCGCTAAATGCAGAGGCTTTATGTTGCGCGGGTCTTGCTCTCTAATAACAAAATGATCATCCTCTAATCTAGCCGCTCGCCCCTGCCCTTTAGGTAATAAAACATAATACGCATAGCCCGCCTCTTTAGACAACGACAAGGGTTTTATTTCCGCATAAATTGCATTAATCACCCGTCCAAAAGCCCCATATTCAGGATTATCATAGCGGATTAGCAACACATCAAAATCTTGACAAATTCTTTCATACGAAAATGTAACTGCCATTCGATTTATTTGAACATCCATTTCCTCTCTCCTTTTAAGGTTATTTATTTTGAAGCCACACTAATAGTGCGCGAATATTATCGGATGCGATTTCCCCATTCTCTCCTTCAATCAAAGCTGGAATTTCTATGATCTGACTGTCATTTGGCAAAGCCGGTTTAAATGTCTGATCGTAATATCGTACCTCTTCAGCCTCTTCAGAATGAATATTGCATACAATCAATTTCTGATAAGGTAGCGCTCTTAACTTCTTGGCCATTTTCTCTATCTCAAGCATTCGATCAGCCTCATCTCGCATACGCCATGCCTGTAAATTCCAATGTTTAAAATCAATTAAAACCGTCTGGTCTTGAAATGTGAGAAGTCCGTCAAAACGCTCGTAATGCTCATTAGGCAATGCAGAAATCATGCAACCTTGTGCCTGTAAAATCGCACGACCGACCTCTTCCCCTAAGGCACCTAAATAGATATTAATAAACATCGGGGGTGTTAGTAGATAACGCGCGCCCGCTTCCCACGCAGTCGCAAATCCTTGCGTTTCAAAATGGTCTTTAACGATTGGGTTTTTCATAAAAATGGGGAGCTTGGAGGCCGCCTCACTCACTGTTCGCTTTATGTTGCCATCTCCCGGATTAATGTATTTAAAAAATGTATATTTGTGAATTTCATTCTCATTTTTAGGCGCTGAATACTCATATTGATCCGCTATATTAGAATGAAGATAAAAGTCTTTTTCGATCGGCTTAGAAACTGATGCAGGTATTCTTAATACGGCATAACGAAGTGCTTCCCATAACGCCACGTCTTTTTCTTGAGGCTGATGCTCAAGCCCTCTTAATCGTTGGTTAATATATTGATATCCTCGTCTAGTATGAAGAAGTGCTAAGTTATGCTGGCTCTGCTCCTCTCGAGTGATCAATGATGGCGCTTGAAAACTCTGCTCTTGTGCTAATTTCCTTAACGCAACATATTCATGCGTTAAAATCGCTGACTGCCGATTATCTTGCGCAAGAATCGGGGATAAATCTTCATCCAACAATAGTAAAATGGTATCTCGCTTAATCGATGTTCTCGCCGTGCGCCCAACGGCTTGCTCAACCATTCGATACACCGAAAACAATGCGTCCTCCGAGCAGTTCGATCCAATATTTGTGTTATACCACCTCTTTTTAGCCTCTCCACAGGCATTATCCATATTGTTTGCCGTTAAAACAGTATTACACCAACTAGCTGCCACATTTGGACTTAAAAATCGCCCCTCTTGAAGAGAGAGCCCATAATGCATCAACCTCAATTGGTTACTAATACGATTTGCTCGATCATCAATGGAAATCAAATGAGTTGGCTTTTGTAGGTAAATAGCATCAATATCGGTATAGAGATCTTCTCGCTTTCCAACATTATGCAACGTGTTATTTTCATGGATATGATTAAATTTATACTTAGGGTTTTTCCCTGAAGACATCGTCGCATACGTAGTAAATACAATAACCTTTCCCGAATGATTCTCTAGATGAGCAATCACGTCGGTTTCAAACTTTCCTTGCTTTAAATAAGCGGCATTAACACCCAACACCAATTTCGTATCAATCTCTTTTTTCGCAGATAAGTACGCCACATACCACTCTAAAAAGCTTGCTAGGCACGCCTCTTTTTTATTTGTATATTCCTTATCCTTAAATGCCAACTTAACGATTCCAGCATTTAACATCAGCATCATATAGCGATTATTAGGAGCATCCAGGAATGCCTCAATTGCGATGCAAATCTTACTTAATTCTCGTAGAGAATGATCATATTGATGAACTTTTTCAGGCTTAAAAAATGCTCGATAAAACACTTCCTGATGCGCTATAGGCTTGCCTCTCCAACGAGCAATGAGCCCCTTAATATGATTAACATCAGTGACCACTTCACGCGCATCCAAATTAATCTTCGCATGATGATAATTACGTTCCAAATTGTAATAATCTTGGACAATTTTACGATCATCAGACGTTAACTCGATCCATCGACTCCCGAGCCGATGAGCAAGATGCTTCATATCAAAGTTATGGATGACACTTTCACATTCAGCGGTAGCACTCACTCCCAAAATATTGCCCCCTGCTAAGACCCAATCACCGAGCATACCTGTCGGAGTTCGAGCAAATCCATGCTGTCTAAAGAGTACTGAATCGATCACATTTTCATGACGATCCACTTCGATTAAATTTAATCCTCGAATATGGTAATCACCAAGATTAAACTCTTTCTCTTTTTTTCGTCCAGTGTGGTGAAGTAAGAGTGCTTTCATGTGGTCGACTAAATGAAATAGATGAAGATGCTCTAAAACCGTTGCTATAATCGCATCAGGTGCATCTTCAGGCTCATGCTTATTGAGGCCATTTTTTGACTTTCGCTTCTGCTCTAAACTTGCCATATTTTTTTGGTACTGCTCAACCACATTCTGCATCAAATAGAAAAAATCACGGTTGGCAAGTTTTTCCATGGCGCCAATAAACTTAGGAAAATCCACCTCATGCGCCCCAATCTCACCTTTGATACCAATTTCATGAAAATCATATTTCTGATTGGTTTGAAAGACCAGTTTTTTCTCAAAGCTTGTGATATGGGTTGCTAGCTTGTCACTAAAGAGCAATACCTGTTTCTTCGAGTTCTCTAATCCTTTATGCAGTAGAAAACTGCACTCTAAATGATGCGATTCATAAAACTCTCTCACCTTTTCAAAATATGCTTCAAGAAGCACATTAATCCCATCATACTTAGGCTTCTGAGGAAGCTTGGCAGTTTTTGAATGAGCATATATTGAGCGTATAATTGATAGAATATCGATCTCATTGGCTCTAGTTAAATGATCTAAAATTTCAGCTTGCTGACGATCAATCTCATCAATAATGAGATAATTCTCGGATAAATTGGCTGAGGGATAAAACTTTTTCGTTGTCTGATGGAGCCCAAACATAAATTTTTTCGTAGTCATAAACACGATACGAACACGTCCAATCTCGGGTTCTAATAGACTTCCTGGGATTAGGTTTTTTAATAATCGAACCTGCCCTTTTAACTGATTTGTTTGATCCTTTTTTAGTTTCTTTTGAAGGTGCAACACCAGCCTTGAGTAAGCCTGTGACGCTCTCTCTGCTAGCTGATCTTGGAAAATTTTTATATCGCTTTGATTCCCCTTAATTGAATTAGCCGCATAGTACTGCGATCGCACCTGATTAAGTCCATTATAAAGCTCCTTTGTTTTATCTACTTCAAATACCTCATAAATCCGCTCAAGCACATCACTATACTCATCAAACATAGTGTAGAGCGTCGTCGTATTGTTAGGTGCATATAAAATCGACTCTTTCAGAAGATTTTTTTGAGCACTCGAGAATGAATTAATCTCGTCAATTCGATCTAGCAAATCCAAATAAGCATTATGAACATTATCCACCGAATTGGTGATGTAGTAGCAGTAACGAGGCGTATACTCACCCTCTGAATTTAACTCTCGCTCAATCTCATCAAGTAAAAATTGTAGCGCAAATGACAGCGTATTATACGTTTTCCCAATCCCCGTCGGAAATGGCAACGCCAAAAACTGACCTGATTTAAATTCATGAGAAGATTTATAAAACTTACGCTCAATCAAATCGTAAATCGGATTAGCAAAATCGATTTTGGGAACACCCCCTGGAAATAACCCCTCTAATGTGCGCCCCCGAACTGACTTACTCATACACCTTCTCCCTAAATTTATATTTAAACTCGCTGAGCAACAATAAAAAACAACAATATAACAAAACAGTATCATAATAAACTTAATAATCAAGTCATTTTGATTTGACTAAAGGATTCAATACCTCTTTATATCGTTTTAATACGCTTCTTAAGGGCTTTTTGATATGATGAATGAATTACTCATTAACGAGCTTTCATCTTGCTATGGATCAGACCATTTCCCTCTTTCAAAACCTCTCAAATCGATTACGATATATTGAATTTTGCTTAATCTATAAGGGATTCGTAACGCGTGCCGATCTTATTGAAAAATTCAATTTAAGTGAAGCCTCAGCCACTAGAGCAATTAAGGAATATATTGATCTAAGCGATCAAAAAAATGCGCAATTTAATAAAGAGACGAAAGCCAACGAAATCACTCACGCCTTTAAACCGCTCTTTACTATCTCTGAAGAAGAAGCGCTCTATTGGCTACAACTGGAAAGTGTGCCCGAGCTTAATCAATTGCTCGTATATGGACTGCCAAAGATCAATCTCCCTGAGCAGGCCGCATTAGCTCCCATCATTCATGGGATAATCCATAAAAAGTGTGTGAAAATAACTTATTTATCGCTTAAAAGTGGCATGTCTAAAGAACGTATCGTTGCACCGCACGCACTTTTTAATGATGGTTTACGACTCTATATCCGTCTATTTGATCGAAATTACAGCAAGTTTATCGATATGTCTCCAGCGAGAATTATGAATGCTGAATGCTTAAATGAAAGTGTTCAACCTCATGAATCACCAACCAACGACATTTTTTGGAATGAAGAAATTGAACTCTTATTAATGCCTCACCCAAAATTAAATCCAAATCAAGCGGCTGTAATCGAGTATGAATATCAAATGGTTCGTGGCAAACGAAAAATCAGTGTTAAAAAATCAACCGCTAACTACTTTTTACGGGTCTGGAATGTGGATTGCTCCGAATCTGGAATGCTCAATCCCCAAAGTTATCACCTCTGGCTAGAAAATCGACACGATATTCTGAGTCATTTAAATCCTATGGCTCCGGGATTTCAAAGCATACCCTCGACAAACCCTACACCTTAAACAGCTCCAACGCTTTTAACCGTTGCGTTTTATGATCAACGATTGGATCTGGATAATTGAGCGGCTTTTTGTGGGTTTTACTGAGCCACGGGGCGTGGATGGATTTATTATCAAGATGGGCAATTTCTGGGACATATCGGCGAATAAAATCACCGCTTGGATCAAATTTTTCTGACTGGGTAATGGGATTAAAAATACGGAAGTACGGTTGCGCATCACAGCCGGTACTTGCCGCCCACTGCCAGCCGCCATTATTGGCCGCAAGATCAAAATCGAGCAGCATTTTAGCAAACCACGCCTCGCCCCAGCGCCAATCGATTAAGAGATCTTTCACTAAAAAACTCGCAACAATCATGCGTAAACGATTGTGCATATAGCCACTATGAAGGAGTTGTCGCATCGCTGCATCAATGAGCGGATAACCGGTCTGTCCCATTTTCCAGCGCTCAAACCACGCCTCATTATTCTCCCACTTAAGATCGCGATATTCTTCTTTAAAACTCTCTCGCACCACATTGGGATAATGGGTTAAAAACTGCTGGTAAAATTCGCGCCAAACGAGCTCTTTCAGCCAAATTTGCGCGCCTTCACTATCCGCCTCTAACGCAAGGGTCACTAGATGCCGAATCGACAATGTTCCAAACCGTAAATGCACCGACAGGTACGAAACGCCCTTTTTAGAGGGAAAATCTCGCGCCAGATGATAGCGATCGATCCGCGTTAAAAAATCTGCCAATACGACTTGCGCACTTGTTTCGCCCCCGCTAAGTAGTAGCGTTTGCGGCGTAAATCCTAATGCCTCAAGCGTTGGCATTTCAGGAGGTGATTGAAGCGCTGTAGGAAGCGCTTTTTGGTTATCTGCCAATTGCGCCCAATTATCCTGTTGACAATCGATCGCACCCGCATGCAGTTTAGCCATCCAACGGCGATAATAGGGGGTGAAAACATGAAATGGCGTCTCTTTTTGCGTCATCACCTCATTTTTTGCAAAAATCACCTGATCTTTTACCTGAGTAAACGCGATTCCAAGTGCCTCTAAACAGTGAGCAACCTCAGTATCCCGCATAATGGCACTCGGCTCATAATCCTCAGCCGATACCACCTCTACCGCCCCTGTTTTTCCTGCCAATTCCGGAATGATGTTTTTTGGTAGGCCCTTCAAAACATAGAGAGGAACGCTTTTTTCAGCAAGTGATGCTTTTAATTCTGCAACCGTCTCATGGATAAAAGAGAGCCTTCGATCTTCATTTGGAAGCGGATCTAAAATCTCACGATCAAAGATAAACACCGCAACCATCGGTCTTTTTTGCTGAACGGCATATTGAAGCGCACGATGATCAAACACCCGAAGATCTCGGCGAAACCAGACGAGCGTTGTGGGAGGCGTACTATGCGTCATATTATTGATCTGCAAAATTGGATTGATGATGATCTAAAAACACCAACAGCGCACGAATCGCGGCGGAAAGCTCCCAGTAGTTCATGCGTTCGGCGTCATTATGGGCGTTTTTCTCATACTCTGAGATTAAGGAAAGCGCCTCCTCAAATTGCTCATATTGAATGGCAGTTTGGAGCGCATCGGGGAGTGCCCAGCGCACCTCGTTATTGGAAAGTGCGAGTTGTTGACGCAAAATAACAAGCGTTAAAAACGCATAGGATAAGAACCGAGCTTTGCCGTAGGATTCTGGAATAATACGCGCTTTATAGATCGCGCTATAGAGATACGCCTCGTAATCCCGCACCGCTTTCGGCGTGACATTCTTTTCAACAAGGGTAAATTGATGATTAATGCTCTCTAAAATACGTTCAATTTTCCGATCATCAGAGCTTGGGCGAATGATATTAAAAATCATTAAAATAATCACCAATGCAATCACTACCGAAAGTGCATTATTGGCAAATTGAGCGAAATTATAGGTCATCGGATTGGCAAACCCGATCAAAAATACTGACGAGAGCATAAAGGCATAACCGATCAGAAAACCGATGAGCGAACGGATCTTAATCATCGCCGCAAAAAAGTAGATCGGGAGCACAATCAGCATCGCCGGCAATAGACCATTGGCTTTAATCAACACGCCAAATTTAAGCATATAGGCGACCGGCACCGTCATAAAAATGGTGAGTACGAGCGTCACCGTGAGGAGTTTATTAATCATCGGATAGGTCGCCCCGAGCGTACAGATCAGCCCGATTAAAACGAGCAGAATATAGCCCGTTTCCCACTGCGTTCCCATCCAAAACGCCATCCCGGCAATAATGCTTAAAAACGTTCTCGCCCCATTAATGAGCGCCTCTTTTCGGTCACTATAATAGATGCGAATGCTCGGAATATAGAGATCGGCGCGATCGGTATCGGGGGCCCTTAATGCCAATAGATCCATCAATTTATCATCGAGCTGTTTGACAAAATAACGCCCTTTACTGCTCGAGAGTAAGGCATCCGGCGCGACCGGTTTTGTGGCCAGTTTCCGCTCCCGCGACCGTCCTTTTAAAAACCACTCACGCAGCCTATCGAGATAATCAATCATCGCTTCCCGATCACTTTTGAGCAGATCATGCTTCATCGATTCAAGCGATAAAACGCCGGACATCGCAGTAATTAAGCGGTGGCCATTTTGATAGATCGAGAGTACTTCATTGCGCTCCGTCGATACCGATAAAAAGCTCTGAAACACCCGATCCCGAAAATCCATCAGATCCTGAAGCGTCGATTTATATTGCATCGCAAAGGCTTTATGATCCTGCCCCGGCGTTAATAACATCTCATAGAGCTCGCGGACTTTAAAACGTTTGGCGCGAAGTTTATGGCGAATATCGCGGTGCTCTAAATAGGCAGGCCACAACATTGAGATAAAAAAGGCAGTGACGAGCCCAATCCAAATCTCTAAAATCCGCGCTTGCGAAATTTGAAACACCATATAGGACGATGGAATCACCGAGAGGCTGAACCCTAAAATCGCCGAAGTATAGCCACAAAGCGAGAAACAATAGGTGAGCATCGAGCTTCGCGCACTGGCCAAATAGGCACACAGCGCGAGCCAAAATGCCATATAGATCACAAATAACCACTGATCATCGAGCGCGTAGGCGGCAATAATATTAACGCTAATCGCCCCAACGACCGTACCAATGAGCCGTGCAATAAACTTCTCAAGAAGCTCACTTTGCGTTGGCAAGGTGACGATCATCACCGTCATAATCGCCCAATAGGGTTTATCGGTTTGCAGACGAAATGCCACAAACCACGCAAGCGCAATCCCTACAATCATTCTTAAACCATAGGAATAATTTAGGCTCGCAAAAAAGCGATCAAGCCCTTGGAGCATCGCTAGCCCTTTTTCACGTCCCGTCCCGGTTGGCTCTGCCCCGATTTTTTCGGTCTGGACTTCGTCCATTTCCTGCGCTCTCGGCGCTGCATCAAGATCCTTCATAGATGTCTATTTCTTTGCTTGTTTCTCATCGAGCACAATGATCGTCACCGTCGTTCCGGCAATAAGATGGCGCTCATCAATCTCCGCACTGCTATGATCAAAGGCAATTTTCACCGGAATCCGCTGTGCAAGCGTTACCCACGGATAATTGGGCTGAATCGATTGCAATAATTGCTCCGCCGTTTGCGCACTTTGGTCAAAAATCGCCCGTCCGTAACCGGTGATATAGCCATACATTTTCGGCGCACCATTATAGGGAATAATCTCAACACGGTAGCCTACATCAATATGCTTAAGCTTGGTCTCTTCAAAATACCCGACCACATGGAAACTCTCTTTATCCACAAGGGCAAATAGCGGTTGCCCTGCAGGAATCACGTTCCCCTCACGAATATTCATATTGGTAATATAGCCGCTCGCTTCAGCGTGAATCTTCGTACGGCTCAGATCAAGTTCTGCTTTTTCCACCGCAATTTGAGCCTGCTCCACCTGATCATTTAATAGATCTAAATTGTATTTCACCTCTTCAAGATGCTCTTTTGAGATGGCGGCGGCGTTGCTTAAACTGGTACGGCGCTCATATTGTTGTTTCGCTTGCTCTCGGCGCACTTCGAGCTGTTTAAGCTGCGCTTCAGCATTTTTCAAATTGATCTCATAATCGGTGGGATCGATCTCAAATAGCAGGTCGCCCTTCTCCACATATTGATTATCCACGATCGGAAGTGACACGAGTTTCCCCGAAACCTGCGCCGAGACTTGAATCACATTGGCACGAATTTTTCCATCACGGGTCCAACCGCCCAAAATATAAAAATTCCACAGCTGGTACGCTACTACAATCATGATAAAAGCCATCACAACCGTAATCAGATATCGTTTTAATGTCGCGTTCATTTACTAACCTTGTAAGCCTTGTATAAATAGAAGAATCAGGTGGCTGATATAAAGAGAGACAAAATAGACACTAATGTCCACCAAATTGGGGTGCCAAATTGTGCCGGCGTAGAGTTTTTTACGATAAAATCCCCGCGCAAAGAGCCAGATAAAAAAGCCGAGAATCAGCACTTTTAAAATGCCTGGCAAAAAAATCAGTGATCCAAAGACAAGATCGGTCATAGATTCACCCTCGTTTACTTAAAAAAATGAAACATTACATTAGGGTAGCCTATAAGACAAGATTTTTATAGAAAATCCTAAGAAAAAACCTCGGCGAAATATTCATACCGAGGTTTTTGATGAAGGCATTTTGCGCCTTCTATATATAGATAGTCAGATAGTCACATGGTAACGATCATCAACTATGGACGGATCGCCGTCACTTCTATCTCAACGCGCCATGCAGGGTTCGCAAGTTTTGCCACCTGAAACGCTGAACGTGCGGGAAGTTTATCGCTTTCGCCATCAAAGAATTGTGTATAGCCGTTCATGAATCCTTTAAAATCCATGAAGCCGTCATTCTCTTCGCCGCCCACTAAGAAGACTTGCATTTTAACCACATCTTGCATGGTTAAACCGAGCTCTTCAAGGTGCGCTTTAATCTGCTCAAGCACGTTCACTGTTTGCGCTTCAGTATCCCCGTATGAGGCTAATTCTGTCGCTGGAAGCCCCGCTTCTTTCATCGTTGGGACTTTTCCGCTTAAGAAAATGATGTTTTTGCCCGCGCTAATCTCAACAGACTCCGCGATTGGCATGCCATTTAATTTATGAGCCACAAAGCCCTCCGTTTCTAGATTTGCATCGGCACTTGCAACGCCCATTACAAATGGAACTGCTAATAATAATTGTTTTAAACGCATCATAAACTCCTTACATTTCAATTAAGTGAATGGTTTATTGGTACGACTTACCTATAGTACTCGTTATTTATCAAAACGCGCAAGGCTAAACGCTTTCGGATCGATCACAGGTTTTTGCCCGGTGATGAGGTCGGCGGTGATTTCAGAGGATGCAGGCCCTTCGGTCATTCCCCAAACCGTTGCCGTGTTAATCACCAATCCTGGGTATTTTGATACCTCTGAGATGATCGGCAATTCATCAAACGTTGGGCTCACAACTGCGCCCCAACGTTCAACCACTTCAGAGGCTTCAAATTGTGGGAATTCCGCTTTCATGCGATCAAATACGGCATCTAAATGCGCATTATTTTGCGTTGCAGTCACGGTTCTGAATTTCTCAAACGGCGTCACTTCATCTAAGTTCCAAGAAGTCGCCATTTTGAATGAATTAAAGAGGTCTGGGCCTAATTTAAACTCAAGCGGAAGCTCGCCACCGCCTAAAAGATGCATAAATTTAGGACCTAAAAGGAAGCTATCTTTAACGATTGAGCTTGTGAAGATACGCGGTGCAACAGCATAGGTTCCATCGGCTTGTTCGCGGAAGTGAATGCCGTTTGGAAGATGCACGTTGCCTTTTGGCGCGCCGGGAACACCTGAAACGCGTTGCTGTGAAAGATAGACATTTAATGTCGGAAGATCAACGCCCATGTTGCCCATAAAGAGACGTGACCAGATCCCGCCCGCAAGCACTACAGATGAGGTTTTGATCGATCCTTTTTCTGTCACAACATCGGAGATTTTACCACCGGCAGTTTCAATACCGCGCACTGCACAATGGGTGAAGATTTTAACGCCAATGCTTTTTGCATAACGCGCTAATACCGGTACCCCTGTTTCTGGGTCAACACTGCCCGAATCTTCTTCAAAGCCCGCTAATTGCCACTCGGTTTGCGCATTGGGAAGACGGTTGGCTAATTCTGCACCTTGGATAATACGGGTATTTAGACCGCTGCCAAAACCGGGATTTGAGTTGAGTTTGATCCAATCTTGAACGATTTCTAACTCTTTTTCGCTCGCAATCGCTTCAACACGGCCCTGGGTACGATAGCTTGTGTCCGCGCCGATTTTCTCGTTCATGCCACGCCAAAGCTTTTTACCGTAATGATGCAGAGGGAAGATCTCAGGTGAGGTTTTATAGCTGATGATTTGACTATAGGCACGGCCCGATTGCTCGGCCGCAATCTCACCTTTTTCACACACTACAACGCTCATGCCACGCTCTCTTAAATTGATCGCGCTGAGCACCCCTTGAATACCGCCACCGATAATGACAACATCCGCCTCTTTAGGAAGTGCGCCTTCCGTACCGGGCACAAATAATGCTCTCGATTTAGCCGCTACGAGTGTCCCTTCACGGCGAGCCATAGGAACCACAGCCGCTCCGCCAGCTACAACCCCTGCAGCCCCCATACCTAAAAGAAATTTTCTACGTGAAATACCCATGTGTACCTCCTCAGCATCCCTGCTAATTACGATTCTTAAAAATAATAGGGGCGCATCATACCATAGATTTTTTTGATTGATAAATATCAATTTTCAATATAGATGATTAAAAAATCAACGAATATTGATTATAAAATAGACCTAAATCAAGAATGGCCGAAAGAAAATTACCGTAATTACAACTACTTTTAGCGTGGAGAGTCCCAATTAAAATGCCAAAATATTATGATCCAAATGGCGTTAAATTGATCAATAATATTGCTTATAAATGCAAATCTCTTAAACAATATATCTTTTACGCAACTATTATCCCCCAACGAATGATCAATCCTTAGGCAGATTTTTGTTCTTATTTAGCACAATGAAAATAAATTCGAGAGTTGGGCTACACCTTAAATCGTTAAATTGAGGCACAAGGAGCGCGTCTTTATAGACAAAGAGCGAAAAAGAGAGTGTTGAACAAAGTTTTTTATATGTGACCTAAATGGTAGCGACTTGTTTTAGTAAAATAGATTGATTATATTGGTAACTACCCGTTATAAAATTTCTGCAATTGCAGAGGCAAACAACAGGAGGAAAACAATGGGAGATACAATCGTTTTAATTCTGGCATGGGCGGTTTTCTTAATTGGCGCATTTCTCTATATTCGTATGTTCCAAACCGCGAAATAAATCTAGTTTAAACACAATAAAAAAACAATAAATCTCGTCATAACGAGCCCTCTATTAGCATCCGCTGATAGAGGGTTTTTAATGTCGGCACTATGCCAAAATCGAGAGAATACTACCCGAAGCGATAGCAAAAATGATAGGATAGAGAGATTCCGATTTAACCAGACAGATAGATTCAAAAAGCGATGACAACTTATAAACATTTCGACGAGATTCAACAGGATATTGTAAACGAATTTTCCATCTTTCCCGATTGGTACTCAAAATATAGTTATCTGATCGATCTTGGGAAAAAACTTCAAGGCGTGCCGCAAGAATTTTGCACCGAAGAGAATCGGATGCTCGGATGCATGTCGAGCGTCTGGATTAAATGCGATCATCAAGATGGACGACTCTTCTGCCAAGGCATGAGCGATGCCGCGATTGTCTCAGGCCTCATTGCCCTTGTAATCCGCACCTATAACGGTCAAAAACTTGAAGATGTACCTACCATTAATCTCTGGTTTATTAAAGAGATCGGCCTTGAAGACCACCTCTCCCCCCAACGCGCCACCGGCCTTTCCGCTATGATCGATACCATCAAAAAGTACGCGATCACCGCCGTTCACGCGCAGCATTAATTAACGTCCGGAAAATTAAATCCGGTCAATCCAAATTCGAAAGCCCCAAGCGATTCGCATGAGTTTTAAAATGCGAGCTTGGGGCTTTATTATGTTTAAAAATCAGTGAAAAATCGACACGTTTTTACAATGTGTCGATCGCATCGACACAATATCGACACTTGATCAGAGCTTATAAAAATAAAAAATGGACTTTATGGATAAATTTACAGGGATCAATCGGCTAATCAATTTGAGGAGGGATTTTAAAATCTTCGGCAGAATCTTCGGCATTTTTATGCTGGACAACAAAAAAGCCCTTAAAAATAAAGGGCTTCCATGTTTTATGTGGTGGACATAGGTGGAAAATATAGAATAAACATACAGGCGTATAGTTAGTTATCTTTATGATTCTATTGAATTTACCTCTATATGTCTATTTAAGTAATTTTAATTAAGGGGGCAAAATAAGGACAAGAGTTTTTCTTACATCAATTATAAATCAGTAAAAAAACATAATTGAGGAATGATTTCTTTAAGCTTGTCATAATAATCTTTTCTTAATATTAAATCACACCCTTCTAATTTAGCTATATTAGATTCCATACCAACAAATGAGGAACCTTTGTCAATAAATTTTGATCGCCATTGTCTAAACTGCAAAGCTATCTCATTTTGCTTGTTTAATGCTTGCAATCCTTGTTTATAATCATCAAGCGTTAGTCCCAACATGGATAACAACTCGCTATTCATCCATAAAACGTATGGAGCCTCAATGCTATTCATTTTTCCATAAAAACCTTGAATAAATGGGTTATTTTTATAAAAAGTATTCGTCCAAATATGATGAGTAATTCCTGTATTGGGCAATAAAGGATTTACATCATTTAGTTGACAAGGAAGTAAGCCTTCACATACTATTCCTCCACCATTATTAGCTTTTTCCCAAGATCTATTTAAGGTTAATTCTCTTTCAAATCGTGCTATTTGAACATAATCTCCTTCAGTAATAGGCTCTTTAAATCCTGAAATAGTTTTAGAAGGAGTTTGAATAATCGGTCTTTGAATTAATGAACTAGATGTTGCTATCATGGTTTTAACATCAATCATAATATCCTTTTCAAAAACAACGCTCTCTTTATAGTTTTGATAGAGCCATTGATTAACATGCTCAAAGACTAAAGCCTCAATGTAATTATTAGGTGATTGCAAAGAATATCCACGATTATGGAATACATCCAACTCATGCTCTCTGATATCCAACAATATTTCTTGTGATATTGTTGAAGGAAGTATCTCTTTCCAGTGTGAATAATACAATAAGTGCTGATTGATATAGTCTAGAATTTGCCTCTGATATGGTTCATCCATTATGATACCCCTCCAATGAGACTATGAACTTTATCATCAATATATACGCTTTCTATGTTGTATAAGCTTTCCAGACTTTCTTTAACTTCTGCTAAAAGCATTTTATTATTATCTTTCTCTGTTTCTAGAAGTTTTAATACAGTTGCTATAAACAACATATTAAATTGCTCATGTCGATTAAAAACCCATCTAAGAGGTTTAATTAATAAATCCCCATTTTCTTTCATAAAGTAGCTAAGAGCATAAATTATTTCTCTTTGAATATAAGCATCATGAAATTTTGATTTACTCAATAACATTACAATAGCAAGCTCATCACAATTCATTTCTAAAAACTCTGGGCTCTCTACATCTTGCCAATCAAAATTATTAATATCAGGCAATCTACTTTCTAAGACTTGATACCCTGATTTATACATATCAATAATAGTATCTTTATCAGCCCCTGCATTAGTCAGTGCAATAATGAGGTTAGCTGTTGATTCTGAAAAATACCCAGTGCTCGAAAAGTAATAATATAAAACCTCTACAAGTGTTTGCATTGCCATGTTTCTATCATAATCAACTGCTATTTTGAGAGATTCTCGTTCTGTAAAGTTTGCAAACCAACCATCCTTAGAATAAACAAAGTTATTTACTAAAAGAACAATTTTGGCTTCCTCACTTATAGGTAAATCATAAATTATTTTTTGTAAACTTCTCGATAAATCATCTGATAGGAATTGCTGTTGAATTATTTTTAACAAGAATTTAGTAATTACTTGATCATCTTGTTTTTTCTGTAAAAATGTAAATAAATAATTGGATTCTATTTCAGTTAGACTTCTTTTATTCTTGATGTGCTCTAACAACTCTTTATCATTCATCTTATCGAGAGAAGATAACTCTATGACAGTATTTTCTACTATTTTCACACTTTTTACACCAATGTTAGAGCTCTTATTGTTAGGATTAATGTCTGTAAAACCATGCTTCAATCCAAACTCATCTAGTAATGATATTAATCTGACTACACTAGTATCTTTTAAAGTGTCATATGAATCATTCCAATGTCTCTCTGATAAATCGATTAATGATTGTTTTGCTAAATTTTCATTTATTCCCTTTAATTCTTCTAAAACATTTAAGAATCCATTTAAATATTCATCTCGATTATTTGTTGGCGATAATCGGTACAGAAAACTTAAAATAATAGGATCAACTTTATCGAAACTTATATGTAGGTAATCTATAAACATATAATCCAGCTTCCAAAATGTAGGTTTAGCAATAAATTGATTAATTAAATATTTAGTAGCCAAATCATAATCTATCTCTATAAGCTTTTTAAACCAATCCATCGTTAACCAACGAGTGTCTTTGCCATCTTCTGTATGATTCATCACGGCATCGGTTAGGTATTTTAATTTTTTAGCATATTCAAGCGCGATTTCAGAACTAATTTTATTTAAAACTGACAAAGGATTAATTACTTCATTTAAGCTAGTGTCTTTTCTATAGGTGTATCCTGTTATGTATCGAAGAGCTTTTTTTAATTCTTCTTTTGCAAGTTCTTTATTCCCCAATTTTCCATAGTAGATTGCTTTCTTAAAAGAATACTCAGCATGTTTTTCATATACAACATCTTCAGACAAATTATCCCACTCATCATAAACATCTATAACAAACTGAATATTATCTTTATTTAAAAAATTATTTTCTACTAAGTAGAAAACAGGAAGAGTATAGTCAATATGTATTTTTTTCAAAGATAGAACAACATCCTTCCAAGCTTCAACAGTCGCAATATATTTTAATGCCTCTAAGACAGTTATTTCTATAATGTCCTTATTCGGATGTAAAAAATCATATGGTCTTGGATCCCCTTTAAATAACTCTAAATCACTTGCTAAGAACCGAAAATTGCTAACTATGTATTTTTCTAATTCTTTTTCTGATAAATTCTGATTAATAGCTACAGTATTTCGGATATAAAATTTTATCCAATTATAAATAAAATCCTGTTTAGGTAATGATTCTTCAAAGGAAATTAAAGTCTCAATATCTAATATGGAATATTTTTTTACACTATTATAAAACTCAACTATATCTTTTTTATTATATGGATCGCTAATAAAAGAACAGCTTAATTTTTTTAGCTCGTTCTTGTGAGTTAAAATATCAATAGGAATAAGATCTTTACAATTTGTTTTTTGCAAAACTCTATTAATTAAATCGCCAATCTTTTCTGCTAATTTTTTATTAGAAACTGATTCATATATCGCATAAACTTGGCTGAAACCCTTTGCATAATAAAGCTCTTCAATAAATATATTGAATAAATTAATTTTAAAATTATCACCTAATAATCTGTAGTTGAAAATATCTATTGGTTCTATTTCTTGAAGCCAATATTTAACTGTATATTTAAAATTATTTTCTAAATTGTCTTTTTCAAACAATTCACTAATATTTTCCCATCTTGGTTTATAACCAAATTTTTGTAAAATACTGAATGCTTGTGCTGTAATATGATTATCGAAATTTTTTTCACCATTAAAATACAAAAGATTATTGGCTTTACTTGTTCCTTCGATCACACAAATAGCCTCAAAAAATAGCTCAAAATTCTCTATAATTTGACTATGATACTCCTCTGATATAGTTGAATATATCGTACGATTCAATTCACTTAAATAAATAATAAATGGCCAATCGAGCTGTTCTGTTGCAACTTTTAAAAAGGACTTAAAATTATTTTTGATTAAAGCCTCAGAGTGACCTTGGTATAAACTATTAATTAAGAAATCAACATTAGCTAATTCTTTAATTTTTTCATATTGATGAGATTCAATGAGGTATTTGGTTAGATAGCGATAGGATTTTTGATTTTCATAAAATCCTTGTTCTTCCAACCAAAATGCTATATTTTCATGCAATTCCAATTTTGCTTCTTCAGGCAATCTCTCTAAATTAAAACGTCGGAAACTATCATGATATAGCCTTATGCCACCTCTAGAAGCATTCTCTATAATGACGGGAGATAATATTTTTAAGTCTTTCTCCATCATATAAGCAGGTTTTACTACTTCTTTTAGCTCATTCTTATAGAGAGAAAAATCCAAACAAGATAACGTATCAGCTGTTGTATTTCTTTCTAATTGAGCTGTGAGATGTTTATAATAGCTCTGTAAGTTAAAATCATATTGAGGTAGGCTTTCAATCTGTTCTTGTGAGACCCGTTGTATATTTTCTATTGATCTTAAAATATATGTTAAATAAAGAGGGTTGCCCTCACTCTTTTTGTAGAGGAGATCTGAAAGATTATCTTTTTCAAAACTGATATCTTTACGGCTAAACTTATCCATTAATTGCTTTGTAAAATTAATATTCCATTTAGGTATTGATATTTCTTGATAGTTAAAATCCTCTGTAAGAAATTTCACTTCTTCAACGTTTTGCGAACCTAAAACAATGGATATATTTTCAGAAGTTTCTAATTGAGAAATAGCTTCTATAATTCTGGTTCTATCTTCTGACAATTCCTTTGAATTTTTTAAAACTCTTTCAA
This sequence comes from Ignatzschineria sp. RMDPL8A, assembly GCF_029815055.1. Classification (NCBI taxonomy): domain Bacteria; kingdom Pseudomonadati; phylum Pseudomonadota; class Gammaproteobacteria; order Cardiobacteriales; family Ignatzschineriaceae; genus Ignatzschineria; species Ignatzschineria sp. RMDPL8A. The sequence goes on along the minus strand of NZ_JAPPWA010000002.1, from coordinate 1,210,039 downwards.
TATGATCTAACCCATCAATAATTAGTATAAAAGGCTCTTCAATCTTCGAGAGCAAAAGATTCAATTCAGATAGATTTGCTACATATCTATTTTCTTTTTCAGTAAATAGATCTGGAAATTTCTCTAAAATGGATGAAACTAAATTACCATAGAATGTATCAGTCTTAATTCTATCAAGTAACAAATCATCATCTGTCCCTGTAAAACAATAATGACGTATAACTGCAATATTTTTTTGTGAAAGGTGATTTATAAAATTAGTTAAAAACCATGATTTTCCAGAGCCTGGTTCTCCAAGTAAAATTGTTTTTTTATTTTCAATCTCTTCTAGAAAAGAGTTATAGTCTGAATCCGAAGTAATATTTAAATTGGCATTAATATCGAATTTTTGCTCAATTTTTCCAAAATCAGTTTTTACTCTTAATTCAATTAAAACATCTGTAACAGTAACTTCAGCCGATCGAGTTCGATAATTTCCTGCTAATTTAGCAAGGCGAACTAAAAAATCATTGATATAAACATCATCATTAGGATATTGCCCTATCCCTAATTTTTCCGCTTGTAGAATTAAAATGTTCTCTAAATCATCTGGTTCCTTAAAGCTTAAACTTGCTTTTGGGAAATTAACTTCTATTAACAACTCATCTGTAAAATTCTTAAAAGTACTTCTATCAAGATTATGTTCTGTTGCGTAATTTTTTAGACTATCCCAACGATTAAAATTTTCTGGTTCTATTTCCCATAATTTATCCAAATCTATTTTAAAAACCTTTGTTGGAAATATAGAAAAAGAAGATATATCAGATGACTGTTCAACTAATACTCTTGTGATATTGTTATCTATTGGTTCATCCCATGCCAAGCATAATCTAAATTCAGTATTAGAAGTTTCTAAATTTATCCAAGTTTCATATAAACTATGAAGAGCAATTTGATAATGGCTATCTGCAGAAAGATAATCTTTTGTTAATTTTTTTCCTGTATCTCGGTTGCTATACTTAATCTGTTTGCGTTGTACTTTCTGTTTATTTGTAATCACAATATCATCAAATCTATCGTTATCACTGTTTTTTCTATCAATAGAAAAAACACTGTCTAAATTACCCGATAAAGCTTCTTTCAAAATAAAATAACTGGCTATCAGATCTTGATACTCATAACCTTCATGTGCATGATTTAGACTCATACTATCCCCTCATCAATTCAATCAACTTATTATTAATAAACATTTTTTCTCGACCTTCCGTATGCTCAGTCAACACACCAATATCACAAAGTTTTTGTAAATAATTCGATGCGGTTTGGCGCTTAGCAATATCTTTCTCTACTAAGTTAGCAATACGACAATAAGGCTGCTCAAAGAGAATATTGACGAGCTCATAGCTATATATTTTTGGTTCTTTCTCTCTAATATGTTGAGCCGTTTCTTCGATTAATGTCGTTATTGAAGCGATTTTATTTTTTGTCCAGGTAGAGGTTTCTTCAATGGCTTTTAACATAAACAAAATCCAGGACTCCCACTCGCCACTTGCGGTAACCGTTAACAACAATCGATAATAATTGCGCTTATTCATAACAATATAACGGCTCAAATAGAGGATGGGTAAAGTCAGAAGCTCTTTCTCAATCAAATATAAAATATTGAGGATTCTTCCTGTCCGGCCATTTCCATCTATAAAGGGATGAATCGCTTCAAATTGATAATGTAAAATGGCAAGCTTAACTAACGGATCGAGATCATCTTCAACATGCAAAAAATCTTCCCAATTTTTCAGTAATGTTCTAATGGTCCCTTCCCCTGCTGGCGGAGTATAAATAACATCACCGGTAGTACTATTGCGCAATGCTGTTCCTAATTGCTTCCGCACGTTCATATCACTGCCTTTTAATGTACTGCAAATTTCGATTGCGGTACGGCTTGAAAGAGGAACGTTTTTTAATGAAATAAATCCATTATAAAGCGCACGACGATAATTTAAGGCTTCTTTGGTCATAGGATCCGCACTATTCTCTTCCCCAGCATACTGAAAGAGTTTATCTGTAGTGGTAACGATATTTTCTATCTCAGAACTCCCCTGAGCTTCTAAAATGGGCAATAAATTGATAAGAAGCCCTTGGTTCGGTAAAAGCTTTCCTGCCTGATTTAATTCTGCTAACGAAGCACGTGCAGTAATACAGGCTTTTAACACTTCTTTAGTTTCAATCTCTATATTAGGAGGCAATAGAGGAAGATCGTTATAGGGTTGATCAGCAATCCAAGTCATCATTTTTCCTTTTAAATTTTTAATACAGTATAGGTTGATGGAATCAGCACATCAACATAATATGTTTAAAAAATAGAAAAAAATCGACACGTTTTTACAATGTGTCGATCGCATCGACACAATATCGATACTTGATCAGAGCTTATAAAAGTAAAAAAATGGACTTTATGGATAAATTTAAAAGGATCAATCGGCTAATCAATTTGAGGAGGGATTTTAAAATATTCGGCAGAATCTTCGGCATTTTTATGCTGGACAACAAAAAAGCCCTTGAAAATCAAGGGCTTCCGTGTTTTATGTGGTGGACATAGGTAGATTCGAACTACCGACCCCAACATTATGAGTGTTGTGCTCTAACCAACTGAGCTATATGTCCGTTGAACTGATGTGTATTCTAGGGGGTAATGCCTTTTCTGTCAAACTTTTTTTACCATATGATTACAAGTTGAGCACTTATCTCTTTTATTGCAGATAACCACTTGTTTTAATGCAATCTAACGATATTTATGATGCGATTATTCAAGTGCTATTTGCGTGAGTTTAATAAAAGTTTAATAAAAATTTGCACGGGATTGGTGAACATTTACTCAAAATGAAGCAAAATTTTCTCCTCCTAAATTTTTCTTCTCTCCCGCCTCTAAAATTGAGGGTTTTCCGTCGCCCTCTTGTTACTTTGATGGGTTAGTGCTAAAACTATTTATATAACAATAAATATCAAACGCATCGAACATGCGTGAGGAGCGATAATGAATAACACTATTTTTGTACTCGTCGATGTCCAGGAGCGACTTGCGAATGTGATCGACCAAAATGAAGCAATTATTCGTGAAACCCATCGGCTGATTTCGGGCTTAAAAACCCTCGAGATTCCCATTTTATGGCTCGAGCAATATCCAAAAGGATTGGGACCAACCTGCGAGCCGTTAAAAAGTGAATTGACGGGCTATTGTGAGCCGATTGAAAAACGTGAATTTAGTGGCTATCTACAACCTGCCTTTGTCGAGGCGCTTGAAAAAAGTGGCCGTAAACGCGTCATTGTTGCCGGTATGGAATCCCATGTATGCGTCTATCAAACGGTGAAAGATCTCTTAAAAGAGGGTTATCGCGTTGAAATTGTCGCCGACTGCATCGGCTCACGCACAGCGGAAAATCGTAAAGTTGGCATTAAAAAAATGATGGCACTCGGCGCGCAGATCACCTCGGTCGAGACGCTATTATTTGAATTATTAGAAACCTCTCTGCATCCAAAATTTAGAGAGATTAGCAACCTGATTAAATAGAAAGGAACAGATAAAATCATGATCAAAGTAGGAATTATTGGCGTTACGGGCTATGCGGGCATTCAGCTTTTATGGCTCCTTGAGAACCACCCGAATGTTGAGGTCACGATGCTTGCGTCGCGCTCTTATGAGGGCATGGATCTTGCAGAGGTATATCCAAATTTTCAGGGTCGACGACGCCAAATCCTACTCTCTGATGATGCGCTGATGAGCCGTATTGATGAGCTCGATTGCCTGTTTATGGCGCTCCCTCACGGGCTTTCACAACCCCTTGCGCAAAAGGCGCACGATCATCATGTCAAAGTGATCGACCTTGGGGCAGATTTCCGCTTTGATGATCTTGAAACCTATGAGAAATGGTATAAGGTCAAACACGAATCAAAAATACTCAATGATCGGGCGGTTTACGGGCTTTGCGAGCTCTATCGAGAAGAGATTAAACAATCGGATATTGTCGCCTCACCAGGATGTTTTCCAACCTCCGCCATTTTGGGCGCAGCGCCTCTTTTAAACGCGAAGCTTGTCAATCCAAAAACGATTATTGTCGATTCCAAATCAGGCACAACGGGGGCCGGTCGAGGTAATAAAACCGCCTCGCTATTTTGCGAGGTTAATGAGAGTTTTAAAGCGTACGGCGTCTTTTCCCATCGCCATCGCCCCGAGATTGAGCAAGAGCTCTCACATGTCGCCGATGAGTCTGTCGAAATCGTCTTTACGCCCCACCTTATTCCAATTAACCGTGGAATTTTATCCACCATTTATCTCGATCTAAACACCCATCAAACCGAGGCCGATCTGTTAAAACTCTATCAAGATTTTTATCAAGGGGAAGCCTTTGTGCGCGTCCGTGAATCATTACCGGAATTGAGTCATGTGAAAGGGACAAACTTTTGCGATATCGCCATTCGCGTTGATGAAGAACGTCAAAAAGTGATCGTTATTTCCGCGATCGATAATCTCATCAAAGGCGCTGCCGGCCAAGCGGTACAGAGCATGAATATTATGCATGGACTTGATGAAACTCTCGGACTGAAACTGACATCGATGTATATTTAATCCATTAAAAATCAATTAAAAAAGCCTACTCAGAACATTATCTCAGTAGGCTTTTTAATCTTATATATTTTTATATGAAACGTTAGACGACCTCCTCACTCACCTCATACTCTGAAAAGTCGATGCGTTTGTGGCGATTGATAATCATATAGACTACCGGCACCACAAAGAGCGTCAGAAGTGTTCCAAGTGTAAGACCACCGACGATGACCCAGCCGATTGCTTCGCGGGATTCAGCGCCCGCGCCCGTTGCAAGTGCAAGCGGTAAAGAACCGAGCACCATTGCTCCCGTTGTCATTAAAATGGGGCGCAGACGAAGGGCCGCCGACTCTTTGATTGCCTCAAGTTTTGCCTTGCCTTCATCTTGCAATTGATTGGCAAATTCAACGATCAAAATCCCGTGTTTAGTAATGAGCCCAACAAGCGTCACAAGGCCAATCTGGCTGTAGATATTGAGCGAATTCCCCGTAAGATAGAGCGCGCCAAGAGCACCAAATCCAGCAAGGGGCACCGAGGTGAGAATAATAAAGGGGTCAATCCACGACTCAAATTGCGCCGCTAATACAAGATAAATAAAGAGCACCGCAAGCCCAAACATCAGATACATCGACGAACCAGAATCAATGAGCTCTCGCGCTGAACCGGTGTAATCGAGCATCGCATCAGGCATCACCTCACGAATTACCTCTTCAACCATCCGCAGGCCTTCTCCTTGCGATGTCCCCTCTTCTAAGTTCGCTGAAATCGTCACCGAACGGAGTTTATTAAAGTGGCGTAATACCTGAGGCGCAATGGTCTCTTTAATAGTGGCAAACGTTGATAACGGCACCATCTCGCCACTCTTAGTGCGCACATAGATATCTTCCATATCCCGCGGTTTACTGCGCTTATCAGGGTTTACTTGCACAAGTACATCATACTGCTCAGCGCCCTCTTTAAAGCGGGTAATATTACGGCCACCGAGCGCCGTTTCAAGCGCCTTGCCGACAACATTGACATCAACGCCAAGGAGCGCAAGTTTTTCACGATCCACCGAGACTTCAAGCTGTGGCGTATTCATGCGAAGATCGTTGTCTGGCGTAACAAGCTCGGGCATCTGATTCAGACGCGCCATAATTTTATTAACCTTTTGGTCGAGCACTTCAAAGGATTCGTTCGATCGAATAACAATCTCAACCTCTTTTGAGCGCCCATCCTGCCCAAGCGATTGTTGGTTACTTGCAAAGACGCGAAGCCCAAGCGCGACATCGCGAAACTCGCGGTTTAATCGGCTCACCATCGCCATCTGCGACTCTTTACGTTCGTCCCAATCTTTGAGCGTCACCGAACCAAATCCGCCCGATGCAACGCCCGACACCACAAAGACATTTTCCGCCTCAGGCTCGTTGATTAAGAGATCTTCCACCTCGTTTAAATAGCGGTCAGTAAAATCAACCGTCGCACCATCAGGGGAAATTGCTGCAATACGAATATTCCCGCGATCTTCAATCGGCGAAAGCGCTTGAGGAAGGAGATTAAAGAGCCCGTACGTTCCCGCCAATACGAGCACCATCACGATCACAATCACGCTTTTCACCTTAAGAACTTTCGCAAGCAGCCCTTCATAGAGGTGATTAATTCCCGTTAAAAAGCGCTCAATCAGAGATGAGAGTTTCCCCTGTTTATGGGACGGTTTTAAAAGACGCGAGCACATCATCGGCGAGAGCGTCAGCGCGGTAAAACCTGAAATCATCACCGCCAGTGCCAGCGTCATAGCAAACTCAACAAAGAGCTGCCCAATTCGCCCCTCTGAAAAAGTGAGCGGTAAAAAGACCGCCGCAAGCGTAATCGTCATTGCAATAATGGCAAAACCGATCTCTTTTGAACCCACAAAGGCGGCGCGAATCGGATGCATTCCCGCTTCAATATGGCGGTGAATATTTTCAAGCATTACAATCGCATCATCGACCACGAGCCCAATTGCCAGCACAAACGCCAGCATCGTCAACGTATTGATCGAATAACCAAGCACATACATTAAAAAGAGTGTTCCAACTAGCGCAATCGGCACCGTGATCATGGGAATAATGGTCGCCCGCGCATCGCGGAGGAAAAAGAAGATAATAATTCCGACAAAAATCAGCGCTTCTACAATGGTTTGATAGACCGATTTAAGCGATTTATTGATAAAGACGGAGTTATCTGAACTAATCCCAAGCTCAACCGAATCGTCTAGACTTGCTTGAAGCGCCGGTAATACGCGCCGTACCTCGCTCGAAAGAGTTAAAGGATTTGCCACCGATTGCTTAATAATCGCAATCCCAACGCCCTGCTTCCCATTCATGCGCGGTTTTGTGGTCTCTTCCACCCCGCCAAGCTCGACATTTGCCACATCGCGAAGGCGTACAATATGCTGGTTTACATTGGAGCTTTCCGGTTTTGTCGTTTTAATGACGACATCGCCAAATTCCTCTTCACTATTTAAATCGGTCCGCGCGACAACTGAAAACTCTTGCGTGGAGCTCTTCACCGTTCCTGCAGGAATCTCGACGTTTTGCGTTCGAAGCGCTGACTCGATATCGGCCACCGTAATCTCAAAAGCCGCCATCTTTTGGGTATCGAGCCAGACGCGCATCACCGGCTGACGTTCTCCCCAAATGGTAATGCTCGACACGCCCTCAAGGAGTTCAAGTTGCGGTTTTATCGCAAGCTCCACCATTTTAGTAAGCTCAATGGCACTATGATTATCACTTGAAAGCGTGAGCACCATCACCGGATCGGCATCAGAATCACTTTTGCTGATAATCGGCTCATCGACCTCTTCGGGTAGCATGCGTTTCGCGCGAGAGACTCGGTCGCGCACGTCATTAGCCGCCTCTTCAATATTTTTATTGGGTTTAAAGGTGATATTAACGTTAGAAAATCCGCGGCGAGACATCGAGGTAATATAATCGATTCCTTCAATGCTCGTGACCGCATCTTCCACTGCTTTTGTCACCTGAGTTTCGATAATCTCAGGGCTAGCGCCAGAATAACTGGTGCGAACGCTAATGATCGGCACATCAATATCGGGATATTCGCGAATGCTCAAACGATCAAGCGCAATCATGCCGAGTAAAATCAGCACAATATTGATCACTATCGCAAAGACCGGGCGACGAATGGAGACTTCTGATAACATCATAATGGTAACTCCCTACAGCGCATTCGCCGTCTCTAATCGCTCAAGGCGAAGCGTGCGTGAGCGTTCATTTTCCTGCACCGTTGCGCCATCGCTAATTCGGATTTGCCCCGCCCGAATCACAAGCTCCCCACCGGAAAGCCCTTTTAAAATCTCCACGTGTGAACGAGTTCGCTCACCAAGCTCCACCTCGCGCATGAGCGCTTTATATTGTTTATCATTGCCGGCAATGGGTTCGGCAATATAGAGAAAATGTTTCCCCTCTTGCGCCACAATTGCCTCCTCCGGCACCATCACCACATCATATCCATAAGGAATTTTAAGCGCGAGACGGGTGAACATTCCGGAGATTAATTTCTCATCAGTATTATTGTAGAGCGCGCGGATCGCTAGCGATCGCCCCTCTTGCTCAATTTTTGGGCTCACGGCATACACCTCTGCCTCAAACATCTCATGGGGAAAGTTATCAATGGAAAATTCCACCTGTTGCCCCACTTTTGCAATGTGTGCAACGCGCTCTGGAATATTAAACTCAAGCTTGAGCTGATCGGTATTTGAGAGTGTCACTAGGCTCGTGCCCGCTTGGATATAATCGCCTAGATCGAAGTTTTTTAGTCCCATCGTGCCATTAAAAGGTGCGTGAATGGTCATCTTTTCAAGATCGGCTTTGGCAATTTCAAGACGCGCTTCCGCTTGGAGAAGGGTTGCATGGGCTTCATCTCGCATTTGCGCCGTAGCTCCGGCTTTTGCCGCTTGAAAACGCTCATAGTTTTGCCGGGCAATCATCACTTTTGATTCCGCTTCCACGACATTCGCCGCCTGAACGCGTTTATCAAATCGAATGAGTACATCGTCTTTAGCAACATTGCGCCCTTCAATAAAATCAATGCCGATAATGCGCCCCGAAATTTCAGGACGAATGGTGATTTCCGAGGAGGGAAAGAGCGTGCCGATCGCATAGATCTCTTCGCTTTTAGGAATTAATTGGCTCGCTTCAAGCTCCACTTCCGTTGCCTTATCTTGTGCTTGGAGGAACATCGGAAAGAGCATCAACAGGGAGAGCCCAAGGGAAAGATAACGTCGATTCATAGCGCAAACCTCTCGCGTAATACTAAACTCTAGCTAAATAATGTGAAGAATCCTAGCATAGCCTTTAGTGTGTGATTTTTTGTAAATAAGTCAGCTAAATTAATGCTTAGTCTATCATGCAGTGCGATGCGACTACACGTTTAATCATTTAAATTCATAAACAAAAAGAGCTAAATCAACTCAATTTAGCTCTTCTTTTATCCACCTGATTCAAAGAATCCCCATCTAACTTTTGGCGGAGGGTTTTCGCTTTGTTTTAATCGCCTTTTTCGGCTCAGGCTCGGGAATTCGGTGATCCTCTTCATGGACCCACTCACGCCATAACGCCACAATGAGTGCCATAATCACAGGTCCGATAAATAATCCAATCACGCCCATGGTTTTAACCCCGCCAACCAGTCCCATAATCGTGGGCAAAAATGGCAGTTTAACTGCACCGCCAACAAGGCGTGGGCGAATGGTTTTATCCACTACAAAAAGCTGAATCGTTCCCCATGCAAAGAGAATTAATCCGCTTGTCGTTGAGCCACTTCCCACTAAATAGAGCGAGACCATCGTCATCGATAATGGTGCACCTCCCGGGATAAGGGCAAATACACCGGTAATCACCCCAAGCGTTAAGGGGGATGGTGCGCCGACAAAATAATAGACAAACCCAAACACAATCCCCTCACCGATCGCAATTACGACCATGCCGGTAACGGTGGAACTGATCAACGTCGGGACAATGCGGGAAATGCGATGCCAGCGATCCGGAAATACCCGCTCACCGACAATATCGATCTGCTCACAGATACTGCGGCCATCTTTATAGAGGAAAAAGAGCGTGATAATCATAAAAAGGAGGGTAAACCCAAGCCCGGCAAAGTGACGGGTAATCTCTTTGGTGATCACCATGCTGTATGAAAAGATGTTTTTAAGCCCCGCTTTGGCAAGGAGCTCGTTCACCCCGTTGGGGCGATTTAAAAAGCTCTCCCACCATTTGTTCAATTCATCGCCAACAAGGGGAAGATTTTGAATCCAATCGGGCGTTGGCTTTCCATCTCGGTTAAGCGCGGTAATCCATTCAAAAAGCCCTTGGATCTCATTGAGTGAATAATGCGCGAGCCAAATAAAAGGCAGTACGATTGCAAGGACGATAAAGACCGTTGCAACACTAGCTGCCACAAGTTCGCGCCCCTTACAGAGACGCAGTAGATCGCTGTAGGATTGCCAGGTCACAAATGCGATAATCATTGCGCCGAGTGCGGGAACAATAAATTCATGGAAGAAAAAGAGCCCTAATACTAAAATGAGCCCGATAATCCATTTCGCTACGGGGTGAAATGATAACGCCTTCATGTGACCTGCCTTATTTCATGGTGTTGTCGGTGTTTTAGATGTGTTCTACCTCTAAAATCTCATACATTTTATCACCACCTGGGGTTTTAATGGTAACCTCATCGTCAACTTCTTTTCCGATAAGCGCACGAGCAATCGGCGAGGAGATCGAAAGTTTATTCGCCTTCACATCCGCCTCATAATCGCCGACGATCTGATAGGTCACTTCTTTCTCTTCATTGACATCAAAAAGCGTTACCGTTACCCCGAAAATCACCTTACCGGTATTGGCGATCTGCGTAATATCGATCACTTGAGCATTCGAAAGGCGTGCTTCAAAATCGCTGATTCGAGCTTCGATAAAGCCTTGCTCTTCACGGGCAGCATGATACTCAGCATTCTCTTTTAAGTCACCGTGTTCACGGGCTTCTGCAATGTCTGCAACAATGCGTGGACGTTGTACTTTTTTAAGATCATCAAGCTCTGCACGTAAACGCTCAGCGCCCTCTTTCGTAATGGGATATTTATTCATTGTCTCAATTCCTGTTGATACGTCTTTGAAGTAAATGTTGTGCGAGCGTTACCACCAGCCAACATTTTCCATTTCAGTCCATGGGGATTGCGGCTCTTTCGGCTCCCCTTTTTGCAATAATTCGATCGAGATATCATCGGGCGAGCGGAAAAATGCCATCCAACCATCGCGAGGAGGAACATTGATCTCAATGCCGGCATCCATCGCACGTTGACACACTTCATAGATATCGTCCACCTCAAAGGCTAAGTGCCCAAACGCGCGACCAATACCATACTCTTCTTCTGAATCCCAGTTATAGGTCAATTCGATCTCAACCTCTTGCCCCGGCGCCGCTAAATAGACAAGCGTACATTCCCACTGGGGATATTCTTTACGGCGAGTCTCTTTTAATCCTAAAACATTTGAGAAAAATTCAAGGGATTTCTCAAGGTCTTTAACGCGGACCATCGTATGTAAAAATTTAACTGTCATTTTTGTTCTCCTCAAAAGGAAGAAGGGTATGTCAGCATACCCTTCTCATAGATTTGTGTGAACGAATTAAGGGGCGCATTGCATATCTGCTAAATCGCCTTTTACGTTGCTATTTCAGGCTCTATTACATGAAATGCATCACAAGTGATTTAACAAGTACAACCACAATCCCTAATAAACACGCACCACTTAATACCGCTAGAATGGGGAAAGTAATTCTATCTGAACTTTGTTGTGACATTTGCATCTCCTCTAAAAAAGTTGGCAATATTTAAGTACCCGAGGCACCTAAAAGCTACATTTAACTAACTAAATGATAAGGCATGTATTCCTTTTTTTCTAGCTTTATCTCAATAAAAGCTCAGAAGCGCCCTAATCGTGCGGCTATTCTGCAACAATCACCTGTGCCGCTCGTACCACGCGTTCGTTTAGCAAATATCCTTTTTGCACCACTTGAATCACATGACCGGATTCAAATTCACGATTTTTCTGCATGGTAATGGCTTGATGACGCTCAGGGTCGAGTTTTTCACCGGTGGGATTAATCTGGACGACGCCAAATTTCTCACATGCATTTAAGAGCATTTTGTAGGTGAGCTCTGATCCTGTGATAAATTGTTTTACTTCATCATTTTCAGATTTTTGCAACGCGTTTAATTCGAGCTCCATCGCATCTAAAATGGGCAGTAATTCTTTTACAAATTTATCAAGCGCATATTTATGGGCGTTTGCCACATCAATCTCAGCACGGCGTTTGATGTTTTTCACATCGGCGGCTGCGAGTAAATATTGATTATATAGCTTCTCTTTTTCCGCTTGTGCTGCTTCATACGCAGCCGTTAACTCTTCAAGCGTTAATTCGCTCTCTTCGCCTTCCACCACTTCATCAGTCGCTTCTGCGTCGAGCGCATCATTTTCAAGCTCTACATCCATCTCATTTTTTGTATCTGACATGATCTTTTCCCTACGTAAAAATTCTATAACACCTATAATTTGAGGTCCATTATAATTTTTTCAAGGTGAATTGATGATTTTGTCTAAATATTAATCATCGAGATCATCAAAATCCCAATCATCTTCAAAACTTTCAAGCTCGTACTCTTTTGCGAGCTTTTTCTCTAATGCGCGCTGTTCACGAATCGCTTCAATATCACGCCACGCTTGAGATTTATTGGGTTTTACCTCAGGAATTTCTTCCTCTTCAATAAGATCCTCATCAATAAAATCGTCGTATCCTGCTGTCATGGTTTTCTCCTATATAAAAACTCTATGGCATGCTTATAACGCATTCAGACTAAAAAGCAAATTTTTTTTTAATTTATTGCATTTATCGGGGTGATATCCCTGTAAATTCAAGAGATTATCACATGCTTATTTTTTGATCAACTCTTCTTTTTTGATGGAAAAAAGTGTGCCAAAACCGCCCTTTTCTAAAACTCTCGGCAAGCAAAAAGAGATACGCTATAATATGCTCTTATTCTTCATAAAAACCACTTTCCCGCTAAAATCAGGAGGTAAACTAAGGTGATTACAGCGTTTATATTAAAAAATGGTCGACTGGTGCAGAGCAAAATCTCATCGAACGACGATTTTCAAAAAGAGATGATCTGGATTGATCTTGTCGATCCTACCGAAGAAGAACGCGCCTTAGTTGAAGCTTATTACAATTTTGAGTTGCCGGAGAAAGCGGAGATTAAAGATATCGAGGCGTCCGCACGCTTTTATGAAGATGAAGATGGGATTCACGTCCACAGCTTCTTTTTAAATGATTTTGGCGATCGGGTTACCAATGTCACCGTCGCTTTCTCAATCTATAATGGCCGCCTCTTTACCCTGCACGATGAGGATTTAAGCTCTTTTAGACTCTATCGCCTACGCGCTCGCCATCCGCAAATTAATGATATGGAATCGGTCATTGATGTGATGGACATCTTAATTGGCCTTCATGAAACGGCGGTTGAACACGTTGCTGACGTTCTTGAACTTATCTACACCAAGCTTGAATCAACAAGTCCTTATGTGCTCATTAATGGCAATAAAACGGAAGAGAAAGAGCCCCGCAAATCCCGTCGCCGCCGGCAAAAAGAGCTTGAGCAAGAGGAAGATGACGAGCTAAAAAAAGTCGATATGGATACGATCTTATCGGAGATCTCTATTCAAGAAGATATTAATGGTAAAGCTCGACTATCCTTAATGGATACGCGCCGTTCGCTCTCCTTTTTATTGCGGGGCCGACTATTAACCAATGATCAAAATGAAGATGTACGGGAAATTCTGCGCGACTTAGAATCGCTCACCAGTCACACCTCGTTTCTCTTTGACAAGGTAAACTTCCTGCTCGATGCTGCTATGGGTAAAATCTCCCTTGAGCAGAGCCGTATTATCAAGATCTTCTCCATTGCATCGGTGGTCTTTCTGCCACCGACGCTTATTGCAAGTATCTATGGTATGAACTTTGCCTTTATGCCGGAGCTCAATTTCCGTTACAGTTATCCGCTCTCGATCGGACTGATGTTTTTATCCGGAATTGCGCCCTACCTACTCTTTAAGCGAAAAGGTTGGCTGTAATCTTTTTATCTACCCATATATAGATATATATAAGACGAGCTAAGACAAAAACGCGAGCCATCCTACGATCCTCGCGTTTTTTATTATCTATTCCGGTAATTTATGAGTCTCTATCAGTAACCGCTATCGGTTACGGCTCGAGCCCTTCCGCATCGATCCCTGCTTCATCGAGCTCCTCTTTGGTATCGATCGACACCTGTTCGACAATCATATCAAGGACGAGACGCGTTTCACCATCTGCACGGGGATAAGCTTTTAAGCGGAGACGATAATCGATATTCTCATTGGGAGTAAATCCTTCAATCTCCCCTTTATAGATCTCCCACTGATCCTCCGGTTTTTTACGAACGAGCAGGCAGGTTTCGCCCGATTCTGTCGTTCCTAACTTACAGACCGCCGGTTTACCGGAAACATAGAGAAACGTCGTATCATATTCAAGCGCCTCAATATCTCTAAACGCGCCCTTATCAAGCTCTACCGGAATGTAACGGCTCTCAGACTCGCCACGAATATTTCCAACGAGATAGAGCGCATCGCCCTTTCGCACCATCTTCGGTTTATTGCGTAAAAAGGAGCGCACTTTTTGATCGAGCCCTTCCATCTCCACCTCACACGCCATCTTAGTTACGGCTAAACGGTGGGGATTGGTACGAAAAATATCGTGCTCTTTAAGATACATCGAACCGGTAAAGGTATTGCAACCGCCGACGATGGCAAAACGATTAGACTCCATATCGAGCACCGCGCGAATCTCTCGTTCAGCTGAAATCGGCTCGATAGTTAGCGAATCGGCAATCCCGATCTTTCCTACCAGTAAAAGCGCGCTGAGCATCATCAATTGTCGTAATTTGGCCATCTCAATCGTACCTCGCAATGTTGAGTGTGATAAATTTAACTGCATTTATAGTAGCACGGCTCGCACGCAACACGAGAGTTTTTCCCGTCTAACTCGTTCATTTATGATCGCCGGTGCGCCATTGTTAGCCAATTTAATAAAAAAAGATGACAAATGTTTTTTTCTTTGTATAATACGAATCCTCAGTTGGCAACAACGAGAAACAAAACTTAGGAGCGGTAGTTCAGTTGGTTTAGAATACCTGCCTGTCACGCAGGGGGTCGCGGGTTCGAGTCCCGTCCGTTCCGCCAGTTTTAACGTATGTTTGATTACATTTATAAGATCAAATACGCAAACAATCTTAGTTGAGTTAGGTGAAGCAGTTAAGATTGAACAAAAATTATGCTAGACAATTAAATTTACTTTAGTATAATACTTCACCTAGACGCTAGCAATAGCAAATTAGGAGCGGTAGTTCAGTTGGTTTAGAATACCTGCCTGTCACGCAGGGGGTCGCGGGTTCGAGTCCCGTCCGTTCCGCCACATAAGAAGCACTGATTCAAACGAGTCAGTGCTTTTTCTTTGCCTCAAGTTTTATTTAAAAACTGGTAACGTACCTCTTCCTATCCCCCACCCACAAGCTTCCAGAGCGAAACCGCTAGCGTTTTCACCCACGCCCAATTGATCTCCATGCCCTCCACCCCACTTGCGATCATCTTAATGGTTTGGATTACCGCATAGATTAAGATCAAAATGGAGAAAATCACGCGAATCACAAGCCCCACTGCAAAGCCTAAAAAAGCACCTAATCCAACCTTTCCCGCGTTGTAGAGATCTTTCCGATCTAAAATTTCACCGAGCATTGCCCCGAGCACAAGTCCGATCACCATGCCTAAAATCGACGCAACTAACAATCCCACAATCGAGCCTAACATCGAAAGCCAAATGCCTTTTCGCCCCGATCCGGTAAGTTTTGCGCCATAGGCCGTCGCTAAATAATCGATCACAGAGCCAATTCCGGCGATCACACCGACAACGATCACGCTTACAAGCGACATGCGCGTAAATCCATCGAGATAGGCGAGCCACCAATACCCCACAAACATCAAAGGAAGCCCCGGCAAAATCGGGAAGACCGATCCAAGTGCGCCGATCACAATCAATACGAGCGCTAAAAGCGCAAAGAGAATCGTCATACAGCACGCTCAATCGATTTTTCGCCGATAAACTCAAAGAGTGCAGGGAGATAATATTCCGTCAATTCCAATCCATCGCCAGCCCAATCAAATATCGAACGGCGCGCAATAACGGTTGGAACATCGAGAGCATGATCAGAATGATCTTGAACCTCCATTCCCCACGCAAACGTGGGCGGATTTTTCACCACCGCATATTCAAACGGGGTACGTGTAATCGGGAGCGAACCATCAAAGAGTTTATGCCCGAGCGGTTCCGTTCCGCAATCGAGAATTTCAAGCCAGCGCGACTCATTCACCCGCCCTTTTTCAAGGGAGGAGGGCATTCCTTGACAAAGACTCTGCGCCCATACAACCGGAGTTCCATTAAGAAGCAAAAAGACCTCTCGGCTAAAGAGATAATGATCAGACAATGCATTAAATCGCGGATCGCCGAGCGCTTCAATTTGGCGATTACCTAAAAATAACAAGGAAACGGAAAAGTCAGCGCCGAGCGATTTCAATCCTGCCGTTAACGATTGGATGCACAATAGTGGATCGAGTACTTTAAAATGTGGCTCCCGATCGTAGATCGATTTTAGCCCATCTCGCCACTCCGATAAATTCGCCATAACGCCTCTTCCTTCTCTAAAAATGATGGGGTATAGTGTAACGCAGAACGGTCTTACTCCTCAACGAGATCCGTACCTTTACGCCGAATCTTGTCTTATAACAATAACTCAGACACCTCAAAAAAGGATCCTATGGAAGCGGATATTATCGCCCTACTCACCCTTGTCGCAATGATTGCCGGAACCATCGATGCCATTGCGGGCGGAGGCGGATTACTCACCCTTCCTGCCCTTATGATTGCAGGACTCCCGCCAATTAACGCCATCGCCACCAATAAACTCCAAGCAACGGCCGGCTCCTTCTCCGCAACGGCCGCTTTTGCACGCCGTAAACTGATCAATTGGAAAAAAGGGGGGCCCATTGCACTCCTTGCCTTTAGTGGCGGAATGCTCGGTGCCAATCTCATTAGCCAAATTCCACAAGAATATTTGAAAGCCGCTGCCCCGATCCTACTTCTAGTGATCGCAACCTATTTTATCTTTTCGCCCAAATTTACTGACGTTGAGCGGAAACCCAAAATGCCACGCCTGCTGTTTCTCTTCACCTTTGTGCCACTCATTGGTTTTTACGATGGCGTTTTTGGTCCGGGAACAGGGTCGTTTTATATCGTCGCGTTTGTCGCCCTTCAAGGTCATGGCTTATTGAGCGCCAATGCCTACACAAAACTTGCCAATTTCTCCTGTAATTTAGGCTCGCTTCTTGTCTTTTTATTTCACGGCAACGCCTATTTTGTGATTGCGCTCTGCATGGCGGTGGGCGCATTTGTCGGCGCGCAGATTGGTAGCCGCTTTGCGGTTCGCTTTGGCGCACGATTAATTAAACCCCTTCTTATTATCTTAAGTACCATCATGGCGATTAAACTGCTGCTCGACCCAACAAACCCGCTGATTCAACTCATTCGAGGCTAATTCTAAGATATTTTCAGCAGATTCGATCACTTCAGGCTATAATGTCTATTAACTCAATTGTCTACATATGTAGTCAATTAAGCAATACAAAATAAACTTTTGATAGAATAACCCCTTAAGGAGATCAGTCCCATGAAGCGATTGATAGCGCTATTTTCCACCCTATGCCTACTCACATTGTCGCCCGCCCTTGCGAAAAAGCTCAATGTGATCACCAGTTTTTCCATCTTAAATGATATTACCGAAACCATCGGCGGTGAGCGCATTCAGAGCAAGGCCATCATTGGTGCCAATCAAAATGCCCACACCTATGAGCCAACGCCCTACGATTTTATCGATCTTAAAAAAGCCGATCTTTTCATTATTAACGGGCTTCACTTTGAAGGTTGGTTAACCCGCACCGTCGATGCTTCTGGTTTTAATGGTGCGCTACTAGACGTGAGCACTGCCATCGCTCCACTTCCTGCCGACCCCAATCATCATCACGACCACGACCATTCAGGACACCACGATGATCACGATGGCCATACAGCTCACGATCACGAGAATCACGACCATGAGCATGGCGAATTTGACCCACATATCTGGCAAAGCCCGCTCAATGTGATCAAGATGGCTGATGCCATTAAACAGGAGCTCATCGCCCTAGACCCTGAAGGGAAAGCCCACTACGAGGCCAATTTCGAAGATTATCAAAAAGAGCTTTTAGCCCTTGATAAATGGACGCGCGACAGTCTTAAGGCCAAATCAAACAGAGCGCCCCACTTCCTTATTTTGCACAATAGTTTCCAATATTTTGAGCATGAATATGGCGTGCATTTCCACACCTTAATGAATTCCCATTTTGCGGGCGAACCCTCTGCCGGTGATTTGGCGGAAACGATGACGCTTATTAAAAAGAACAATATCACCACGCTCTTTTTTGAAAACATTGAAGCCTCGCGCCTTCTTAAAAATCTGATGGAGGATCTCAAGCTCAAAAACGGCGGCATCCTCTATTCTGATGCGCTCACCAAAGATGATACAGCCAATAGCTATATCAAGCTCTTCAAACGCAATGTGGAAACCATGTTAAACTCAATCGATTAGCTTACCATCAAACAAGATAGCTTAGCGTAAAAATGCGTGATCTCAATCAGTCGAAATCACGCGTTTTCTATGATAAAATATCAAACTTTGAATTTATAAATTTACACTATCAGAAAGGCCAGAATAGATATGTCAGAAAGTACCATTCGCACTAATTTTATTCGTCAAATTATTGATCAGGATTTAGCTAGTGGAAAATACCAGCAACCCTCTGATATCCACACCCGTTTCCCCCCTGAACCGAATGGCTATCTACACATTGGTCACGCGAAATCGATCTGTTTAAACTTCGGAATTGCGCGCGATTACGGTGGAAAATGCAACCTTCGTTTTGACGACACCAACCCAACGAAAGAAGAGATCGAGTTTGTTGAGTCGATCAAAAAGGACGTGGAGTGGCTTGGCTTTAAGTGGGACAATCTATTCTATGCATCCGATTATTTTGAGAAGTTTTATGACGCGGCGGTCACCCTCATTAAAAAAGGGCTAGCCTATGTTGATGACAGCAGTGCGGACGAGCTTCGTGCAATGCGCGGAACCTTAACTGAACCGGGCAAAAACTCCCCCTATCGTGAACGTTCGATTGAAGAAAACCTCGATCTGTTTGAGCGTATGCGTAACGGCGAATTTGAAGACGGCGCTAAAATTTTACGTGCCAAGATCGATATGAGCGCACCCAACATGAATCTGCGTGACCCTGCGATCTATCGTATTCGCCATGAAGATCATCACCAAACCGGCAACAAATGGTGCATCTATCCGATGTATGACTTCGCGCACAGCTTAAGCGATGCATTTGAAGGCATTACCCACTCGATTTGTACGCTTGAATTTGAAGATCACCGCGTTTTATATGATTGGTTTGTGGAGCATTGCGGCGTTGAGCATACCCCGCATCAATATGAGTTTTCACGCTTAAACTTAGAGTATACCGTGACCTCAAAACGCCGTTTAACCCAGCTCGTAGCTGAAGGTCATGTGGATGGCTGGGACGATCCTCGCATGCCAACCATCGCAGGATTACGTCGCCGCGGCTGCCCTCCTGAAGCGCTTCATCTTTTCTGTGATCGCATTGGGGTGACTAAATCGGAAAACTACATCGAAGTGCAACAGCTCGATCAAGCAATGCGCGATGTATTAAATGAACAAGCCGATCGCCGCATGGCGGTTATGGATCCCATCAAAGTCACCTTAACCAACGTTGAGGCGGACGAAATGGTGAGCGTTCCGAATCACCCGCAACAAGAAGAGCGCGGCCGCCGTGAGATCCTCTTTAGTAATGAGATTTTCATTGAGCGCGCGGACTTTAGAGAAGAAGCGAACAAACACTACAAACGCTTAGTCTTAGGCAAATATACTCGTCTACGCGGTGCCTATATCATTAAAGCCACAGACGTTGTGAAAGACGAAAATGGTGAGGTGATCGAGGTGATCGCTGAAATCGTTCCCGGTTCGCTTGGTAAAAATGTTGAAGGCGTTAAAGCGCGCGGCGTAATCCAATGGGTTACTTGCAAAACCGCCGTTGATGCGACGATCAACGAATATAACCGTCTCTTTACGGTGACCAATCCTGCTGGTGAAGAGGGCGATATGCTCGACTACATCGCCGATGATTCATTAGTGGTGAAAACAGCGAAAGTTGAACCTGAGCTTGCCAAATCAGAAGCACAAGTTCCGTATCAATTTGAGCGCATTGCTTACTTCACCCGTGACTCAAAAGCCGGTGACGCACTTGTCTTTAACCGCATTGTGACGCTTAAAGATAGTTTCGGAGAATAAGTCTGGATGAACGAAATTATTGAATATTCCCCCTCGTTACTCGAGGGGTTTTTCCTTACCATCACCCTCGGCATTACCTCGTTTTTGGCAGCACTTTTTTTTGGTTTAGGGGCAGCATTTCTCTCCTTTAGTCAATCAAAAACGCTTCGTTTTACCATTAGCAGTTACACCACGATCATTCGCGGCATTCCGGATCTTGTGCTAATTTTCCTCTTCTTTTACGGGATTCAGGAGTTGTTAAACTGGATTACGGGGCTGATCGGCACGAAAAATATTTTTCTCACCCCCTTTATTTCGGGCGTGATTACGATCGGCTTTTATTTCGGCGCTTTTATTACCGAAACGTTTCGTGGGGCGATTTTAGCCGTTCCAAAAGGCCAAGTGGAAGCCTCTGTCGCACTCGGTATGCCTAAAAACCATATCTACCGCCGCATTTTATTCCCTCAAGCGATGCGTTTTGCACTGCCGGGCTTAAGCAATAACTGGCTGGTACTTCTTAAAACAACCGCACTCGTTTCACTCATTGGGCTGCAAGATCTTGTCTTTATGGCCAATAATGCGGGGAAAGCGACGCGTTTGACCTTTAACTTTTATATGGTAGCGAGCATCGGATTCCTCCTTTTCACGAGCCTATCGATCTTAGTGATTCGCTTTTTAGAGCGCCGTTACAGCCTCGGATTTAGTACAGAGGTGTCGATATGAGTACGATGATTGACCGTTTTCCGGAGCTTTTAGAGGCCATATGGCTCACCATTCAGCTCACCTTTATCTCATCGATTGCCGGCCTCTTACTTGCGGTACCGCTCTCGATTTTAGCGCTCTCAAAACGCAAATGGATTCATCTGCCAATTGATGCCTACAGCTATTTTTTCCGCGGCACGCCACTTCTTGTCCAGATCTATATTCTCTACTTTGGGCTTGGGCAGTTTGAAGCGATTCGCGATATTGAATGGCTCTGGGATAATATTTTAAGTGAGCCGTATGCATGTGCGCTTGTGGCGTTTTCGCTCAATACCGCCGCCTATTCCTTAGAGATTTTTAAAGGCTCGATTAAAAACACTCCTAAAGGGGAGATCGAGGCCGGAATGGCTTTTGGTATGAGCAAATTCACGCTCTTTCGCCGCATTATTTTCCCATCAGGATTTAGACGCGCCCTTCCCGCTTATGGGAACGAGGTGATCTTTATGCTGCACGGAACAGCGCAAGCGTCTGCCATCACGCTAGTGGATATTTTAGGATTTGCGAAACAGGTGCATTACCAAACCTTTGCGGTATTTACCCCGTTTTTAATTGCGGCAGCACTCTATATCGCCATCACGTTTGTGCTCGTCTTTATCTTTAGAAAGTGCGAAAAACGCTGGTTGGCCTATTTAGGACCGCAACGCTAAATGGTCGTAATCAATATAAAATATTGAGGTATAAAAAACCTGCAGTGTACTTCCCTATATTAAGAAGTTCCTGCAGGTTGTTTCTTGCCTGCTTTACGCCCGTTTTATTGTTTGGTTTATTGCTTATTTTATTTCTGATGGATTGGCTCAAAACGCGCCATAAACTCTGCAAATTGTGCTTCGCTATTAAGTTGGCTCGCAAAGAAATTTTCGATACTCACGCGGCGGGAATCCCCCTCAATGGTGAGAAAAATAATGCGATCGACCCTTCTCTCCATCTCGCCAAAAACGCCATTACGATCGAGTTTAGTCATCTCATCGAGAACCGTTTCATAAAAGAGCATCTCAAAGCCGTTAAAATCCTCGACGGTTTTATTAACTAAAAATTGATTAAGCTCGAGCATCGCGGGAAATTGCAAATTACTGCTGTTATAGACCCACGCTTCCGGTTGCCAGCGGAGCTTAAGGCGATCCATCGGCGCGATCTCCCCATATTTCGCTTCCGTTTCACTCATGAGCGCGGCAAGCGATTCTTCGGTATTAATGGCGATATAGAGCGATTCCAAAAAAGAGTCCGCCACGAGTGCAATCCCATAGACCGCCTCCCCTTCCATCAGCGGCAATAGGCGCTCCATATCCTCTTTAATCGCTTTATTAAGTTTCACTGCAAAACTGCGCATCGCGGCTTCCATAATGATTTCTCTCTCCTTTTGATCTGATCCATTAACGGGCAAATTCATGGGCGTAATAATCCATTGCACTTTTTTAGTTGCATGCAACATACTACTGTGATAAAAATGGTGTTAAATAATAATTAAACGAGGAGAATTTACCGCGGATTACAGATCCACTCAAATTGCTCTAAAAGCTCAGCACCTTCCCAATCGTCACGACTTTTAGATTCCTGCGTAATCAGCATGTTCGCCGTATTGATGATATGTCTTTCCATCTCAATGCCCGCTTGAACGGCATCTTTCGTAAGAATCGCTTCATGGAGCGCTTTATGATCATTAAACGCATCCATGCAAGAACGTGAATGAGGAATCGTGCTTGGCCCTGTGAGAAGTACGGTGTTTCGCGTGTTTTCAATAATGGTGAGCGCACGCCCAATGCCCGAAGCCTTTAAGATCGCCAAATGGTACTCTTTATCAGCTTCCAACGTCGCTTTTGCATCATCGGATTCAGCAGCGACCTGAAACTTCTCAAACGCCTCTTTAATGAGCACTAAATCGTCATCACTGCGGGAAGTTGCCGTTTTACGAATCATCGGCACTTCCAGCATCAGACGAATTTGAAAGGACTCAATTAATCCCTGCAACGATGTAGGCAAAATGCGAATCCCACGATTCTTTTCTACTCGCACCAGACCAATATTTGCGAGCTGTTGCGCCGCCTCACGAATGGGCGTCCGTGACACACCGATCCATTCCCCAATTTCGGTCGCTGAGTAGAGTTTCCCGGGTTTTAGCACATTGTTCATGATCGCCTCACGAATGAGGGTAAACGCCTGATCGGATAAATTCTCAATTTTTTTTAATTTTTTCATATTAGTGTCATCATCTAAAGGAGTTAATTGTGGCAACAATCAAGTATGCGATTATTGGAGGCGGGATCAATGGGCTAGCCGTTGCACGGCAACTTTTGCTCGATTACCCGGAGGCGAAGGTCTCTCTCTTTGAGAAAGAATCGAGCGTTGCACAACACCAGTCAAGCCATAACTCGGGCGTGGTTCATGCAGGATTATATTATGCAAAAGGCAGTCTAAAAGCAAAATTATGTCGCCGAGGCGTGACGCTAGTGCGAGAGTACTGCGCGGCCAACGACCTTCCCTATGATGAGTGTGGAAAATTAGTGGTGGCTCTTAATGAGGTGGAAAAAGAGCGTCTGCTTGCGATCTACCAAAAGGCGAGCGATAACGGCGTTCCCGGCATAAAAATGCTCTATGATGATGAGATTCGCGAGGTTGAGCCCAATTGTATCGGCATTGCGGCGCTTCATTCGCCTGAAACCGCCATTGTGAGCTACGAGAAGATCGCCAAACGCATTGCCGCAGAGATTATTGAGCGTGGCGGTGAAATCCATCTCTCAAGCCCGGTCAAATCACTTGAAAATCGTGATGGCACCATTCATGTGATGATCGATAAGGAAAATGGCACAATCGAACACCCTGAAACCTTTGATTACGCCGTGACCTGCGCCGGATTGCAATCGGATCGATTAGCCGTCAATTCAGGCGATATCGGCACTCCTAAAATCGTTCCCTTCTTTGGGCAATATTTTGTTCTTGATGACGCGCACACGGGCGAGGTTAAAGGCTTAATCTATCCCGTCCCCGATCCGAAATATCCCTTCTTAGGCGTTCATTTCACCAAACGGATCGATGGAAAAATGACGATCGGCCCCAATGCGTTTCTCTCAAAAGCGCGGGAAAATTACGATGGAAAAGGATGTAATCTCAAAGATATGTTCGATTACGCCACCTTCCCCGGTTTTTGGTGCTTTGCCCTTAAAAACGTTCCGGCAGCGATGCGCGAGGTAAAAACCGTGCTCAGCACCAAACAATTTGTAAGTGAAGCGGTGAAGTATGTGCCCTCATTAAACGGCATGAAGGTCTACCCGGCAACTCGCGGTATTCGCGCGCAAGCGATGGAGAAAGATGGCTCACTCGTCGATGATTTCGTGATTCGCCGTGATGGCAACATCATCCATATTCGTAATGCTCCATCTCCGGGTGCGACCTCATCGCTTGCCATTGCGGAACACATCGTGCGCGATGTGATGCAGGAATCGAATCAGCCCTAAAACCAAAAGTAAGCCCGATTATTTTGAGTGACGACCCCATTCCCCAGAATCAGATTGCCTCAGAATTCTCGGCACTTAAATAATGAGTCCGAACTCAACTCTCTTCGCAGCGCCTGCTTCGCCTCCTTGAAGCAATTCCCGCTAACAAGAGCTTACTCGGAAGAGGTATAGTGAAACCGCGCGAAACTTCATTCACCGGTTGAAACTATTTAAAATTGCCTCTTCCTCTTTTTTTGATAATTGCGGTATGATAGAGCACACGTCGTTGATTTTTAAATTGATTCTTCAGTTGATTATTCACTTTCTCTCTTAACCCGCACTATGCCTATCAAAATAAAGCCGCTCCTCCGAATTACGCTCTACGCGTTGATTCTCATCACCCTCTTACTCTTAATCGGCGCGAGCTACTATTTTCGTGATCGAATTCGCCTGATTCCGAGCTTTTGGGAGCGCAGCCACGCCCTTGTCAATCATGATAAAAACGCCTCTAAAAAGACACTCGAAACCTCCCTACGGCAGCGCGCAGATGAGGCCTATCAATATGCTTTAGCCCATCAATTTGATCTTGAACACGCCGTTTTAATTAATTTTTCGATCCATTCAGGGGCCAATCGTTTTTTTGTCTGGGATTTTACCGAGCAACAACCCATTATCGAGAGTTTAGTCGCCCATGGATATGGCGCACCGGGATTTGAGAGCACCAATCAATCGATCACCTTTAGCAATACGCCGGATAGTTACGCGTCCTCTCTTGGGAAATATCGTCTTGGTGAACGCTCATGGAGCCGCTGGGGCATCAATATTCATTATAAAATGCATGGACTGGAACCGACTAACGACAACGCGTTTCGCCGCTATATTGTGCTCCACTCATTTGATAAAATCCCCACTGATGAAACCTTCCCGAAATATCTTCCCATGGGCTATAGTCAAGGATGTCCGGTGATTAGCGATGAGGCAATGCGCCGTATTGATGCGCTCCTTCAAACGAAGACCAAACCGGTGCTCCTCTGGATCTACATTGATGAACCCTAACGGCTTTAAAAGGACTACTCCTACGATGCGACAACTGTTTAATACCGCCCTTCTCTCACTCACCGCTTTGATGCTTTTAAATGCCTGCAGTGAGCCACAGGATAATTATTATCCGCAGAAAATTAAACAGAAGGAAGAGATGGAGCGCCGCATCAATGAAAGTAGCGAACTCCATCAAAAACAGCTCGATAGAGCAAATCAGCTCCTAGAACATGAAGCGTTAAACAACAAATAATTTGTCAAAACTCAGACACAAAAAAGCCTTACTTCTCGGCAGAATCATCGTCAAATCGTAAATTCCGCTAAAAGTAAGGCTCGTTTTTTATAAGGATTATTTTATGAGGCTAATACCGCCAGCCTATAAGATCGATTATTCGTAGAAGCGACCGCGTTGACGGAGAAGCTCACGATTTAAGTTCGGGTTTTTCTCAAATGCGGCACGGCCATGCAACCAGAATTCGTTATTAAGGACCACTAAATTACCAACAGGAAGTTCTAATTCAACCACGCTTTTATCCGATTCCATCGATTGTGAGAGCGATTTTAAGAATTGCGCTTCTTCAATGGTGCCAGGATAGGCAAACTGATCGATAAAGCAGATGCATGGGCGATTATTCTTATTAAAGAAGAGCTGGCGTTGAACCTCTTCCTGAACATTTTTGCTCGGCGGCGCAATGTATTGGAATTTGTGTGATCCAAGTGGGCTACTGGTAAATTTCTCAAGCTCTGCCCAATCATCTAAGTGAAGCAGACGGCTCTCGCCTCCCACCGCATTCTCTTCAACCATTTTCATCATCAACAACCAATCGGTCGGCTCGCTGACGAACGTACCATCGGTATGAAGGGTAAAGAGACGATATGCTTGACGCAAGTACGAGTCACTATCATCGGTATCACGTACGGTAAAACGCGCGTAATATTTACCGGTCATCGAGTCAAAGTTTGAGATTCCCACAAGGTGCGCAATCGCCGTGGAGAAAATCACATATTCGCTTGTGCAATCAGTCACGCCTTCAACGCCAATGGTAAATCCACCAGTGTCGCGGTCATTGACAATATCGCGAAGAATATTCCCAAAATCACTGCCCGCCGCTTCATCTAAATAAGAAGCGATCACTTGACGCTCATACGGCGTATATTCAAGGCGCTGAACCTCGATATTTTCCTCACGAACGCGGTTATAAAATGTCTCAAGCACTGATTTTGCAAGAGTAATATTGTGAATGCGTTTTGATTGGGGGTTTAACGCAATTTCAAAGCGATCATTTTTCTGTAAAAACGTAGACATATCCTCTTCTCCTACCTTAGTTTTAATTGTTCTCTATTGTAAATATACTTTATTGGCTTATCTATTTTAAGCAACAAAAAAACCAGTAACGAAAGCCCCACTCCATTGAGCGGAACGCGTTACTGGTTTTGGTATCCTATTAGCTGCCGGCGGGCAGTCTCAGATAACTAAGCAGTCGCTTAATTGTGTTTGTTGCCATTTTATCTATTTGATATCGTCTCTAAGAAGGCTCGCACCATGGGTGATATGGCCGACTTCTCTCTGGGATATCGTGTTAAGTTGAATGTAGCATGCAACTAAAATAAAAGTCAATCTTTTTAATCATTTTTGATTTTAACGGGAGAGTCCGTGAAATTGATACTCCAAATCTTTTACCGCCGCCACAAGCGCGCTCGCCGCTTTGCCTTTGTAATAGACTTGAATCATCTCAATTAAGGTTTGTGTGCCATCCAATAGACTGTGCCCTTTTAGAAGACGTTTCATAAAATCGCGCCCAAGCTCGGTCACCAAGGTGCATTCCGCATCGACAATCACCCCATATTTTTTATCCACTTCAGCAGTAATGGTCATCGAATCATACAAATTTTTTGCCGCCATACCTTGAGGCAGACGCGCATACCCTGCAATAAAAATGGTCGCTTCGCTCAACATCGTGACCTCTCCTCATTTTTTGTTGTGTTTAATTTTGATTTTCAACTTAAATCGCCAATGACAAATCTCTGCATAACCTATCATCCATTCCATGCGATAACGCCGTTTATCATAGCATTAAGCGTGAGAAAAAGACGGTTAAAACCTGCATTCAAAGAAGATCGTTTCACCCTATTGCAATCGCCCTGAAATGGCGGTATAACTAATAAAGGTTTTTCAAACCGATTTTTTATCCCATCTTTTTCTACTGGAGAGAGCATGAAAATGAGCAGACACTCTACACAGCGTATCAACATTGCACATTTAGCTGCGAATGTTTGTTGCTGTTGCTGCCCTATTTCACGCTCGTGTTAATCCAACCGATTGCCCTCTAAAAATACCCCAAATTTATTTCCAATTTTTCAATTTTTTTAATCTAAGCATCAGGGACGATTTTCGCAGATAGCGTATGGCATCATCTTAAATAAGGTGTGCTTTTTCTGTTGTCTGTGCATTTATCTCAAGAGATACCCTTGCCCCATTTAAGGAGTTTATTATGAATGCAATAAGCAGCGATACCTCGATCTTTTCGGGCGCCTTTTTTGAACACTTTCTCGTTATTACCCATTGGCAGACGCTGGTGTGGTTTCTATTCCTGCTCGTCGGATTTTTCATCATCCATCGTATGGGAAAACATAAAAAAAGCTTTTTCATGCGCATGATGGTGGGATTAATCCTCGGGATTGCGCTCGGATTTTCGCTTCAACTGCTTGAAGGAATGCCGGAAAACTCCACCACCGCTCTTAAAGAAACGGCGCTCTGGTACGGACTTTTTGGGCGAAGTTTTATCTCGCTTATTCGGATGCTCGTCATTCCCCTTGTGTTTGTGTCGATTCTAAAAGTGGTGCTCGATTTTGCCGCAGAGAAATACCTCTCTAAAATCGCAACGCGTGGGATCTTTTGGCTGCTCTTCACCACAGGACTTGCCGCCATTGTCGGAATGCTGCTTGCCAATATTTTAGGGCTTGGCCAAGGTGACGTGGAGGTGACGCAATCGGCCGTTATTCGCGAACAATCGAACATCGTCAACATTTTAGTCGGCCTCATTCCAAGCAATATTATTACTGCAATGCACACCAACAATGTGGTGGGACTGGTGATCTTCTCAGCGCTTTTAGGCGTTGCCGCAAATAAAGCGGAGCGAAAACTCCCCGAAGAGATTGCGCTCTTTAAATCCTTTATTAACGCACTGCACCGCATTGTGATGAGCGTCACTTCGATGATTATCAAACTGATGCCCTACGCAATTATCGCCCTTTTAGCCGGCACGGTGATGAGTAACGGGATTCCCGCGATTATCAATGTTTCGAGCTTTATTGTAGCGATCTATGCTGCAACCCTTATTATGATTTTAATTCATATTTTACTGGTGATGATGCACGGCCTTTCGCCGGTTACCTTTATTAAAAAAGCGCGCGATACGTGGGTGATGGCATTTTCGAGCCGCTCGTCGATGGGAACGCTCCCGATGTCCATTGCCACTTTAACTGAGCGCATGGGTGTTTCAAGCGGAACAGCGAACCTCATTCCCTCACTTGGGGCAACCATGGGCATGAACGGCTGTGCCGGATTTTTCCCCGCGCTCCTTGTCATGATGGTAGCGAACATGATCGGCATTGAGATGAACCTTCAATTTTACATCATGCTCTTAATCGTTGTTGTGATCGGTTCCATCGGCGTTGCGGGGATTCCGGGAACGGCGACCATTGCCGCAACCATCTCACTTTCGGGAATGGGACTTGGGGAATATTTCCCCTTAATCGGTATGGTGCTTGCGATCGACCCCATTATCGATATGGGCCGTACCCTTGCAAACGTCTCCGGCGCGATGACGGCAGCGCTCATCACCGATAAAGAAGTGGGCATGCTCGATGAGAATACCTACAATAATCCGGGCGCGGAGATTCGTTCCGATGAAGATCTTGCGATCTAAAAAAGACGCAGATCAAAGAGATCGCAAAAATTGAAAAAAAAAGGCGAGCCTGAGTGCTTGCCTTTTTAATGCGTGATCTCAAGGGATTTGACGCACTTTTGCTTTTGTAATTCGTTTGGAGGATACGCAAATTTCGTATATAATGAAACATTAATTTTTCTAGTGTCAATGAGGGTTATAAACGTGATTGATCCGCGATTATTCAGGGATGAGATAGATTTAGTTGTTAGCGAATTAGCAAAACGAGGTGAAAGCGTTAACAAAGAGGAATATCTTCAGCTTGAGAGTGAACGTCGCTCACTGCAAATGGAAGTTGAATCTCTCCAAAGCAAACGCAATAGCAGTGCAAAATCGATCGGGAAAGCAAAAGCCCAAGGCGATGATATTGAGCCATTACTCGCAGCGGTTGCGGATCTTGGTGAAAAACTTGAAGCGTCAAAAACCAAACTTGACGAAGTTCAAGCAAAACTCAACGCCATTCATTTGTCACTACCGAATCTTCCTCACGCATCGGTTCCCGTTGGAAAAGATGAATCGGAAAACCGTGAAGAGAAACGCTGGGGGACTCCGCGCGAATTTAGCTTTACGCCCAAAGATCATGTGGATCTGTGTGAAAAGCGTGGCCTAAACTTTAAAGCATCGGCAAAACTCACCGGTTCACGCTTTGTGGTGATGGAAGATAAAATTGCCAAACTTCATCGCGCGCTCGCGCAATTTATGCTCAACACACATACCACCGAACATGGTTATGTTGAGATGAATGTACCGGTGATCGTCAATGAAGAGAGCCTCTACGGAACGGCTCAATTGCCTAAATTTAGCGAAGATCTTTTCAAGCTCACCGATGAGCGCAATTACTATCTGATTCCCACATCAGAAGTCCCGCTCACCAATCTTGGGCGCGATGAGATCTTTAATGAAGAGGAACTTCCCCTTCAAGTGACCGCGCACAGTATGTGTTTCCGCTCAGAGGCGGGAAGCTACGGTCGCGATACCCGCGGCATGATTCGCCAACATCAATTTGAAAAGGTTGAACTCGTTCACTTTGTGAAACCTGACGATTCATTTGATGCCCTTGAGCGTCTTGTGCGTCACGCTGAAATTATTTTAGAAAAACTCGAGCTCCCTTACCGCCGCATGACCCTTTGCACCGGCGACATGGGTTTCTCAGCAGCGAAAACATATGATTTAGAAGTATGGTTACCCGGTCAAGAGACCTACCGCGAAATTTCATCATGTTCAAACTGTACTGATTTCCAAGCGCGCCGACTCAAAGCCCGTTATAAAAACAGAGAGACCAACAAAAATGAGCTCATCCATACGCTCAATGGCTCTGGCTTAGCGGTGGGCCGCACATTAGTGGCGGTCATTGAAAACTATCAAGAGGAAGATGGCTCGATCCGCGTCCCTGAAGTATTAAAACCCTACATGGGCAATCTTGATTTTATTTAACTGTTGTTAAGGAGATATTTGCAATGGCTTTAATGATTACTGATGAGTGCATTAACTGCGACGTATGTGAACCTGAGTGCCCGAATGAGGCGATCTCAATGGGTCCTGAAATTTATGAAATCGACCCAAACAAATGTACCGAGTGTATCGGTCACTTTGATACTCCACAATGCGTTGAAGTATGCCCGGTTGAATGTATTCCTAAAAACCCAGATCACGTCGAAACTGAAGACGAGCTCATGGTTAAATTTGAGAAGTTACAAGCAGCAAAATAGTGCCCTTGCGGGATAATGCCTCGCATCGATGCTCAATGAGCCGCACCCGATACTGCGAGCGCGATCGCCAGCTAATAAACGATTTCGCGCATGCGCTAAGGGTGCACGCATCACCATCGAATCAAGCAGATAGAGCACTCAATGGATCAATATCCCATTAGATCGCGCTGATATTCATTAACCCTTTGCACGATTGATCGGATATGGATTTATTGATAATTAAACCAATCAATAATGGATGATGGCAGATGAAAATCTGCCTCACTTTTTTTAATTTTGATACAAAATAACGCTCATAGCACAAGTTAATTTGGAGAAAAAATGGCTAGCATAGAAGAGAGTTTAAAGTTAATTGAGCGCGGAGTTGATGAGATTATCTCCGTGGATATGCTTACGGAAAAACTCAAAGAGAACAGACAATTACGGATTAAAGTTGGATTTGACCCCACTGCCCCGGACCTTCACCTTGGGCATACTGTCGTGATCAACAAAATGCGCCATTTCCAAGATCTTGGCCATGAAGTAAACTTCCTGATCGGCGACTTTACCGGAATGATCGGCGACCCCTCTGGAAAAGATGTCACCCGTAAACCGTTAACGCGCGAACAGGTACTTGAAAACGCCAAAACCTATCAAGAGCAGATCTTTAAAGTGCTCGATCCTGAGCTCACAAAAGTGGTCTTTAACTCAGAATGGTTGACGGATTTAGGGTCAGCAGGGCTTATTCAATTAGCGTCACATTACACCGTTGCGCGCATGCTTGAGCGTGATGACTTTGAAAAACGCTACAAATCCCAGCAACCGATTGCGGTGCACGAATTTATCTATCCGCTTCTTCAAGGATATGACTCAGTACATCTTAAAACCGACGTTGAAATGGGCGGAACCGACCAACGCTTTAACGTCTTAATGGGCCGTGATTTACAGCGCGCCTATGGCATTGAAAAGCCACAATGTGCGATCACAATGCCACTTCTTGTGGGCTTAGATGGCGTTAATAAAATGTCTAAATCCCTTGGTAACTATGTGGGCGTTGACGAAGCGCCGGACAGCATGTTCGGTAAATTGATGTCGATCTCAGATGAACTCATGTGGAACTATTTTGAGCTGTTAAGCTTCCGTCCTATGAGCGAAATCGAGCAGCTTAAAGCCGACGTTAAAGCGGGTAAAAACCCACGCGACGTAAAATTTGAGCTCTGCCTTGAGATCATCGAACGCTACCACAGCAAACAAGCGGCAACCGAAGCACACGAAAACTTCATCAACCGTTTCCAAAAAGGAAACCTTCCTGAAAATATTGAAGAGGTGACCGTACAAGCCGATGAAACCGGTTCAATCGGAATTTCAGCAGCGATGCGTGAAGCGGGACTTGTTGCGTCAAATTCTGAAGGTAACCGTATGATTCAAAGCGGCGCAGTGCGCATCAATCAAGAGCGTATTGAAGACCGTTCGATCACGTTAGCGCGCGGTACCAGCGTTATTATCCAAGTGGGTAAACGCCGTATTGCTCAAGTGACCGTTAAATAGTTCACACAAAACGCATTCAAAAAAGGAGAGAGGATGACCTTTGTTGTAACGGATAACTGCATTCAATGTAAATACACCGATTGCGTCGAAGTCTGCCCCGTTGATTGTTTTCACGAAGGGCCGAACTTTTTAGTAATCAATCCTGAAGAGTGTATCGATTGCACCCTATGCGAGCCTGAGTGCCCGGCTGGTGCGATCTTATCAGAAGAAGATCTCTCAGATGAGCAGATGATTTTTCTTGATCTCAATGCAGAGCTAAGCCAATCGTGGCCGGTATTATCCGAGAAGAAAGATCCTCTCCCCGATGCGGAAAAATGGGACGGTGTTCCCAATAAACTGCCGCATCTTGAGCGTTAAATCCCCCTCATCCTTTATCGATTCTAAGGAGACCATGCCCAGATGGGACGTAAACTCACAAAGCAACAACAACGCATTTTAGAGGAACGCCGCCAGGAGCAGCTCGCGTCCGATTGCGAGCATCAATATAAAGGGCGCATCATCTCCCAGCATGGCGCGCACGTCACCTTAGAAGATGAGGCCGGAAATCTTCATAAAGCCAGTTTTCGTCAAAGTCTCGGCGCCATTGTGTGCGGGGACTTTGTCTATTATCAGTTTGAACAAGAGGAGCCGGTGGTTACCACTCGCCTTCCTCGCACCAACATCTTTTCACGCCTCGGATTTGGAGGAAAAGAGAAGATTTTAGCTGCCAATTTAGATCAGATCTTTATTGTGCTTGCGCCTGAACCTGAGCCAAGTCCTTCTTTGATTGACCGCTATCTCATCGCAACGCACTATCTTGGCATTCAAACCCATCTACTGGTGAATAAATTTGATCTGATCGAGAATCCCGATCAGTGGGACTTTTTGGACGATTATCGCGGGCTTAATCTCTCGCTCTATCAAACCTCGATCCACGATCCTGAATCCATCGCCATACTAAGAGAGGGATTAAGCCAGAAAACCTCCATCTTTGTGGGGCAATCGGGCGTAGGAAAATCCTCACTCACCAATAAATTAATCCCCGAGCTTAATCTACAGACGCAAAAGATTAATGAGTCCACGGGACTTGGCAATCACACCACATCGAGCACCACGCTCTATCATCTACCCAAAGAGAATACCTTTTTAATCGATTCTCCGGGCGTACGCAGCTTTAATATTGAGCATCTGCCGGTCTCAGCAATTGATGATGGCTTTCCTGAAATTGCGCCGCTAACACGCCAATGTAAATTTAGTAATTGTCGCCATCTGCAAGACCCGCATTGCGCCGTCAAAGATGCGCTCGAACGAGGCGATATTACCGAGCGCCGTGTAGAGAGCTATATGCAGATCCTAGCGAGCTTAAAAGAGGCTTAAATCGCCCTACGGCTCTTTCTTAAATATCTCATAAGATATCCCAAACATAAAAGCCCAGAGATGCGATCTAACTGATCCCTCTGGGCTTTTTATTCGAGGCAATAAAAAAGCAGACACTCATAACATAACAATATGAGGTCTGCTTATTTTGTCAGTTTTAACGATCGATTACGCTAAAAACTGTAGTAGGAATGCACCGTAGCCCGTTAAGATTAAGATACAGAGAAGGTTTAATACGCCCCCTGCTTTCATCATATCGCGCTGTTTTAAGTGTCCTGTACCAAACACAATGGCGTTCGGCGGCGTTGCGATCGGGAGCATAAACGCACACGATGCACCAAGACCAATCATCAATACTAACGCTTCAGGTGGCATATTCATCTCAATGGCGATCGAGGCAAATACAGGCACTAAAAGCGCTGCCGATGCGGTATTACTGGTAAATTCCGTTAATACGATAATAAACGCAACTACGATGAAAATCACCAGAAGTTTCGGTGAACCGCCAAAGATATCTGCAACGGTTTGACCTAAAATCTTCGATGCGCCTGATTCTCCTAATACTGCCGATAAGGTTAATCCACCACCAAAGAGGAAAAGAACGCCCCAATCGGTGCTATCTGAAATTTGTTTCCATGACGCTAGGCCTAAGAATGCCACCGCAATCGCACATGCTACCGCTACAAAAGTATCGGGCGAGGTGATGCCGAAAATATCTTTAATCCAGCCCCCTGCAATCCATGCTCCCGCCGTTACAACGAATACAATCGCCGCTAAAACACGCGCGCTCGTCCATGGAATTTGCTCATCGGTGATCTCAACTTTATAGTTAAGACGCGGTTTAAAGACGAAATAGAGAACAGCAAACATTACCGGCATCAATAAAATCATCATCGGTAAACCGACTTTAAACCAATCGTTAAAGCTATAACCTAACTCTTTTGCCGCAATGGCGTTTGGTGGAGAACCGACGAGCGTTCCAAGCCCACCGATACTCGCTGAATAGGCAATCCCTAAGAGGATAAAGATAAAGGTACCGCGGTCTTTAGAGAAATCAAGATTACTCATGATTCCAAGGGCAAGCGGAAGCATCATCGCCGCCGTTGCCGTATTACTAATCCACATAGAAAGCACCGCTGTCACAAGGAAAAGCGAAGTCACAGTAACCCCTAAATGCCCGCCTGAAATCTTAATCATAAAGAGCGCAATTTTGCGGTCAAGGCGTTGTACATGAAGCGCTGTCGCGAGCGCAAATCCTCCAAAGAAGAGGAAAATAATCGGATCTGCAAACCGAGATAATGCAACCTTGGTGGTAAATCCATCCCCACTAAATAATACCACTGCTGCCACCGGTACAATGAGCGCCGTAATCGTGACGTGAACCACTTCCGTCAACCAAAGCGCTCCGATAAATACAAGCAGAATAAGCCCTTTCTTCTCTTTTGTAGGATACGAATCAGGCAAAACATAATGGTAAATCGCAAAGCAAATCGCAATGATTACGAGCGTCGAAATAACGCCACGCAATGCACCGCTCGGTGATACTTCACCCTGGTTATCGGTCACTTGCTCTTTTTGTGCTTCAACCGCAGCCATAATGAACTCCCTTTCTAAAAGTAGTTATAATTATTCAAATAATGAACGAACGGAAATCCCTTATTCATTCAACAAAAGTAGTCAGTTATAAGGGATTTTTAACTTTAATGCAACGATCAAAAATTACCCACATCACAAATATCGTTCCATGTTATTGGCCACAGTAGGCTTCTTCGTCCCATTTTTTCTATAGCTATCATCAGACTATCAGAGTGAGAAACGACTTTCAAAACTCTTCACAGCTCAATTCGAATTATCTGCAATGGCTCAGAATTGGATAATATTTACTCGATCGACACCTATCAATCCCGCTTAATCCTGTAAAATCATCACATTAATGAATCCTAAAACAAAAATAGAGCATCAATTTATCGGGTTACTCCCTTAAATCGACACTCTATTTTATTGACTCAAAACAGATTCAAACTCTTTTTGTTTGCAATAAATCCTATATTTGCTCAACTTTTATAGATTTGTGTGCATTCGCTTCATCGTTCAGAGTCTTTAATTTTATCTATTAATCTTTTCTATATTTAAATGACACTCATCTTAACGAAACTTCGATAATTGAGCTTCAAGCGATGAAATCCGTTTGGTGCTCGCCGGATGCGTTGAGAGGAAATCCACATTGGAACTGCCGCTCAGTTGCGCCATCTTCTTCCAGAGCGTGACCGCCGCTTCCGGATTATAACCAGCATTGGCCATCAGCTCTAGACCAATCAAGTCCGCCTCTGTTTCCATCTTGCGTGAAAATGGGAGTGAGAATGCTACTTGCCCTGCCTGTTGGATCAAATCTTCCGCCCCTTGATCTAAGCCCACAATGGCGGCGATCAGAGTAATTCCAGTACTTTTTGCCATCTCTTGGGAGACCTTTTCACGGCTATGCTCGCGCAGAACATGCGCCATCTCATGACCAATAATTGCGGCAAGCTCATCATCGGTCAGTTTTAACTGATCAATAATACCGGTATAGACCACCATTTTCCCGCCGGGCATGGCAAAGGCGTTCACATCATCGCTTTTAATGACGTTAATTTCCCAGTCATATTTAAGCGCATCGCTTCTAAATTTCGTGGTATGCGGTAAGAGACGATTGAAAATACGATTGACCCGCTTTGCTTGCGCCGATTGATCAAGTTTACGCTCCTGCTTTGATGCGGTAATCAGCTGCGCATACCCTTCTGCCGCCGATTGATTGACCGCTGCTTCCGGCACCATGGTAAATTGCGCGCGATTCACACCGACTAATCCGCCCGATGTCGTACTTGCACACCCCGCCAGCACCAATCCCGCCAATAGCGTGGCGATGATCCCCTTTTTCATAGCTCTCTCCTACTCTTAACTCATTTAAATATTCGCAATGGCTTGATTATCACATATTCCAGCTAGCCATTGAGCAATTCTTTTTCCGATAAAATCTCCACACTCGGGAGTGCCTCGAGCCTGCCGAAAAGCGCCTCATAATCTCGCGCCCGAACGCTCAATTCCACAAGGCAGATATCGGTAAATTCTTCGCGAACCTTGTTAAATTCAAGCCCATGCAGCGCCTGATTAACCTCATTGGTTGCATCGTAGCCATAACGAAAGATCAGCGGCTTGCCAATAATTTTGGTCACGATTTTCGCATTTTCGATCGCTTTTGCCGCCCCTTCTTGATAGGCTGAGACAAGCCCGCCGGTGCCAAGTTTAATCCCGCCAAAATAGCGCACCACAAGCACAATAATATTGGTTAATTCATGGGAATTGATCTGCCCTAAGATCGGTCTTCCTGCCGTGCCGGACGGCTCTCCATCATCATTGGCGCGATAATTATCATAGGATTCCCCAAGCATATAGGCCCAGCAGACATGGCGTGAATCGTTGTACTCTTTGCGATAATGCTCCACAAGCTCAAGCGCCGCCGCTTCAGAATCCACAAAATGGGCAAAACTGATAAATCGGCTTCGCTGCTCCACAAATTCCGCTTCCGCCATGCCTGCAATTGTCTTATAGGTATCTTTTATCACGCTCTGCCTTCCTCATTTCATCAAACGCCCATTAAAAAGCTCTTACCCCTTTAGTTACAAGGCGTAAGAGCTTCTTATTATAACGGCTTAATCTAAAAACGGCATGATGAATCCTTTATCAAAGTTTATCAAGACTCACCGATGCAACTTTTCCTATTTTAGATTGGTTTCAGCCGAGTTGATTTCGGTTTATGCGTATTTTGCAATCGCATTGGCAAGGCGTTTCGCCGCTTCATCAGCACCCGCCGCATCGATCGTTGCAAAGGATAAGCGAAGCGTTGAATCATCGGGATCGTTCACATAAAACGCCGCTCCAGGAACAAACACAACGCCTTCATCAATGGCGATTTTAAGAAGTTTTGTGGCGCTCATACCATTTTTAAGTTTTGCCCAGAGGAACATCCCGCCTACCGGTTTATTATAGGTAATGTGCTCGCCTAAATGCGTATCAAGCGCTTTCATCAACGCGCCGCAACGCTCGCCATAGGCTTTAGAAATCGCCGGAATACGATCATCCAAACGGCCACTCTCTAGATACGCCGATACGATCAATTGCGATAAAACCGGCGTATGCAGATCCACCGATTGTTTTACCAACACGATTTTCTCGCGAGTTTTCGGCGCGGCAATAATAAATCCAAGACGAAGGCCGGGGACTAAAATTTTCGAGAATGAAGAGAGATAGACCACATTCTCCTCGCCCTTACCTTCTGCTTGCGCGATTTTGTAGAGTGATGGAACACGCTCGCCCTCAAACCGGATTTCGCCGTACGGGTCATCTTCTAAAATTACGAAATTATACTCGATCGCAAGCGCTAAAAGACGTTTACGATTGGCCTCACTCATCGTTGAACCCGATGGATTTGCAAAGGTGGGCACGATATAGAGCGCCTTCACATTTTTCGCCGTTTGCAAGGTTTTCTCAAGGGCGTCAAGATCGAGTCCTTCGTCCGACCCTTCTACATCCACCACGTTCGCTCCAACCATTTTAAAGACCTGGATCGCCGCTAAATAGGTGGGTTTTTCAACTAAAATTGTATCGCCTTCATTTAAAAAGGTACGCGCAACGAGGTCGAGTCCTTGCTGAGAACCGCTTGTCACCACAACGTGATCGGCATCGGTTTTGATACCGCGTTTTTTCACAAGTTCTGCAATGCCTGAACGAAGCTCAGGCTCCCCGTCGGTGACGCTATATTGATAGGCTGCTACGCCTGACGCTGTCGCGACTTTGAGCGCTTCATTAATGCCCTCTAGGTCAAACATATCTGCCGCGGGAATCCCCCCTGCGAGCGAGATAATGTGTGGCATTTTACTAAATGCCAGAAGCTCACGAACGATTGAGCTTTGAGTCCCTACAACACGATCAGCAAAAAGCGCGTCTAAACCTTCCATTTTATTTCCTTACATTTTATTCATATCGTTATACTATTAAGGATTACCACACAAAATCGAGCCCGGCATCAGTGCCCAAAACTCGGCTTTGGTATAATCGCTTTTACTCTTTATTGTGTTCCATTGCGCCAAATAGGTGATCTATGAGTCTTACCGTCTACCATTCCAATCATCTTGATATCTTAAAATCGATCGTCGGACATATTATGATGAACGATCCGCTTGAGAGTCCTTTTGAGAAAGAATACCTCTTAATCCAGAACTTTGGGATGGCAAAATGGTTGCAGACTGAGATCGCCTCTGAACTTGGAATTTTGACGCAATGTGAGTTTTTGCTTCCGTCTAAAATGCTCAGTAATCTCTGTGACGAACTTCTCGAAAACAGCGAACATTTCCGTCAGAATCTCTCTCAAGATAAACTATTTTGGCCGTTAGTGTCCATTATTTTTAATATTGATCAAAATGATCCCGATTTCGATGCAATTTCCAGTTATATTCGCTGTGACGATCCCACACTTCGCTTAAAAAAATCGGTCTCACTCGCAAAAGAGATCTCCGCTGTATTTGATAAATATATTGTCTATCGTCCCGATTGGATTGCCGCGTGGGATCGAGGTGAAACGGTGGATGAACTGCCCCCTCTCCATGCCATTTGGCAACAAAAGCTCTGGCGTGAGGTGATGCGTTTTCTCAATTATCCGACCCACTTTGGAAACATTAAACCGCTCCTTGAAGCGCGCCTTGATGATCCTATCTATATGGAGCCGCTTAAAACAAAGCTCCCTAAACGCCTCTTTATTATTGGACTTACCTCGCTACCGCCGCTCTTTTTAGACCTTTTAATGTGCTTTAAAGAGTATATCGATATCCATCTCTTTTTTAATAATCCGTCGCAATTTTATTGGGGCGATGTAACGAAGTATTACACCGAGCTGTCGCTTGGGCGTGAAAATTTCTTCGATGAGAGCGTCAACGACGATATTCTCTCCCCGTTTACCCCAGAAGAGCCCGATGAACATTGGCAAGAGTTTGCCGGCCATCCGCTCCTTGCCTCCCTTGGGAAAGTCGGGCGCGATCATCTTAAAATCTTGCAACAATATCCTGAACAGCGTGAGATTGAAGCCTTTAGTGAGCCCGAGCCCTCATCGCTCCTGCATCATCTGCAATATACGATTTTCAATCTACTGCCGCCTCACGAAACCGATAAATGGACCTTTGATCTGAGCGATCGCTCCCTTGAAATTCACACCGCCTATAGTCCGCTCCGTGAAATTGAGGCGCTCTACGATCAACTCCTTCATCTATTTAATCAAGACCCGACACTTAAACCGAGTGAAATTGTGGTAATGACGCCAGATATCGAAAAATACGCGCCACTCATTGAGGCCGTATTTGGTGAAGGGATGGCCAATCGCCATAACGCAATTCCCTACTCCATCTCCGACATTAGCCTTCGCCATAGTGAACCGCTACTCGATGGATTTTTAACGCTGCTCACCCTACCGACGCTCACCTTTAAAACTAGCGAAATTTTACCGCTGCTTAAACTGCCCGAGGTGATGGAAAAATATGGCTTTACCGAACGGGATTTTGATCTTATTAGTTATTGGATTGAAGAGGCGTTTATTCGCTTTGGCATTGATCATCACCACCTTGAAACCCTCGGATTTGGCGATGATCCACGCCACACTTGGCTCTGGGGCTTAAAACGGATGCTCCTTGGCTACGCAACCCACGATGAGACGCTCATTCACGGGCATCTTCCCTATCTCGATATTAAGGGAATGGACGCGCTGCTCCTTGGGAAGCTCACCGCCTTTATTGATCACCTCATTAAATGGCGTGAAGCGCTGGAAGCGCCCCGTCCGCTCATTGAGTGGCAGACGATTATTGCCCCGCTCTGGAATGATTTTTTCGCCGATCCTGATCCGCAACAAAGTGGCAGTAGCGACCAAAAACTCACCTTTATCTTAAATGCGTGGAATGACATTATTGAGGCCGGCATTAAAAGTGGTATTGAGGAAACCTTTGAGATTGAGACCCTCCGCAGGCTTCTCGAAGAGCGATTAATTGATGAAAAACCGATTCAAAACTTTATCCAAGGGAAGGTGACCTTCTGCTCCTTTGTGCCGATGCGCGCGATCCCCTTTAAAGTGGTGGCGATGATTGGGCTCAACCAGGAAGATTTCCCGAAATCGACGCTCTATCACGATTTTGATCTTATTCAATTTAAGCCCTATCCCGGCGACCGGACGCGCCACAGCGATGACCGCTATCTCTTTTTGGAAGCGATGATGTCGGCCTCGGAAAAGCTCTATTTAAGCTACATCGGCCACTCCATCCAAGACAATAGCGAGCGTCTGCCCTCGCTTTTAATTGATGATCTTTTTAATTATCTCAAAGCGGTGACCATTTTGCCGGAAGGAAAAACCCTCGATGAACTGCTCATTACCCATCACCCGATGGCACCTTATAATCCCGAGCTCTACCAAGAAGGCGCGCGCAATCAAAGTTTCCAAGATCGTTGGATCCAGCATGCGGAGCGCTCATTTTTAACGCCGACGGAATTTCCGCCCTATGATTTTGAACATTTAACGCTTGGGGAACTTATTCACTTTTACCAAGATCCCACCGCGCATTTTGCGCAAAAACGCCTAGAACTTCGCTCATTGCGTGAACGTTCTATTTTGCCAAGCGATGATGAAAACTTCACCGCGCCAACGGGATTAACCCGCTATCTCTATCGCCGAGAAGTGCTCGACCGCCTTCTTGCTGCGCCTTTTGACGATATTGAGCTAAAGGAATATGCCTACGGCGAGCTGAAACACTATTATCATCATAAGGGCTATCTGCCAAAATATGCCTTTGAAGATTTTGCGTGGAACGAGCTGATTGCGCCCCTTTTAGAGCTTGCGCTCACCATCAAAAAGAGCACCAATCCCATCATCACCGAAAAAGAGATGCGCTATCAATTAACGCCGCCCTCACCGATGATCTCAATGCGGGAAGCGCGCGAAAAACTCCATCCCGATACTCTCCCGAAACCCTCTGAGATTACGCTTTTACTGCCGCTTCCAGAACTTAATCAAAAGCGGGAGATTTTATGGGACGTCGGTGAAATGAGTCTAAAGCGTTCAATCCGCGCCTACTTTTATCACCTTGCTCAATCGCTTTTTGAGCCCGATTGCATGACAACGATCTACACTTTAAGCCGCAATCAGGTGAAATCCCATTCGCTAATGCCCCTAGAGCTTCCCCATGAGACGCTTGAGCATTTTATTGAGGGCTATTATCTTGGCATGAGCTCGCCAATTCCAAGCCTTTCGCCCACCGCAAAGGACCTTGAGCGTATCAAAAATATTTATCTCCTACTTGATGAGAATCAGCTCACTGATTTTAAAGCGATTAATCCTCTCACAAAAGATGATATAACAGACCTATTCAGTCAACATCCGACGCTCTTTGAAGCGTTTCGCCTGCTGAAAAATCTTTTTAGCTACGAAGGACTTGAGCGCAGACTCTATTCCGATGATGATCCACGGGCGCTACTGCGCTACATTCTCTTCTATCAGCACTACATGATTCCAATTGAAGAGGCGATTAACGAAGATAAATAAAGACACTGACTGTCAATAAATCCATCAATGATTCGCAGAGATTTTTAAAACCCGATATGATCGAGAGGATTTTCGATCCGTAACACGATCTGCAATACTATTTATAAGATAACCTCAAGGAGATGAAACAGGGCATGGCCACCGAACCGAATCCAAATAAACAGCTCTTGGCACAACCGAAAAATCATTATGATTATGACGGGATTTTTGGGCAATGGGTCTGGTTTCCGTGGCAATTTCATCTCGGCCTTGCGGTCCTTGCGTGGCCATTTTTTCTCTGGCTGTTTCCCACCTTCCCCTTTGGCAAAGCCCATCTAAATGCCTTTTATAAAGAGTATGCCGTTTGGATTGCGCTCACCTTATCGCTCATGTGTGCGCTCACGGCGTTATTGAGCTACACGATGGAAAAAGAAGGGTTACGTTCTCGCGGAAAGCGCGGGAAAAAGCGGGTTTCAGCAAAAGAGATCTTAAAAAAGGCATCCCCGAAAAAACGCTCGTCGCGCGCTAAAAAATAGTCAAATTTCCATCATTTAACTCTCTTAATCTTAAGATAAAATAAATCTTCGGCGACTTACCCTTTAAGGCGAAAGTTGGTATGATGAACGCTTTAATAATCAACGCATCTCTAACTGATATCCCAATACCATGATTCAATTGTTGATTGTCAGCGGTCTTTCAGGTTCAGGAAAATCGATCGCTCTGCAAACGCTCGAAGACGAAGGGTTTTACTGTGTCGATAACCTGCCCTTAAGTTTTTTGGAGCTTTTTTTAGATAAGATCACCGAAAATCACAATATGCGTAAACTCGCAATTGGGCTTGATGCTCGCGGTTTTCCGGAAGATCTCGAGGGCTCGGATGATATTCTCAATCGCATTCGCGATAATCCCAATTTCGCCGTCAAACTGCTCTTTTTGCAAGCCTCCAATGAGGTTTTATTAAAACGATATGGTGCAACCCGGCGAAAACATCCGCTTGCCAATAAACGCCAAGCGCTCCTCGATGCAATTCTCTATGAACGCACCTTTTTAGAACCGATTTTAAAACGCGCCGATGTCATTCTCGACACCTCGTTTTTAAATGTTCACGAGCTTCGCAGCACCCTGATTTCTCAGCTATTAAATCAGCGCAATCGCCTCATTATTCAGATTCAATCCTTTGGGTTTAAAAATGGTCCGCCTTTAGATGCGGATTTTATGTTTGATGCGCGATGCCTCACCAATCCCCATTGGAATCGTGAACTTCGGGATTTTACTGGGCTTGATGAGCCGGTCATCGAATTTTTTAACACCAAAGCGGATATCCTCGATTATTACCAAGACATTCGCCAGTTCTTTTTCAAATGGATTCCCACCATTGAGAAAGGCACGCGCGCTTATCTCTCCATTGCCATCGGCTGTACCGGCGGGCAACATCGCTCCGTCTATCTCGCAAAACGCCTGCATGATGAGCTAAGCGAACACGATTATTTAGTCACTCTCAAACACCGAGAGCTCTCCC
The DNA here is from genome assembly GCF_029815055.1 of Ignatzschineria sp. RMDPL8A. Taxonomy (NCBI): domain Bacteria; kingdom Pseudomonadati; phylum Pseudomonadota; class Gammaproteobacteria; order Cardiobacteriales; family Ignatzschineriaceae; genus Ignatzschineria; species Ignatzschineria sp. RMDPL8A. The sequence continues at coordinate 1,166,022 of NZ_JAPPWA010000002.1, read as the reverse complement.
GTTAAACTATATAGGAAGGAACCCCCATGGCGACAATTATTGATGGAAAAGCCTTTGCAGCTGATCTTCGTGAAACCCTTAAAACCCAAGTGGCCGAGCTTGAAGCAAAGCACTCGATCACGCCCGGTCTATCGGTGATTTTAGTGGGCGAAGACCCTGCGAGCCAGGTCTATGTACGCAATAAAGAGAAATTTGCCAAAGAGTGTGGCTTCAATTCAGTCACCTATCGTAAACCAGCGGATATCACCGAAGAAGAGCTCTTAAGCTTGATCGATGATCTCAATAATGATCCGAGCGTTCACGGGATTTTAGTGCAGCTTCCGATCTCAAAACACCTCAATGAAGAGCGCGTGTTAAACAGTATCGATCCACTTAAAGATGTCGATGGCTTCCACCCGATCAATATCGGCCAGCTCTCCATCGGTAAACCCAATTTAATTCCCTGCACCCCACTTGGCTCACTTCTGTTACTGCAAGATAAATTAGGTAAAGATCTTTCTGGCAAACATGCGGTGATCGTTGGGCGTTCAAACATCGTCGGCAAACCAATGATGCAGCTATTACTGTCGCAAAACTGTACGGTAACCGTAGCGCACTCACGCACCAAAAATACCAAAGAGCTCTGCCAAGCGGCGGATATCGTCGTGGCGGCTGTCGGCGTGCCGGAACTCATTAAAGGCGACTGGATCAAAAAAGGCGCAACCGTCATTGATGTGGGCATTAACCGCATTGAAACCGCTGAAGGAAAAACTCGTTTAGTGGGTGACGTTGAATTTGCAGGCGCAAGTGAAAATGCAGAATTTATCACTCCTGTTCCCGGCGGCGTTGGCCCGATGACAATCGCGTGTCTCCTTCGCAATACCGTCACCGCGATGTGCATGCAAAATAAGATCGACGATCCTAACAAACTTTAACCCTTATTTTCAAAAAAGTTTGCTAAAATAGCCGTTATAACGATTACAAAATACCGAGGAGAGCCCTAATCCGCTCTCCTCTTTTTTATCTTCGATTTATTCTATTAAATCTTGTCATTAGGTGAGCATTCCGCAAATTATGTTTGAAAATTTAGGCATTTTTGATATTGAGCATTACGTTTTAGCCGCCCTTGCGATTATTTTAGTCCCCGGCCCCAATTCGATTTTCGTTCTCACCACCGCGATAAAAAAAGGGGTTAAAAAGGGCTATCAAGCCGCTCTGGGCGTCTTTTTTGGGGATTCGCTCATTATGCTTGCGGTCTATATCGGCATTGCTGCCTTTATCAATGAACACCCTGAGCTCATGCTAACGCCGATGCGCTACTTTAGTGCCGGCTTTCTCTTCTTTTTAGCCGCGCAAATTCTCTATGGCACCTATGGAAAATCTTTCTTAGAGCGCCGTAACAGCGCAAAAATCCCGTCAACTGAGATTCCCGCTGACAATCCTAGTAATCCTGATAATCGCTCAGAACTGCAATTTAAAACCCTTAACAAAGAACGCAACCCCTTTCTAAAAGCGGTATTACTGAGCCTGACTAATCCCAAAGCACTGCTCTTTTTCTTTGTCTTTTTCCATAAATTTATCGACCCCAGTTTCACCCCAACCTATCTGCCCTTTCTTATTTTAGCGTCGATCTTGATGCTCATTAGCGTAAGCTATCTCTCAGCACTTATTTTTGGTGGCTCGGCATTAATGCAATTTGTTAAGGGACACGCGTGGCTTGGAACTGTTGGCAATACGCTAGTAGCGCTCATTTTCTTGCTCTTTTCGTATCAAATTTTAACGACTCATCTAGTTGTGTAAACGGGATTAAATTTTATTAAAAATCATCAAGATAGTCTATTTGCGCAAAACTTGACGCATCTCGCACTCTTTAATGACAAACCTTCCTAAACGTGAATATAATGAATCCTTACCGCTCCCATTCACCCGCGTAAAAGGAATGATTCATGAAGACCATTAAGCGCTTGCCTCGCCTCGATGGAAAAATTGGCTGGGTTCGCACCTCGCCCTATCACAATCGCAACAGTCAAACCGCTCGATTTGAGAAGCCCAAAGGCCTTAAATCGCCGTACGATTATGCGATTATTGGCGCGGGATTTACCGGGATATCGCTCGCCATTGAGCTTGCGAAACGTGAGCCGGAAGCGTCGATTTTACTGCTGGATGCGCTTCGCGTTGGTGAGGGGAGTTCTGGGCGAAATGCAGGGTTTATCATCGATGTACCGCATACCTTAAAGCTCGATCAAAAAGCGCTTGAAAAGAGCTCGATGATTCACCGCTTAAATCTCTTTGCGATTAAACGGCTCGAATATTATAAAAATCTTGGCAAGATCGAATGTGGCTGGCAACAAGCCGGGAAATATCTCGCGGCCCATGAAGAAAAAAATGAACCTCGTCTTCGCCCCTTTATGACAATGCTCGAAAAGCTCAATCTTCCATTTGAATATATTGAGGGCAACAGACTCAATCAGCGGCTCGGCACGAGCTATTATCGCTCCGCCGTCTATACGCCGGATAATATTTTAGTTAACCCTGCGGCGCTCATTCGTGGCATTGCAACGCTCTTACCGGAGAATGTGCATCTGTTTGAAGAGACGCCGGTAACGGAGATCGAATATAATTCACCCCATACGCTCTATACTCGCGCGGGACGCTTTTGCGCCCATGTGATGATCCAAACCAATAGCGGCTATATTGAGGAGCTCGGCAAACTCAAAAATACGCTCGTCCCCTGCTTTACCTATGCGAGCCTGACAAAACCGCTGCCTAAAAGCGTCAAAGAGCACTATTTTAACGCGATCAAACCTTGGGGAATTACCTCCGCGCATCCTGCGGGTACTACCGTTCGGTTTACCCACGATGATCGGATTTTTATCCGCAATAAATTTGATTATGAGCCAAAAATGCGCAGCAGCCGAGAGTTTTTAAAATATGCACGCCACATGCACATAAAAAGTTTTAAAGCCCGCTTTCCTTTTTTAGGTAACCCTGATTTTGATTACACTTGGGGCGGACAGGTAACGCTGACTCGCGACCTTACCCCGCTCTTTACCAAGCTCGATGACAACGTGTATGCCATTATGAGCTGTAATGGCGTCGGCGTCGCACGGGGGACCTATCTTGGCTACTATATGGCCGATCTTTTACACAATATTGAGAGCCCCGAACTGCGCTTTTTAATGAATGAAGGGAAACGAAAACCGATCCCCATTAAACCGCTTACCTCCATTGGTGCCAATCTTCGCTTTTTTTATGAAGAATACAGCGCTCAAGGGGACATTTAACGATTTCCATTTAAACGGACAAAAGAAAAAGCTAAGCCTCTTTGAAAGACTTAGCTTTTTTATGATTCATACAATCGAATATCTGATTATGATTCAGCTTAGTGACTCAAGCTATCGATCTCGCCATTTTTAAGCCATTCTGCCACTTCTTTGGTGTAGTAGCTCACAATCATATCCGCGCCCGCACGTTTAAACCCAATTAAGGTCTCCACCACAATCTGTTTCTCATTGAGAGCACCGGCTTGTGCGGCAAATTTAATCGCAGCATACTCACCGCCGACTTGGTAAGAGGCAAGGGGAAGATCGGTACGCTCACGAAGACGTGCTAAGAGATCAAGGTACGGCGTGCCCGGTTTAACCATTAAGATATCCGCGCCTTCCGCTTCATCAAGTTCCGCTTCAATCATCGCTTGACGACCGTTTGCATAATCCGCTTGGTAGCCGTTACGATTGCCGCTAAGCTCTGAGTTGACCGCTTCACGGAAAGGCCCGTAAAATGCCGATGAGAATTTAATGGCGTGCGCTAAAATGCCCACGTGCTCGTAACCCGCTTCATCAAGTGCTTCACGAATGGCGGCAACCTGCCCATCCATCATCGCTGAAGGAGCTAAAATATCCGCGCCCGCTTTCGCTGCTGTGACCGCTTGTTTGGCTAAATTGGCGATGGTTTTATCATTATCCACGCAACCCTCATGCACGATACCGCAATGGCCATGCGAGGTATATTCACAGAAACAGATATCAGGGATAATCACCATTTCAGGCGCCGTTTCACGGATAGTACGGATCATGCGCGCAAGTAGGCCATCATCATTCCACGTATCACTGCCCTCATCATCTTTATGATGCGAAATTCCAAAAGGCATAACGTAACGAATGCCGAGCGCTTTCAGCTCTAAAATCTCTTTGGCAAGATCGGTTTCAGGATAACGATAGATGCCCGGAAGCGTTTGAATCGCGACCTTTTCCTCTAAATTCTCTTCGATAAAGATCGGAGCGATGAGGTCGTTGAGATCAAAAAAGTTTTCTTGCACCAATTGACGAATCGCCGTATTACGACGCATGCGACGAGGACGATGTAACGGGGTGATGGTTTCACTCATAGTATTCTCCCATAAAGTTCGCGATAAAAAATAACCCCTCTATTATACCCGATAACGCAAAGGGACGGTAACGCTCTTCGCACTTACCGTCCCTTATCTTCGTTTTTAATTCTTCACATTTAAAGACTCATCTCTATTGATCTTATCGCATCGCGAAGTTTTCTTGATGGAAGCGTTTTTCCGTATTAAAGCCTTTACCTTTCAAACCTTGTTTAAGGGCATTAGCAAACCCAACCGGGCCACAAAACCACACTTCAACATCCTCTTTGCCGGTTTTAATCGGTAGTTTATCTGCGGTGAGATAACCCATTTCATCGCTTAAATGCGGGTGAAGCGTTACATTCGGAAGCGAATCACACAGCGCTTCTAATCGGGGTAAAAGATGGGCTTCTGATTCATTTTTAATGCAGTAGTAAAAGTCTACTTTTGGCGCGTGATATTCCGTTTTTCCTTCCACTTCACGACTTAACTGCTCAAGCCATGCGGTAAAGGGCGTACAACCAATTCCGCCGCCGATCCACACTTGATGAGGGCTCGACGCATTTTCTAAAATAAATTCCCCATAAGGCCCTTCCACACGGATCGGATCGCCCACTTTCGCATGGGTAAAGAGTCTATGAGTGCCATCGCCTAAATCTTTAATCGAGAAGCGTACGCAATCGTTGCCACAATCCGCCGATGAGATGGTAAAGGGGTGCGCGCCACTAAAATAACGGTGATTTAAGAATGCGTATTGCCCTGCTTTATGATGCCACTCGCCTTTAAGTTCACAATCGATCTCAATCAGATCATTTTCATGACGGGTAATATTTAAGATTTTTCCTGCATGTTGATGTTTTTTACCGATCCAGCCAAAGAGTGAAATCACTGAAGCCACTACACCCACAACAGTAATCACCGCAAAGAGCCAGCCCACCGGTTGTGTCCAAAAGGTTGGCGGTGAGAGCACAATGGTATGAAACGCGATGGCGATGAAAATAACGCCCATCAATTTATGAGTATAGCGCCAGATATGATAGGGAATTTTACGGCAGAGCGTGATCACAAGAACCGCTGCAAGCACCCAAACCATAATCTCCCCGATATCTTTTGCGTCACCTTTAAACGAGCGTAACCACTCAAAAAACCAAGGAAGATCGATATTACCGCCGGCACCTTTTTTACCGCCTTTCTCAAAAAAGAGGAGCAAAATGCCTTTACTTTCACGAATTAAATAGTGCGCGATCGCAAAAATAATCGCCCAGATTCCCGCCCATTTATGGAGGTGATACATCTTATCGAGTCCATCAAACATCGGCTCGAGTAGTTTGGGGCGAAGCGCCAACACCATAATGAGCCCCATCATCGAATAGGCCAAAATCCCCGTTAAAAAAACGAGCTCATTGCGCATATTCCATACATTCATCTGCCCATAGGGGTAAAGCCATAAATTAATTAGCCACACTCCCACAGAGAGCAGACCAATTCCAACTAACACATTCCGAGTTTTCATAATAAGATCCTTTGTCGACTGCCAAATAATTAATTTCATTTATTTTTGGTATGTCTCTATTTAACCCCATTCAATGTCAATTCCTTATTTTATGGTGTAAAAAAGGATAAATTTCCTTAAAAGATTATTGTTTAAGAATGGTTATCGATCGCATTAAATACCACGATGGACGATTATCCTCGTGTTACCTGCCCCGCGTGACCTGCAATCCCATGCGGTGGAAAATGTCATCAATTTTATTTTTAATCTCAACGGGCGAATCGGTGAGTGCAAACACTAAACTAAAATAGAGCTCGGGGAACATCGATTTACGCAGCGCAATGCGCACCTTTTCCCCTTCATCCCCCAAAGATTTCACCTCAAAAATGCCCTCTTCATTGGCTTGAAAGACATGGCGTTTTAAGGAGAGATCTTGCCCTTTTTGATAATCATTACTAAGGCTCATCAGTAGCAAATTGAGGCGATTGTGCAGCATATGGAGCTCAATATTTTCAGGCTCATCGCCACAATATTGCAGGCAACGAATGAGATCACCATAGTTTTTCTCTAAGCGATTGACCGGAAGCGTCTGAATAAGGCGATATTCTTGATGGGCCCAGAGCCGCTTTTTCTGTACCCTATCCGAGAGATAACAGGACTCAATCTCACCCACACGAATTAAAAATGCCCCGCGTGATTCAAGCCGATCCATACGTTCTTGCATCTCCGTTGAATCCCGTAATAATTCACAAAATGAGACGCGACGAAGCGCCGTTTCAAAACTTTTTAGCTCGTTATAATCAAAGTCCGATTTCTCTAAAAACGCGATTACCTCTAGGGTATTGAGCCGCTCTTGATCAAATTTGGGTTTAAGATAATTTAAAATGGCCCGATAGCGCCCAAAGCTATACGAGTGATTGCGGAGCGCGTTGCGCATGCGGTAATTATCGGGCCACGGCTCGGATAACAGCACCTCGACCGATTTACGAAAGCCTAAATCCCAGCCAAAGACCTCATCAATTTGGCTCGGTTTGTCCACCAACCAGTCGATATCTGCAAGGAGTTGCACCTCTTTATTGATCTCTCTAAAAAAGGCCATCGCCGCGCGAAAATCCTCTTTACTGCCCACGGCAACAATCTCAATCCCGCGGGATTCAAGGTCATATTCAAGCTTTTCCGCAAGCCCGCGTAAAATGAGCTCATCAGTATCCCCTTCCACTAGCAGTATCGTCTTCGCAAAGAGCGCTTTTTTATACTGATAACTGATGCGGTAGAGAAAGGTACTGCCTTCAAATTCAGGTTTCATCTCAGTGATCTGGATCGGCCCTTTGGCAATATTTTCACAAACGCAAAAAGAAGAAATATCCTCTTCTAAATATTTAAGCTCTAAAAATTCTGGCGAATGGGTGGCCAAAATAATAATCTTTTTATTATTGTTCGAACGGGGCTCACCGCACACCGAGCGCATCTCTTGGAGAATAAAATTTTGATATTGCGGATGGAGTGAAATCTCCGGCTCGTCAATAATCAGTACCCCGATCTCATCGTTATAGAGCGCGGTTAAAAGCCCGACAAGGTGCACCAGCCCCGAGGCTTCCTGCCCGATGGTATACCCGAGGCGTTTTTCCGGCTTATCGAGGTGAATCTCATGCTCAAAATTAACCTCTAGTCCATTAATGCCCCAATGCAGATTAATATCGCGCTTAAAACTCTCACGAAGACGCGCCCGCACTTTAAGCTGTACATCGGCCCGCTCTTGAAGGGTTCGATACTCTTCGAGCAGTCCGCGACGCTTGATAATATCATCTTCCATCAGTCGCCCCGATGAGAGAAAGCGCACCTTTTTCCGCCCCATCTCACCGCTGCGTTTTTTCTCCATAAAGGCTGCAAAAAGCCCGCGAAGTAGATGACTTTTCCCCGAGCCATTCGGGCCAACAAAGGTTAAAAAACCATTTTTAGGAATTTCCACATGACGGCCAAATTCAGGATTATCTTTCTCTAAAATGGAAAACTCCATCGCTAGTGGCAACGTCAATCCTCTGTTAGGCTGCCCCTTTCCACGATTGTTCGATTCCTTACTCTTTTTCACCGTCCGCTCCTTATGATTTAAGATGACTAAAATCGTCCGTTCATCGCCTTATTATGGGATAACTTCACACTAACGGCAATAACAAAGCCTTTCTTAAACTTCGCTAATCTTGGATTATCTTAATTAATTCGGCGCTTCATCAATTTATGCGCATAAAAAAGCCCGCACTCAGGGTACGGGCAAAATGATCATATAAGGAGCATGATCTATGATCGAGCAGTCGATCAAGAATCAAGTGTAGCGAACAATTAAGAAAAATCGCAACTATTGTCGCCGCTGATTAATCTTTAATCATTTCCGCGGGCGCTCGCTTACTTTATCGTTTATTCATCGATCCTGATGTTTCTCAAAAAGCATTTCGGCAATGTTATGGGCATGATCCCCAATGCGTTCAAGATTTGAGATCATATCGGTAAATACAAGCCCCGATTTTGGCGTACATTCCCCATGATTGAGGCGATGAATATGGCGTTTACGAAGCTCGCGTTCCATCTCATCAATCGACACCTCAAGCTCATAGACCCGACGCGCCACATTGAGATCTTTATTGCGAAGCGCAAGCACCGCAAGTTCGACTGATTGAATGGTGAGCTCAAACATCTGGTAGAGCTCCTCTTTCGCCTCATCACTTAGGAGCGCATTGCGATTAATCATGTAATCGACCTGCTCGACAATGTTCTCAAAGTGATCGCCAATTCGCTCTAAATCGCACACCAAATTAAGGAGCGCTTGAAGATGATTGGAATCCCTTAACGAGACCGAATTGGGGAAAATTTCCACAAGATAATGGGTAATCTCTTCATCGAGTGAATTGATCACCGACTCCAGTTTACGCGCCGCATCGGCATGATCGATTCCTTCGGTTTTAAGATAAAGGAGTGATTCTTTTAAGCCCGCAATGCTGAGCTCTCCCATATGGATCACCTCTTTACGCGCCTGCCCGATCGCAATGGCTGGCGATTTAGTAATCATCGCCTCATCTAAATAGAGCGATTGTTTTGACGAAGGTTTCTCTTTCGCCTCAGGAATTAAGCGGGTCACAAGATAAGCCCAAACGCCCACAAAGGGGAGCTGAATCAATGTATTGATGACGTTAAAGGTTCCGTGCGCAAAGGCGATCTGCATCTTCGGCTCAAGGGATAAACTCTCCGCAAGCCAGATCATAAAATGGGTAAAGGGAAGGAGGAAAATCATAAAGATCACGGTACCGAGCACGTTAAAAAGCACGTGGACTGCCGCCGCTCGACGGGCTACCACACTTGCCCCAATCGCCGCTAAAATCGCCGTTACCGTCGTCCCGATATTATCCCCAAACAGCACTGGAAGCGCCGCATTTAGATCGATCAGGTTTTCCGCATAGAGCCCTTGTAAAATCCCGATCGTCGCACTCGATGATTGCACAATGAGCGTAAAAATCGTCCCAACGAGCACACTAATCACCGGGCTATGGCTCATCTCGAGCATTAAATCGGTAAATACTGGAAGATGACGAAGTGGCGCAAGTCCACTACTCATGAGGTCAAGCCCGATAAATAATCCCCCGAAACCAAAGAGGATCTGCCCCACATTTTGAAAGGATTTGCGCTTAAAGAAGAAGAGTAAAATCGAGCCCATAAGTAGAATCGGATAGGCATATTCACCAATGTCGATCCCGATAATAAAAGCGGTCACCGTTGTTCCGATATTGGCGCCCATAATCACGCCGATCGCTTGGCGAAGCGTCATGAGTCCCGCACCCACAAGGCCGACGGTAATCACCGTTGTGCCCGAGCTTGATTGAATTAAAACCGTGACGATAATCCCGACTAAAACGCCCATGAGCGGATTGGTTGTGAAGCGGTCGAGAATGGAGCGGAGTTTATTGCCTGCGGACTTTTGCAGCCCGTCTCCCATAAATTTAATCGAAAAGAGGAACAGACCGAGTCCTCCCAAAAAGTGAAAGAGTATCTGCTGCCAATCCATCAATAGTTTCTCCTTAAGGCATTCAAGGCATGAACGAACTCATAAAATAAAGTTCATTATTTTACGATATTTAGAAAAAAAAGTTCTGACATCCATGCGAAAAGCGACGATCTTTTTCTAAATAAATGCATCATTCAAGGCTCTTAGATCTATATCAATCTTATATTGACATCAACTTTAAAAATTTTCAGTAATTTAGCAGGACTTTTAGGGATTTTAATCACTATTTTCGATATCGTTTAAAATATAATATATACTGATTAAGTTTTATAATATAACTGCGGTAATTCAGGATAAAAACGCCGCAAACCACGATTTGAACATAATAATTTAAACGATAAAGGACTGATTGGACATGGATTCGATTTTTTCGCTTCCAGCGCTACTCGGCGGGCTCGTCATCGGGCTTGCGGCAGCGCTCTATTTTCTCTTTTTAGGTCGCGTCATGGGTGTGAGTGGCATTATTGGTAATCTCTTAAGCCGCTGCGGATTTACCCTTTGGCGCTTACTCTTTGTAGTAGGCCTTCTCGCATCCCCTTGGATTTACGGCATGATTACCGAAGTGCCCGTCGCTGAAATTACCGATAACCGCTGGGTACTTATCATTGGTGGATTACTCGTCGGCCTTGGCTCTGCCATGAGTTCTGGCTGTACAAGTGGACATTCAATCTGCGGAATTTCACGTCTTTCGCCAAGCTCGGTGTTAGTGACCATCATCTTTATGGTGGCCGGCGGGATGGCTGTTTTTGTGATTAAACATCTCTTGGGACTGTAGGAGGCTCTACCATGTATGCATTTATTTCGCTTATTTCAGGCATTTTATTTGGACTTGGACTACTGCTTTCCGGTATGGCCAATCCTGCGGTCGTACAAGGCTTTTTAGATATTTTTGACGCATGGAATCCGGCGCTCATGTGGGTGATGGTAGGCGCCCTCTTAGTGAGTTTTATCGCGGTAACCCTCGTGAAAAAACGTGGCAAAACCCTCTTAAATGAACCGCACCATCTTCCAACTAATACCCCAATTAATCGCCGTTTAGTGATTGGTGGACTCACCTTTGGTGCCGGCTGGGGACTTGTTGGCATCTGCCCTGCTCCCGCGCTTGTTCTCGTTGGGCAAGGCATTCCCGAAGGGTTAATTTTTGGCGCGGCTATGATTGCCGGTATGCTCCTTGCTCGACTGCTCCCTGCCAATAAATGTTAATGATTCTTAGGGAAGCGTTTTCAAAACTCTAAAAACAAAAAACTCAAAGTGATTGCAGAAAATGCCACTTTGAGTTTTTTATCGTTTATCGAATCGACCGGATTATAAAATCGTGAAAAGGTCGTCAAATGGGAGACGTGATTTAGGGAGATCTGCGTTGAAATCCTCTTCGCTACGATAGCCAAGCGATGCCACTACGACGCTGTGATAGCCCTTCTCTTTAAGCCCTAAGACCTCATCGAGTTTCTCGGGAATAAAACCTTCAATCGGCGTTGAATCCAGCTCAAGTGCAGCCGCTGCTAAAAGTAGATTGCCAAGCGCGATATAAACTTGCTTTTCTTCCCACTCATAGAGCGCCTCTTTCGTTGTGCGATTGAGCCCCACAAAGAATTTACGTCCTTGATCGTTCGCAGTTTTCATCTCAGGTTCGGGGAAACGTCTGTCCGCATCTTCTTGCTCAATAATCGCTGCTAAGTGATCATCGTTCATCTCATTTTTCGCGCAGAAAATCACCACATGCGAAGCATCACGCACGCGCGGATGATTAAATTCTGAAATGCCCGGTAAAATTCGCTCCTTCGCTTCATCGGATTCCGCAACGATAAAATGCCACGGCTGTGAATTCACCGATGAGGGGCTATTGTGAAGCACATCAAGCAGTTGATCGATCACCTCTTTCGGGATCTTTTTCGATTTATCGTACGCTTTACAGGTGTGACGCTTTTTTGCAATCTCTGCAATATTAATCATGTATGGGTCCTTCGTTCTTAACTCTTTATATTTTCTAATATTGATGCCGACCGAGAAAGCTTAATCCCCGATCGGCCTACTTAAACAATATGGGTATAAAAAACGTTATTTCAAGGAATGAAGTGCAGATGCGAATAATTATTGTTTTTGGATTTACCTTTATCCATGGCTTTTCTCACACGCTTCAAGCAGATATTTAGCCCCGCGATACGCAAGCATAATGGTGGGTGCATTGGTATTTCCGCTGACAATATGAGGAAAGCTCGATGCGTCAATCACCCGCAATCCTTGAACGCCCCGCACGCGTAAGCGCTCATCTAACACCGCCTGATCATCACCACCCATAGCGCAAGTACCCACAGGATGGAAAACGGTGAGCGATTGATTTTTCACAAATTCGGCAATCGCGTCATCATCTTTCAGATCCTCCGCGGTCGGCATCACCACCTCACTGATAATCGCCTTCATCGCTGGCGTTTCAAAAAAACGCATGCCAAACTTCACACTCTCAACCATCGCCTTAAGATCCGATGGCTCGGATAGATAATTACCATAAATCACCGGCAGGTCACTCGGTTTACTGCTGCGTAAAGTCACTTTTCCACGAGACTCCGGATAGAGATGCCCAAGTTTAAGGGTAAATCCTTCAAGAAGCTGATCGGCATCGCCCTCACTCATACCAAAGCTCTCAATTAAGGGAAAGGAGTGAATTTGCGTCTCGCGGCGACCGTCACCATCAAGATCAAAAAATCCGCAACCCTCTAAGATATTTGAAGAGGCAATGCCCCGTTTCGTCAATAACCATTCAAGCCCATTTTTAATCTTTTTAAGCCCTAAACTTTCGGTAATAATGCTGATCGGCTCTTTGAGTAATCCGCGTAAATTGACGTGCAGATGGTCCTGAAATCCATGGCCCACCTTCGGAGAATCAACCACCACGTTAATCCCTAACTTTTCTAGATCCTCTTTCGGTCCAACCCCCGATAATAAGAGCAGTTTTGGCGAGCCAATAGCACCGCTTGATACGATCACTTCCCGTGTCGCGTAGACTGTTTTGCGAGAGCCATTTTCTTCAAAAATCACACCTTTTGCATGTCCATCTTCAATGATGATTTTTTCAGTCATGCACTCGGTAATTAAGGTTAATCGGCGATTGTTTTTCACCCGATTTAACCATGCATAGCTGGTGCTCGCGCGGCGGCCTTTATGCGTGGTGGTTTGGAAAAAGCCCACCGCATCCTCATCTTTACCATTAAAATCGTTCGTATACGGGTAGCCAAGCTCTTGCCCCGCCCTAATAAACGCTAAACTTAACGGATGGCGATAGCGATTTTCCGAAACATATTGATTGCCCTCATTTCCATGATAGGGACCCGCTAACGACTCATTATTTTCAGACTCAATAAAATCCGGCAAAACACTCTCATAATTCCAGCCTTTACAGCCATAACGCGCCTCCCAATCATTATAATCCTCGGCAATGCCGCGCACGTAAGCCATACCATTAACGGTACTTCCACCGCCAAGAATCTTCCCTTGGGGCACCTCCATACGGCGCTGATTCATGAAGGGCTCGGGCTCCGTTTCATAGCGCCACGTGTGATTCATCATCATATGGGGCATTCCGGCAGGAATTTTGGCAAAGAGCGTCTTATCTTTTGGCCCCGCCTCGAGCAGTAACACCGTAATATCGGGATTTTTCTCAATCAGTGTCGTCGCGATCACACATCCCGCCGATCCTGCTCCAACAATAATATAATCATACGTCTGATTCGTACTCATTCCTCTCTCCTTCTCGTCTGTTGTTATTATTTTTTTAATTGCGCTAGCGCTTTTTACTAACTTGTTAGCATTTAATCTAGCACACCTTTTAAAGGGAGCGAAAGCATTTTTAAGACGAAAAAAAGCCTTAACGCCAAAATCAAAAACATGATTCCCCGTTAAGGCTTTTAAATTATTTAATGAGTTATTAACCCACTAAAAATCGCGACTATAAATTAAGTTCACACTTGTGCCGTTGTCGGTGGTAAATTGCCCATCGAGGCTGAAGTATTTACCAAAGCGATAGCGCGCGGTTCCGTAGGCGCCCTCTTCTTCGATGCCCATTCCAAGGCCGAGATAGAGTTTTTCATTAAACTGCTTTCCAAGTCCAAAGGCCATGTTGCCCATGTAATCTTGCGTTAATCCAAGATCGGTCAAGCCCACTTTTTCTGCCATGGTTTCCGCTGCCGGGTCTTCCCCTGAGGCAATTTTACGGAGCATATTAAGCAGCATAAGATTTTCCGTCGGCGACTCAAAGTTTGGCTCACGCCCTAAAAAGAGATAGGAGACAATGGCCAAATCTTGCATCGTCGGCGATGAAAAGAGCGTTAAACGTGGGCGTTTTGCCGTCCCCGTGACCCGTACCCCGACGCGGGTTTTACGCCCTGTGCGATCGACTTCCATTTCACGCGAGGCTTGGAAATCAATCCCGGGATTGGTAATAATTCCGCCTGAAAATTGCACGTGCCCTTTATCGAGAGTTAAACGCTGGCCATAGATGGAGTATTCACCGCTTCCCACCGTGACCATCCCTTCTGCGGAAATTGGGTTAAAGAACTCTTTTAAAATGCGAATATCGCCACTTAAATAACCTAAGAATCGTCCCATTCCAACGGCGATCTCATCCCCAAGATCGACTTTAACATCCATCTTGAGCGCATCCATAAAGGAGCTGCCGCGTTTTGCCCCATTTTTCGAGATAATGACCACATCCGGCGAGGCTGAAATAATCGATCCGCGCCCTGAACTTTCAGAGCTTTCATGGGCGTAGATAAACTTTGGAATCTCAACATTACCCGTCACATAATAACGCTCATTTTCCATTCTAAAACGGACATTCGGCGAGACGTAAGCTTTGATATTACCGGTATTGGCAAGCTCTAAGTTTTTCCCTGACGCTTCCGCGGTTGCATAGAGTTTTTGATAATCGAGATTGCCTTTTAAGCTCAATTTTCCATCGCCCGCGTACAGAGATCCTTGCAATTCCACCTCAGGCTTATCATCTTTTAAGACGCCCACCACGTTCACGCGATGCACTTTAGTATTAAATTTCGGCAGATAAAGCGCGCCATCGCTAATCCCCACCCACGCGTAGAGTTTCGGGTCTTTCAGCGAGCCATAGAGACGCCCTTCGGTATAGACTTTTCCTTTCAGATCTTGCAGGTAAGGCACGATCGGCCCGAGCCACTCAAAATTCGGAATATGCGCAACAACTTGGCCTTGAAGTGAGTTATTCTCCTTCATGACACTCTTAATTTTCGCGCCCCCATCAATTTTAAGATAACTGCCCCAATCAAAATTGATCGCTCCATCCACAAGATCGGGATTTGCGCTTACGTGAATATTGCTCAATTTAAGCGGAATATCGACTTTTCGCCCTTCGAGCATAATGCCCACGGTTCCCTTATCAAGGAAGATATCGGCAATCCCTTTAAAATCCTCTGCCGTTTTATATTGACCGGTAATCACCGCATTGAGACGGGTATCCACCTCAATATTTTCCGGGAGATATTGTTTTAAAAACGCCGAGGACATGTTGCGAATGGTGAGCACGCCAACACTATTTTCAGGCCGGTGCGAGCCCTCCATACAGAAACTAAACGGAAGCTCGGTTAAACAGTAACTACTTAAATAGAGTTCATTGCGATCTGCATAGAGATAGGTAGGCTTTTTGAGGCTGTAATTGCCAGCATAGTTGGAGCGAATCTCCGTTTTATCGATATAAAATGTCCATTTACGCGCATCATTTTCTTTAAGCAGACGCGCAATCCCACCAAAATCGAGCGTTCCAAATTCACTTTGCGTCGTTAGATTAATTTTGTGATTCGTGAGCGCGCCATCAAAGGTGAGTTTAATCTCATCCACAAACTTCCGCCCTTTTGAGATATCGCTCACAGTCAGGACACTATCGAGCTGATGCTCAATGTCCCCAAGCGCATCGAGTTTAACCGATTTAACCACCAGTGGATCACCCTCTTCAGCGGCAACTTTAATGGTATCCAGATCGATAAACGCGGTGAGCATCTTCTCTTCATCGTGGGTCGCGTTCAGTTTTAGATGATCGAGCGACGCGCCAAATCCGGCAAATTTATCAATGGTGAGATCACTTTTCACAAGGGGGCGAAGCAGATAACCTTTTACCTCAAAATCGCCATGGGCACTTCCCTCAATGCGCGGATTAATCTCGTTTAAATTGGGCGCATCAAGGAGCAATTCAGCGTAAAGTTCGAGCGGATGTTGCAGCGACCACGCAGCCTTTAGATCAATATGATTGCTTAAGTTTTTAATCTTCACATTGCCTGAAAGCGCCTCTTGATTGATGATTTTCAGCGTCACATCTTGAAGCACCGGGTCGTGAATAATCTCAAGCCAATCGACGCGGCTATTCATGCGAAATCCGAGCTGATTAATCGGCCCGTGCAGGTCTGAAACCATGGCAAAGTTAAAGTCATTGCCCTCGACTTTCGAATTCATGGCGATCGCACTGAGATTGAGCTGAATCTCATCGGTCTGCATATTGACATCGCCATTTGCATTAATCTCAAGGGGGAAAATAGAATCGCCGACAAAAATATCGCTTCGAAGCCCAAGCCCGCCAATTTCGATCGCTTTCTCATTGTAATGAAGGTCATTAGCAATCAGATAAGGCGACGCAACAGTGAGCTCCTCGCCAATCGCTAAATAGATATCATTCCCGCGAATCCGGTCGATCTCGACGATAAAGGGATAGGCAATTTTAGCAAATGAGAAGGGATAAAAATCACTCTCTGCACTCTCTTCTTTAGGCGACTCTTCACCGCTTGGAAGAATGGGGAGATCCGCCGAATCGATCACCAGCTCATGAATTTTAAGGCGGCGTTTAAAAAGATCGGCCAATTTCCAATCAAGATGAAGATAATCGATGGTGAGTGGAATTTCTTGTGTCGGTAGATAAATCTCTAAATTATGAATCTCAAATCGATCGGATAAGCGCCCTTTCGACTCGCCAATTGAGACATATTCAGGCAGATATTGATTGAGTTTATCGGTCGTAACTTGGAGCCCTTTTTCCGTACCGAGCACAAAATAGAGCACGCCCGCGAGCGCAATAAGAATAAGCAGGATCAATAGCCCGATCCATTTTAAGAGTCGCACCCACCAAGAACGGCGTTTTTTAGCCGGCTTTTTTCCAGGCTGGGTGGCATTTGATTTTCCCGGCGCAGATTTTGTCGAATCTTGCTCGGGCGGTTGCGAAATCTCTAAAGGCGTCTTGTCGTTACTCATTCTCGTGTCACTCATGGGCTCTTTGATCGTGCTTGACTTGTCTACGGGCAATTATAGCGAATTTCCAAGGGCTATACGGGATTATCGATATCAATAAAGGTAACATCGAGCTGATGTTCGTCCGCAAGCCACTCGCCAAGCGCCTTCACACCGTAACGCTCAGTCGCGTGATGTCCGGCGGCATAAAAGTGAATCCCCATCTCACGGGCGATATAGGTCGTACGTTCTGACACCTCGCCGGTAATAAAGGCATCCACGCCATATTCTGCTGCACGCTCGAGATAATCTTGCGCTGCCCCACTGCACCAAGCAATGCGATGAATTTGATCGGGCGCATTATCGCCGATGTGAAGCGGTTTACGCGAAAGCGTCGTTTCAAGGAGCGCTCTAAATTGCTCTCCACTCATCGGCGCAGTTAACTCCCCTTGCACCACGAGCGGCATCGCATCCTCTTCATCTAAGGGACGAATATTTTCGACATTCCAGAGCTTTCCGAGCATCGCATTATTACCAAGCATTGGGTGCAGATCAAGGGGGAGATGATAGGCAAAGAGATTAATATCATGTTCGATGAGCGCTTTGATCCGGCGATATTTCATCCCGCGCAATAGAGGCGATTCATTCTTCCAAAAGTAGCCGTGATGCACCAAAATTGCATCGGCTTTATGGGTAATGGCGCGATCTATTAAATCTTTTGAAGCGGTTACTCCCGTGATTATGCGGGAAATATCGCTTTTCCCCTCAATTTGGAGCCCATTTTCGACATAATCTTTGATCGATAGTGAATTGAGTTTTTGATTAAGTAGGCGTTCTAATTCAAATTTATTCATCTTTTAATATTTTTATTATCTATTCATCGGCAGACAAGCTAAAATATACAGTATACCTTAGTCCGAATCGAGATATTAGCTGATATCTTTGATTATTCAGAAAAAGGTCTATAATCTATCTCTAGCTTAAAAGTGGGTAACGGGAAGTCTACTATTTAAGCAATCTATAATTGAATACTTTATATAATTTAACCTTTGGTTCGATCGAGTGTAGTCGTCAACCAAAGCTATTATATTTTTCCCGCAACGAGAGGTTAATGGATTATGCGTTTATCAAGACGACAATTTTTTAAAGTATCTGCCGGTACTCTAGGAGGAACAGGTCTTGCAGCATTGGGCATGACGCCAAATATTGCAAAAGCTGAGGTGAGAACCTATAAGCTCCTTCGCGCAAAAGAGACCCGCAGTGTCTGTACCTACTGTTCAGTAGGATGTGGAATGCTCTTCTACTCAATGGGTGGAAAGCCGAAAAACTCAAAAGCTGAAATCATTCACGTGGAAGGTGACCCAGATCACCCAGTAAGCCGCGGTTCACTCTGCCCGAAAGGTGCCGGTGTGAAAGATTATATTCACAGCCCGAAACGTCTTAAATATCCTGAAGTACGTCGCCCTGGTTCTGACAAATGGGAACGCATTTCATGGGATGAAGCGATTCGCGATATTGCGCGCTTAATGAAAGATGACCGTGATGCCAATTTCATCGAGAAAAATGAACAAGGCACAACGGTAAATCGCTGGGTTTCAACAGGGGCATTAGTCACCTCTGCCGGAACGAACGAAAACGGATTTGTTACCGGTAAATTCCTCCGCTCACTCGGTATGATCGCTATCGATAACCAAGCCCGTGTTTGTCACGGTTCAACGGTTGCGAGTTTAGCGGCATCTTACGGACGTGGTGCAATGACAAACCACTGGTGTGACATTAAAAACACCGACTTTATCCTAATCATGGGTGGGAACGCTGCTGAGGCGCATCCAGTTGGATTTAAGTGGGCGATCGAAGCGAAGAAAAAAGGCGCTGAGATCTATGTAGTTGACCCCCGTTTTAACCGTTCTGCGGCCGTTGCGGATTATTATGCACCGATCCGTTCAGGCAGTGACATCGCATTCTTAGGCGGTGTAATCACATGGTTAATCGAAAACGATAAGATCAACTGGGAATACGTTCGCGAATATACGAACGCTGCCTTTATCGTTCACCCTGATTTTGACTTCGAAGAGGGTTACTTCTCCGGTTGGGACGATAAAGCTCAAAAATATACCGATATGTCCTCTTGGAGCTATGACCTCGACGAAAATGGTCATGCGAAAATCGACAAAACCCTTCAGCATCCTCGCTGTGTATTCCAAATGATGAAAAAACATTATGCGCAATACACCCCTGAGATGGTTGAACGCGTCACTGGAACGCCGAAAAAAGCCTTCCTTAAAGTGGCAGCAAAACTCGGTGAACATTCTAAACCCGATAAAGTCTCAACG
Source organism: Ignatzschineria sp. RMDPL8A (assembly GCF_029815055.1). Classification (NCBI taxonomy): domain Bacteria; kingdom Pseudomonadati; phylum Pseudomonadota; class Gammaproteobacteria; order Cardiobacteriales; family Ignatzschineriaceae; genus Ignatzschineria; species Ignatzschineria sp. RMDPL8A. The sequence continues at coordinate 1,146,568 of NZ_JAPPWA010000002.1, read as the reverse complement.
ATTTTATACGCACTTGGTTGGACGCAACACACCACCGGAACGCAAACCATTCGTACCATGGCGATGATCCAATTACTGCTTGGTAACATCGGTATGCCAGGCGGCGGAGTTAACGCACTTCGCGGTCACTCAAACATTCAAGGGTTAACGGACTTAGGTCTTCTGTCGACCCAACTTCCCGGCTACTTAAATCTTCCAAAAGATAGCCAAGATTCTCTTGAGAAATATTTAGCGGAAACAACGCCAAAAGCGCTTCGCCCAGGCGAGCTGAACTATTGGGGTAATACACCTAAATTCTTTATCAGCATGATGAAAACCTTCTACGGCAAACATGCAACTAAAGAGAACGATTGGGGCTTTGAGTGGTTACCAAAATGGGATAAATCATACGACATTATCCAAACCATTGAATTGATGCGTCAAGGCAAAATGACCGGCTATATCTGTCAAGGATTTAACCCTCTTGCGGCGGTTCCAGACAGTAACAAAACCCGCGAAGCGTTTGCGAAACTTAAATATATGGTGGTGATCGACCCACAAGAGACTGAAACCTCAGTATTCTGGCAAGATCATGGCGAACATAACGTTCACACTAAACCTGAAAATATCGATACCGTAGTATATCGCCTGCCCGCTCACGCGTTCGCAGAAGGATACGGTTCAATCGTAAACTCAGGCCGCTGGTTACAATGGCATGAAAAAGGCGCTGATGGTCCTGGCGAATCAAAAGGGGATGCGGAAATCTTATCGCTTCTTCTCTTTGAATTACGTCGTCTTTATAAAGAAGAAGGCGGTGCATGCCCAGAACCTGTGCTTAACATCTCTTGGGATTATGATCAGCCCACCAAACCAAGCCCTGAAGAGATCACAAAAGAGCAAAATGGATACGCGCTTGAAGATCTTTACGATGCAAACGGTAAATTAATCCGTAAAAAAGGCGAGTTACTTAGCAGCTTTGCTGAACTTCGCGCCGATGGCTCAACTGCGTCAGGATGCTGGATCTATGCCGGTTCTTGGACGGAAGAAGGCAACCAGATGGCCAACCGCGATAACAGCGATCCATCAGGCTTAGGCAACACCTTAGGCTGGGCGTGGGCATGGCCTGCAAACCGCCGTGTTCTCTATAACCGCGCTTCATTAGACCGTTACGGTAATCCATGGGATGACAAACGCGTTCTCTACCGCTGGAATGGTAAAAAATGGACTGGATTCGACACGCCTGACTTTAAAGTCGACGAGCCGGTTGGATCAGAGATGAGTCCATTTATCATGAACCCAGAGGGTGTTGGCCGTCTCTTCTCAGCGGATAAACTCGTTGATGGACCTTTCCCAACGCATTATGAGCCGATGGAAAGCCCCCTCGATGAAAACCCGATCTATCCTAAAACCAAAAATAGCCCCGCTGCGCGTATCTTCGATCGTGACCGCGAGCTATTAGGATCAAATAAAGATTTCCCTTATGTTGGAACAACCTATCGCTTAACCGAGCACTTCCAATTCTGGACCAAAGGTGCGTATGCGGCCGCCATCACTCAGCCTGAACAATTCGTTGAGATCAGCGAAGAGCTCGCAGCTGAAAAAGGCATCGCAAAAGGAGACTGGGTTAAAGTCTCTTCAAACCGCGGTTACATCAAAGCGAAAGCCGTTGTTACAAAACGTATTAAAGCTCTCCAAGTGGACGGACGTACGATTCATCACGTCGGTATTCCACTTCACTGGGGCTTTGTCGGGGTTGCTAGAAAAGGATTCTTAGCGAACCACCTTCCAGTTGCTGTTGGGGATGCCAATACCCAAACGCCTGAATACAAAACATTCTTAGTGAACATTGAAAAGATCTCAGCATAAGGAGGGATAGACAAAAATGGCACTACAATCATTAGACATTAAACGTCGCTCTGCGACATCGACGCCCTCACCTCAAGCTCGTGAAACTCTTGAAGTTGCAAAACTGATCGACACCACGGTTTGTATCGGGTGTAAAGCGTGTCAGGTAGCCTGTTCCGAGTGGAACGACCTGCAAGATGAAGTGGGCGAATGTGTTGGGGTTTACGATAACCCAATCGACTTATCTGACCAATCCTGGACGGTCATGCGCTTTGCTGAGCATGAAACTGTAGATGATGAGGGTGATACTACCCTTGAGTGGTTAATCCGTAAAGATGGCTGTATGCACTGTGAAGATCCGGGCTGTTTAAAAGCTTGTCCTTCACCGGGCGCAATCATTCAATACTCAAACGGTATTGTGGATTTCCATCAAGAAAACTGTATTGGATGTGGATACTGTGTGACCGGTTGTCCTTTCAATATTCCTCGCATTAGTAAAAAAGATAACAAAGCGTATAAATGTACGCTCTGTTCGGACCGTGTATCCGTAGGCCAAGAGCCTGCGTGTGTGAAATCATGCCCAACGGGTGCGATTCAATTCGGTTCTAAAGAGGATATGAAAGAGTACGCGCAAACGCGTATTAAAGACTTGACCAATCGTGGATATGACAATGCCGGTCTTTATGACCCTGAAGGCGTCGGCGGAACGCACGTAATGTACGTTCTTCATCACAACGATAAGCCAAGCCTTTATAGCGGTCTGCCAGATAAACCACAGATCAGTCCTCTTACCAAACTTTGGAAAGGCTTCCTCAAACCGCTTTCGACCTTTGGTATCGCGGCGTCGATCTTTACTGGATTCCTTCACTACATCACTGTCGGCCCAAGCCGTGCAGATGACGATGAAGAGGATGCGGTAAAAGTTGATCCTAAAGCTGATAACAAAGTAATCAAGCAGTTAAACAAGGAGAAATAATCCATGAAACCACAACGTCTAATTCAGCGCTATAATGCAGCAGAGCGCATTAACCATTGGATTGTCGCTGCATGTTTTATTTTGTTAGCCTTATCAGGACTTGCGTTTTTCTACCCAAGCTTCTTCTGGTTAACACAAGTATTCGGTACGCCACAAATGGCAAGAATCGTGCATCCTTTCGTAGGAGTCATCATGTTCTTAGGCTTTGCACGCCAATTCTTCCGTTACGTTACTCGTAACGTGCCAGATATGGACGACGTAAAATGGGCACTTTCTGTGAAGAAAGTGATTCGCGGTGATCACATGCCAAACGTTGGGAAATACAACGGTGGGCAAAAAGTGATGTTCTGGGCAATGACTGTATGTCTGATCGTTCTTGTTATTACAGGCGTGATGATGTGGCAACCCTACTTTGCGAACAACTTCTCAGTGCCTGCACGCCGTATCGCAATCTTACTGCACGCATGGTCAGCGTTAATCTTAATCGCATCGATCATCGTTCACGTATATGCGGCAATCTGGGTTAAAGGAACCATTCGCGCAATGACCGAAGGCGTCGTTACTGAAACATGGGCGAAAAAACATCATCCTAAATGGCATGCTGAAGTGATGGAAAATCACGCAAAAGCTAGCGAAAAGTAACGCACTCGTCATTGAAGTGAATCGAACAAATCTAATAAGCGCTCTCGCGAGATTGCGCTTATTATTTTTTAACAAGGATAGACTATGATACCTACAGGTAAAATTGAAGCCATTATTCCCGTCATGCCACCGCGTGATCAGCACTTTGCCAATCGCATTTCAGAGCTTGAAAAGGCCCTTAAAGCGCACCCTGGCGAACCGAATCTGATCTTCTTAAAAACGCTCGTGGAAGCGGAACAAAATAGTTTCCGCAAAATGGATCAATTCACCTTTGAAACCAATGAAAAAGTGCCCTTCTTTAAGTCACTTGATCATTACGAAGAGGCGCTCAATATCGCCTTAGAGACCACGGCACGTTTTTTGCAAGCCGATCTCATTAACGATAAGGTGAAAGCCGCCATCGATACGCTGTTATCACTCGATAATGCAACCCGTTTAAACTATTTTAAAGCAGCCCATGAGCTCAATATGGACGACGTTCCAGCGGAGTATCGCCTCTTTATTTTTAGCGCGCTGCATACAGTGTTATACAAAATTGCAACGACACTCAAGGTGTCGGACGATTATCTTTTACTAGATAAATCGCTCTGCCCTTGTTGCCAAAGCCCTGCGATTAGCAGCGTGATTGATGCCGACGATAATGGCCTACGCTACCTTGTCTGTTCACTGTGCGAAACCAAATGGCACCACGTGCGCAGCCAATGCACCCATTGCAAAAGCTCAAAAGATATTCAGCTCATCTCAATTGATGAGGAAGATCTTAAAGCGACTGCCGAGACGTGCGGCGAATGCAACGTTTACCTCAAACACATTGATCGCACCAAAAAAGATGATCGTTCAAAAGACCCCTTTATTGAAGATCTTTTAACGCTCGCCTTAGACCTTGCGCTCAATGAAGAGAATTTCCAACGCTTAACGGTCAACCCCTATTTAGGCTAGTTCGCCAAGATCATTCACATGATAAAAATCCATCCGTGGATAAGGTAATATAGATCAACTAAGCTCGATTCTTTTATTTGAGTCCCATGATTTAATTTGTCCGCATTGTGCGATCAATCTGCCCTCTTATGAGAAAAACTTGATTAAATGATGCAAACATAAATCGATGGTTAATTTCAATAATCGGTATGATTGGCCCGCTCAATGCGGCACTTTCAAACACCTTTATCAAGACCTCTATCTAACTGTATTTAAATAAAAATATGTTATTTAAGAGGTCTTTTTTTTATAACTGTTTTTTATGCCCTTCCCTTTATACATCCCCCTCCTTTTTCTCCATACCTCTCTCATCATTATCTCCCATCCTTTGCATAGTTGCGTAACAATCTATCAATTTATATAATTAACATGCCAACAATTAAAAACAAAAACTTACATTTAATTACATTATTTTAATTGTTAACATGAAGTAGAGATATCATTTTGGTTACATCTTATGCAACGTAAGATAAAGGAAGACAAACAACTATGAACCATAACAAAAAACGCTTATATCTACTTGTGAGCGCGATTCTCGCCGGTGGAATCATCTACGCAGCTCCTGCAACGTCAACCGTCACAAATCTGCAGGAGTTAATTGATGCTGGAGGCGTGATTAAGACATCTGATACTACTGCTTTACGCATTTCAGATACGAAATTATTTAAGTATGATGGCGTTGTCGATATCACGCATACACTTCAGAACTACCTTAATTACGGAATCGAAAGTTTAATTGTAAAAAACTCAGATGCCAATTTTAAGCAATTGATTTATACAGTGGATGACAACGGCACATCAACGGACGAAGCTATTGATGGTATTTATGTTGAAACCGGAACTCTTAAGGATAATTCATTTAATGGCTCTCGTATAACCATCGGTGAAAACTCGACAGTTAACATCACAGGAAATGCTGGTGAGTGGGTTATTGGACTGCAAGTTTTAGGCGCGACTGAGCTCTATAATGCTGGAATCGGAAGCATTTTTGAGGCTAATGTTGGAGACAACTCTACATTTAGCATCAAAAACTTGGGCAAAGGCAAAGCGCAAGGCATACAGGCACATAATACAGGTGCCACTATCAATCTTGGAGAAAACTCTAGGATTCATACCTCTACTAATAAAGGAGATAGTGAGGCATTGGGGTCAAGCTATGGAGGAACTGTAATTGCAAAGAAAGGATTAAACCTCCTAGCAGAATCCACCGCTGGCAATGCATATGCTATCTATGCGTGGCATCCCAATAATATTCAAGACATGCACCACTCTAAAGTTATTTTAAATGGGGGCACGATGCAAGCACGATCAGATGATCCTTCAAAAAGTGCATATTCCCTATATGTATGGAATGGTGGAAACATCATAGGTAAATCAGGGAAATATACTTTAAATGGTCGTATTGCTGCTTTTTCTGGCGAAAAGGGTGATGCTTATATCGATATGACATTTGATCCAGGTTCGACTATTACCGGAAACTCTTATTACAGCGATGGGAGCGAAATCAACTTCGACCTAAAGGGTACAACCTGGAATATCACTGAATATTCTAATATCAACAATCTCACCTTTAGCGATGATGATTCAGTCATTAATTTTGTGGGTAACGAATATACCACGCTTGAAATTGAGAACCTCACTGGTAATGGCGGGCTTTTTAATCTCCGCTCCTCCATTGCAGAAGATGATGGGGATTACCTCTACATTATAAACGGGAGTGGAAGCCATAAGCTTGGCGTAAAAGACTCCGGTGTTGAGATCACTAAACCAGATGAAATAGAATTTCCTCTTGTAACGGATGAAAGTGGTAATACCCATTTTGCTCTCACGAAAGTAGATGGGACAAACATCAATGCGATCGATGGCGGTACCTACCTCTTTTATCTTCATAATCGTGATGAAAACAACAAAAAAGTTTGGTATTTAAGTGCTGAAAAACAGATCGATCCCGATCCAACGGATCCAAATCCGATCGATCCAACTCCACCAATCCTCGAAACAACGCCATCAACGGATGCAGTGATTAGTTTAGCGAGCGCGCCACAACTGATTATGGCAAACGAGATGAATAATCTTCGCTTTCGTAAAGGGAGCGTAAAAGCCAATGCAGAAAGCGCCGGCGTTTGGGGGCGTGTTATTGGGGATTCCACTAAAATTAAGGAAGGCCCTGCCCACTTTGACCTTGAACAAATGGGCTTAGAGATTGGGGCAGATACCGTGTTAACGCTCGATTCTGGATCACTTCTTCTTGGAGGAATGGCGAACTACAGCTGGTCCGATGTGAAACATCATCGTGGCGGCAAAAGTAAGGTCGATAGTTATTCATTAGGGCTTTATGCAACCTACTTTTTTGACAACGGATTTTATCTTGATGGGGTTTTAAAATATAACCATTTTGATAATGAACTTCGCGCCCGATCAACCCAAGGCGATATCGTCTCAAGTGACTATTCGCAACACGGGTATGGACTCTCGCTTGAAGCCGGATACGATTGGGATTTAGGTAATAATCTCTGGATCGAACCCTACGGGAAACTCAGCTATATCAGCGTCAATAGTAAAGACATTAAACTCAGCAATGGCATGGAAGCGCATATCAGCTCACACGATTCCCTCACAAGTGAACTGGGCTTTAGCTTCGGGAAAGATTTTAATCTCGAAAATAGCACCATTTTCTCACCCTATGTGAAATTTGCGTGGAATCACGAATTTATTGATGACAATAAAGTCCGCATTAATAATCGCCACAATTTCGTCAATGATTTCTCAGGCGATCACATCAAAGCCGGCGTCGGTTTTAACGCAAAAATCCAAGATGATTTATCCCTTTTTGGTGAAGTAAATTATCGTTCAGGTAGTTATATCGACGACTCCGTCCAAGCGAACTTTGGAATCCGTTATAACTTCTAACGCGCCATCATAAAACGCAATCATTCAATCATCCATGCCCCGACTTTTAATGTTGGGGCTTTTTATTACCAACCACTATTATTATCAATTGCTTATTGAAAATAATAAATCATTATATAAAAATGCGTTTAGTGATAATATGTCACGATGTTTTTAAAACTACAAATCAATTTATTGCAAAAAATGAGGATATGATATGAAAAAAATCATTGCGGCGGGACTTCTAAGCGTCCTATTAGTAGGATGTGGCGAACACGATGAAGAGTACTTCTTTAAACATCAAGATAAGGCTGAAACTAAACTAAAGTCCTGTGAAGAAAAGATCTACGCTGCTATCGAAAAAAATGATGAAAAAGCGTACGAAAAAGCATTCAACGACAAAGAGTGCCATGCAGCCGATGCTGCCCTAAAAAAACAGCGCCAACTCGATTATGAGAAAGAAGTTGCGGAGCGAGAGCTTAAAAAACAACGTGAAGAAGAGGCACGCTTAAAAGAGATCGCAACTGAAAAAGCAGCGATTCTTGAGCAACATAAAAATGCCACCTGGCAAACCACAATCTCTGAATACCTCAAAGTAGAGTGTAACCAAGGATTTTTGCAAGCCCCCAGCCCCTCTTGCGCCGCTTGGAAAGAGATCTATGATGAGGCGGTCACCTCTGGAAAAACAGAACTGTTACAATTTTCATTCCTTGAATTAAAAGAGAAAGAAAATGAGTTTTGTAATCTTGATAAACGCAGTGGATCTGTCTGTTCTGTATGGGAAATGGCTACAAGCGAACAAGGCAAGGCCGAATTGGACGGTTTAGATCTCTCTGCAATAGAGACTAAAAAAGCCGATTACTGTAAAGATGGTAGCTACTCAACAAACTGCCGTGTTTGGACAAATGAGTGGAATCAAAAAAGTGAAGAGCTAATCAAACACTTCTTAAATGAGGATGAAATTTTCGTCCAAACCTATAATAGCTGCCTAACTGAAATTGATAAAATCCGTCAATCAAATGGTAGCTGGGACGAAAGACATCAGGGAGAATCAACCATTCGAACAAACAGCCCCTGTCTACAGGCAGAACGCGCTTATACCCGCCGCGGCATGGGATATGACCCATATAAACGCTACATCGCACAATAGTGATCTTTTGATTATTCTATCCATTTAAGATCTCCCATGATATAACCCGCGGGAAAGAGCATCACACTCTTTCCCTTTTTTCTTCCGCCCCTCTCCATTTACGCACAAGAAAAATCTTCTCAAAGCGGGTTAAGCATGGTACAAATGATGGGAGAAGAGTGGATTATCTTCAGATAAAAACAACGAGGAGATTAGTATGAGTTACATTGTTATTCGCCATGATAAAGAACCGGTTCGTAACATTTTTTGCATTGGACGCAACTATATTGAGCACGCCCACGAGCTTAATAATCCGGTTCCCGAAGCCCCACTTGTATTTTTTAAGCCCACCGGCACGCTTCTTCATGAAGGGTCTCAGATTCCTCTTCCTGTCTATTCTGAGGATGTGCATCACGAGGCGGAACTGGTACTTTTCATCAATAAAGATGCCGAAGGACTCACCAAAGAGAATGCGCTCAATTTTATTGGGGCAATCGGACTTGGGCTTGATCTCACCGCGCGAGATATTCAATCAATTGAAAAATCAAAAGGGCATCCTTGGTCGCGCAGTAAAGGCTTTAAAGGCGCAGCGCCAATCTCAAAATTCATTCCCTTTTCAGAGGCCGCAATGCCGCTTGGACAGATTCGTTTTTCACTCGATGTCAATGGTGAGCGCCGTCAAACCGGGCATCTCTCTGAGCTGATTTTTGATATCCCCACGCTTTTGGAGCATTTAAATTCCATCTACGGTCTTCAGAAAGGGGATTTAGTCTTTACCGGTACACCCAAAGGCGTTGCCAAAATGAAGACTGGCGATGAGATGAGTCTTAAACTTACCACGTCAATTGACCCAGACAACCCCACGGCCAATGAGATCGTTACTGCTGAATTTACCGTTGCATAATTCGTTCAATTAACATTGTGTAATTGAAGATCTAAGCACTGACGCGATGACAGGGTTCCTGCCCTTAAAATCCGCAGTGCTTTTTTATTCCATCGGCGTTAACGGTTTGACTTCTCGGCGAATCACAAAGAGCAGAATCACCCCCGGAATAAAGAGAAATGCCGTGCCGATAAAGAAATCATACCAACCATATTCCGCCACTAAAAACCCCGAACTCCCTCCAAGAAGACGAAGCCCAACCGCCGAAAGGGAACTTAATAGCGCATATTGCGTCGCCGAATAATTCCGGTCGCAAAGCAAGCTTAAAAACATAATAAAGAGCGCGCTCGCAAACCCAGAGACAAAATTCTCTAACGTGATCGCAATCACTAATGAATGGATCGTCGGATAATGCAAAATTAATAGATAGCCTAAATTCGTCACCCCGATCGCAACCGCCGAATAGAGGAGGCTTTTATAAATTCCGATCGTACGGATCACACTTCCCGCCACAAACGCGCCTATGAGCGTTGCAATAAGCCCGTAAACTTTAGTAACCACCCCAATTTGAGTGCCGTTATAGCCCATATCGGTATAAAAATCTGCCACCATTACGCCAGAAATCGCATCGGGCAATTTATAACAGATAATAAAAAATAGGATTATCAGAGATTTATCGCGGATAAAAAATTGCTTAAAGGTAAGCATCGTACTCTTAAAAAGATTACGCAGATGGCCTTTAATCGTTTTTGGCGCATCATGTTCTTCGCTCTTATCCGCTTCAAGCATGATCTCGGGCTCCGTGATAAATAGCGTAGCAATCGCGAGCGTCATAAAAAGCCCCGCGAGTAGCATAAAGATAATTCCCCAACTTAAATAGTCCGAAAGACTGAGCACACCTGCACCCATGACGAGCATCCCTAAACGATAGGTCATCAGCGAGCTACTGCTGCCATAAGACTGCTCTTCCGGCGTTAAATAGTCAATGCGATAAGCGTCAATCACAATGTCTTGGCTTGCAGAGAAAAAGGCGAGAATAAAGATCAATAACCCCGTTAATATCGGCGAGGATTTCGGATCGATAAACGATAATCCGACAAAAACGAGTGCTAAACCGAGCTGAAAAAAGAGAATCCAACCTTTACGGCGCCCAAATAATCCAAATAGCGGCAAGCGATATTGATCAAGAAGTGGTGCCCACAGGAATTTAAAGGCATATGGTAATCCTAAAAGCGAGGCAAGTCCGATCATCTCTTTTTTGACGCCGTGGCTTGAGAGCCAATAGGTGAGCGTCATCAACGTCATCATAATCGGAAGCCCGGAGGAGAATCCAAATAGCGCTACCGCTAAATTTTGCCGTTTAAGATACGGCTCGAAGGATTCAATCATCGATTCCAGTCGTTTTAACATGCGTTACGCTCCCTTATGTAATTCCCTTTACCATAACAAAAGGGCAAGTCCAACACTCGCCCTTTCAGATCTTTTATCACGTTTTTATCAAAATCGGCAATTAAATTAACCAATATTTAAAAACATGCTCGCAATGCCAAAATAGATAAAGACCCCTGCGATATCACAAATTGAGGTGACAAGCGGTGTGCTCGCCGTTGCCGGGTCAAGTTTAAACCAACGGAAGATAAAGGGGAGAATCGCCCCGAGGAGGCCTCCGAAAAGCACAACAATCACCATCGATGAACCGACCGCAATCGCTGTTTCTAGCCCCACATTCCCCATCGCACTATGCACGCCACGATAATAACCAATCCCTGCGATCGCAATCGCCATCGTCAGCCCAAGGAGGATCGCAACGGAAAGCTCTTTCATTATCACTTTAAACCAATCTTGCGCTTTAACATCACCGACTGCCATCGAACGAATCACCAGCGTCGTCGATTGCGATCCGGTATTTCCACCACTTGCAATCAAAAGCGGTAAGAAGAATACCACGTGAACGTATTGCCCAATTAATTCTTCATAATTGGCAATCCCCGCGCCGGATAATAGATTCACAAAGACTAAAATTACCAGCCACGGCATCCGTTTAACGTAGAGCCAGAGCGATGGCGCTTTTAATAGCCCACCCTCAATTTTCTCATCGTCCACCGAGATCGACGCCATTTTATGAATATCTTCGGTAGCCTCTTCCTGCATAACGTCCATCATCGCATCGACGTGGATTACCCCAATCATATGACGCTCTTCATCCACAACGGGAATGGTGACAAGGTCGGTATCTTGGAAGATTCGCGCGGCAAGTTCTTGGTCGAGATTTGAATCGAGCACAATGAGCTCTTTTTTCATAAACTCTTTTAAAATAAGGTCGCCTTTTGCGCCTAAGAGCTCGCGAAGTGAGAGTACGCCCTTAATCTTTTCGGTGCTATCGACCACATAGATATAGTGAATATTGGCCTTTCCACGCACATTTTGGCGCAGATATACAATCGCTTCATCAGCGGTATAATCTTCAGGAATGCGGATAAACTCGTGGCTCATTAACGAACCGACGGTATCTTCTGCAAAGCTCATCTTGAGATCTTGAATGACCATAGGATACTCCCTCATCTTTTAGCACGAATATATAATTATACAATTCGAGCGCAGCTTGATTATCAATAAAGCTCAATAAATTTGATATCAATAATGACTAAAAATAGATGCCGTTCACAATGGGCTCTATTTTCGCATATTTATTCGATAGCGATGGAGGTTTTACCAAAATTGACGCAACGATGGCTGAGTCGCCTCAACATGAGACGCTCAAAGTCGATGTTTGAAGGATCCCCCTTCGTAAAGTTTTAGCACTATAGGGCCGGTTAATGCTCCATTTAACCAGTTACATTAAAGAAACCTTAATTCGATTTTCTCTGCTAACCCATTGGTGTCTCTCGACGTTTCTGGGCAGTAACGTATCTCCCTATAGGAGCCTCACCTAACGAGGTTTGTCGCCTTAATAATCAAGCAACTCAAACTTACTTGTAAGTGCGCATACTAACGAAAATCATTCTTCTTTTCAAATCATTTTCAGTAATCAGTTGCATTTTATAAAAAACTTAGCGTTTGTTGTGAAGCCTCGTATCAATCCCCTTTTAAATGGGCTATAATTGAGTGCGATTATTCCATAAGCAAATTTGTCATGAAGATTTTAATTTTAGGCGCAGGTCAGGTTGGCTCCACGGTTGCGCACGTCTTTTCGAAAGAGGCGCAAAATGAGATTACGATTATCGATAGTCACTACGAACCGTTAGCGGCCCTTAAAGAGCAATATGATATCCGTACCATTCGTGGTAACGCGGCGCATCCCACCGTTTTAGAGGAAGCGGATGCTGCCAGTGCCGATATTATAATTGCCGTTACATCAAGTGATGAGGTCAATATTGTGGCCTGTCAGCTTGCCTATTCTCTCTTTAATGTCAAACTCAAAATTGCCCGTCTGCGCTCCCAAGCCTATATCGAGCATTCCGACAATATCTTTGGTTATAAGATCAATTCAGCATTTAATATTGACGTGGTGATCAGCCCGGAAATTTTAGTAACCGATCAGATTAAAAATATTATCGAGCTTCCCGGCGCGCACGATGTGCTACGTTTTGCCAAAGGGAAAGCGCTGATGATCTCTACCGACATTCAAGAAGGCGCACCCTTTGCCTATCGCTCCATTGCTGAGATCCGCGAGAAACTGCCCCATATTAATGTTAATTTCACCGTACTCTTTCGCGATGGGGAGGAATTTTTCCCAAATGGTGAAACCGTACTTCTTCCGGGGGATTATCTCTACTTTTTAACGGCGCGTCATCAAGCCCGACATCTCATTGAAAAGCTCAATCCCACCAATAAAACGGCGAAGAAAATTATTATCGCAGGTGGCGGGAATATCGGCGCGCAACTGGCGGAAACACTCGAAACCTTTGCGCAAGTTAAAGTGATTGAAACCGATTCCGATCGGGCGCACCGCTTAAGCTCCAATCTCAATAATAGCCTAGTGCTTCAAGGCGACTGTACCGATGAAAACCTTCTCTTTGAAGAGAATATCGAAACCACCGATATTTTCTGCGCGGTAACGAACGACGATCAGACCAATATCTTATCGAGCATGCTCGCAAAACGGCTTGGAGCAAAATATGCGATGACGCTGATTAATCGTTCCTCCTTTTTGGAATTGATTCAAGAAGAATCGAAGATTGACCTTGCCTTTTCACCGCAACAAGTCACCTTAAGTACGCTCCTGACCTACATCCGTAAAGGCGATGTGGTGCAGGTCTATTCACTTGGACTTGGCAGCGCGGAAGCGATTGAAATTGTCGCCCATGGTACAGAAGAGAGCTCGAAGCTCATCGGCAAACATATATGTGACATAAAATGGCCCGAGGGAACCATTTTATCTGGTATCATACGGAAAGGTAACGTCCTCATCATCAACGATGAAACGTTAATCGAAGATGATGACCACATAATTCTTTATATCAACAATAAAGATAGCATCCCTGAAATTGAAGAACTTTTCAAAATCAATAATTAGCAATTAGTACAACAGGAGACACTAATGGATAAAGTAAACAAAGTCGTCCTCGCCTACTCTGGCGGCCTGGACACCTCTGTGATCTTAAAATGGCTACAAGATGAGTATAACTGTGAAGTGGTAACCTTTACCGCTGATATCGGACAAGGCGAAGAAGTTGAACCTGCACGCGAAAAAGCGCAAGCATTAGGGGTTAAAGAGATCTATATCGACGATCTACGCGAAGAGTTTGCTCGTGACTTTATCTTTCCAATGTTCCGTGCCAATGCAATTTATGAAGGCGAATACCTTTTAGGGACTTCAATCGCGCGTCCGTTAATCTCAAAACGCTTAATCGAAATCGCCAATGAAACCAACGCAGATGCGATCTCACACGGCGCAACCGGTAAAGGAAACGACCAAGTACGTTTCGAGCTGGGTGCTTATGCACTTAAACCCGACGTTAAAGTGATCGCACCATGGCGTGAGTGGGACTTAATGTCACGTGAAAAGCTCCTCAATTATGCTGAGAAAAACAACATCGTGATCGACCGTCACGGTAAAAAATCACCTTATTCAATGGATGCTAACTTACTTCATATCTCCTATGAAGGTCTCCTCTTGGAAGATCCATGGGCAGAGCCAGAAGCGGACATGTGGCGCTGGACGGTTTCTCCTGAAGAGGCTCCAAACACCCCAACTTACTTAGAATTAACCTATGAAAAAGGGGACATCGTTGCGATCGATGGCGAGCGTTTATCACCTGCAACGGTGATGGCACGCCTTAACAAACTCGCAGGCGACAACGGAATTGGCCGTGTGGACATCGTAGAAAACCGTTACGTGGGTATGAAAGCTCGCGGATGCTACGAAACCCCAGCTGGCACCATCATGCTTAAAGCACACCGCGCGATCGAATCAATCACCTTAGACCGTGAAGTTGCACACCTTAAAGATGAATTAATGCCACGTTACGCAAGCCTCATCTATAACGGTTACTGGTGGAGCCCTGAGCGTGAAATGCTTCAAACCATGATCGACAAATCACAAGAATATGTGAACGGTGTAGTTCGCCTTAAACTCTACAAAGGCAACGTCATTGTTGTTGGCCGTAAATCAGACGATTCTCTCTTTGATGAATCAATCGCAACGTTTGAAGATGACGAAGGCGCATACAACCAAAAAGACGCGGAAGGCTTCATCAAGCTCAACGCGCTTAGAATGCGTATCGCAGCAAAACGTAATCGTTAATTGTCGATTTAGACATTAACCATCAAGGCTAAAACGCAAAAACCTCTTAAGCATGCCTTTCAAATAAATCGGCGCTTAAGAGGTTTTTTATTGTCCGCTTTTATTACTCAGGTTATCGTAGTTTTAATCCTGCTCTGCCTTTGATAAAACGAGCGGCACCTGTAACGCTTGATCGTCCAAAACCTCTCGGTTTTGATCCTCCTCGATCCCTAACATTTCAGCTTCATAACGGCGAGCTTTATCCTCATCAAACTGCCCTTCCCATTTCGCAATTACAAGTGCAGCAAGAGAGTTCCCCACCACATTTAACGCGGTACGCGCCATATCCATAATGCGGTCGACACCGGCAATAAAGGCAAGTCCTAAAGTTGCTTGCTCCATCGGCATAACGCTGCCTAAGGTTGCAAGTAATACCACAAACGACACGCCTGGAACGCCCGCAATCCCTTTTGAGGTAATCATCAGCGTTAAAACAAGAGTAATCTCCTGCCAAATCGAGAGATCAATGCCAAATAATTGCGCCACGAAGATCGCCGCAATGCTCTGGTAGAGCGTCGAGCCATCGAGGTTAAAGGAATATCCTGTTGGAATCACAAACCCCGTAATCGCTTTCGGTGCGCCATAGGCTTCCATCTTTTGCATAATGCGCGGAAGCACACTTTCAGAGCTTGAGGTTGAATAAGCAAGAATCAATTCATCTTTTAAAATCGCCATCAACTTAAAGATATTGAGCCCAAAGAGTTTCGCCACTCCCCCTAAGACCACAATCGCAAAGAAGATAATCGCCGCATACACAAGGACCACTAGTTTTAAGAGCGGAATCAGCGACTCAAATCCAAATTGCGTCACCGTGACAGCAATGAGAGCAAACACCCCAATCGGCGCGTAACGCATAATCAAATTGGTCACCCGAAACATCGTCTCCGCAACGCTATTTAACACATTAATTAACGGATTGCGTTTATCGCTCGAAAGACCGGCTAGAGAGACGCCAAAGATCACCGCAAAGAAGATAATCGCAAGCATATCTCCTTTTGCCATCGAGTCCACAATATTGGTTGGAATGAGGCCTAACAGCGTTTTCACAAAGTGATTATCATGCTGAACCGACACCGCCCCTTGCGCGTACTGGGAGATATCACTTTGCGTTAACGCCGACACATCAATCCCCGTTCCCGGATGAAAGAGATTCGCCGCCGTAATCCCGACCACAATCGCAATGGTGGTAATAATCTCAAAGTAGAGAATCGATTTAAAGCCGATCCGACCGAGCTTTTTCGAATCCCCCATACCTGCAACGCCGACCACAATCGTCGCAAAGACAATCGGCACCACAATCATTTTAATCAAGCGAATAAAGATCTCACCCGCTGGTTTAAATCCATTTTGAATCAACCCATCGACCCAGGTGGCCGTCTCCGGTTGATTATGAAGCACCGTCCCCACGGCGATCCCTAAAATTAAGGCAATTAAAATTTGCCACGCGAGCGTTAATTTAAATCCTTTCATAGCAGTCACTCCTTTTGACTAGCGCTCAAAACCCTCCATGAGCCTCCGTTTCAATCGATGTTGTATCGTTTTTTGTCGATAGAAACTTATAGCACCCACCAAACCATGTCGACAACCTCATTTTACTTATCTTTACAAAATAAATTGTGAAAAATGGTTGTTCGAAAAATATTTCAATGAGTTAACTAAAGGGTCTTTACAGTTTTCTTTGGATTTTTATTATGGTTTTTACTCAAATTTATCTTCATAAAAATATAAGCTCTAAAATGCGGCGAAAGCCCTACTTTCCTAATCGAATATTGACAGCGACTCAAAAAATTTTGTACTCTGATTGTGTAAATACTATAAAAATAACCATTTAAAATTACGCTATTCAATAAAACGCGTACTAGCATTTAATAACCAAAGGGGAATAGTGTGTCTATCGAAATTTATTCGGTTGGCGATCGGGGAATTACGCTTGCAACAAAAGGAGCGGTCACGCTCGACATTCAGCAACGCATCTGGTGGATTAGCACAGAATTAACTGCATCCGAAGATAGGCAAATTATTGATATTATTCCTGGGATGAATAGTTTAACGCTTACACTCAATCCCTATGCAGATTGTGATAAACAAGCATTAATTACTCGTTTAACGTCATTGTGGCATCAATCTAACTCCATTGATTTAAGCAATCATTTCAAGGGAAAGACCATTGAAGTCCCTGTGATTTATGGTGGAGAAAAAGGCCCTGATCTATCAGAGGTTGCGGCCATTCATAACCTAACCCCGATGGAGGTTATTCAGCGCCACACAGCGCCACTCTATACCGTTTATTTTATCGGCTTTATGCCAGGATTTGTTTATTTAGGTGGCCTAGATCGCTCGTTAGAAACCCCTCGCCGGGCAGAACCACGCCTCAAAATTCCAGCAGGAAGCGTCGGCATTGGTGGAGCGCAAACCGGCGTTTACCCTGCTGAATCACCAGGAGGGTGGCAAATTATCGGAAATACAAGCCTTGCGTTTTTTGATGCAACACGAGAACACCCTTCCCTCTTTTTACCAGGCGATCAACTGAAGTTTATTGCCGAGGAGATTCTCTTATGATGGAAGTCATTAAAGCAGGACTCAGTAGCACAATCCAAGATTATGGCCGTTTTTCTCACGCCCATCTAGGGGCTGGAAAAGCAGGCGCAATTGATGGTGTATCACTGCATTTAGCCAATCGTTTAGTCGGTAACCCTGGAAACACTGCAGCCCTTGAAATGGTTATTTTAACGCCGGTGAAGGTTCGATTTCATCGCAACTGCTGGATTGCCGTAACCGGCTCAAACTGCGCCATTAATATCAATGATCGAGCACAAGGGTGGCACGGATGGCGCATTCATATAAAAAAAGGAGAGACCGTTGAATTAAAACCAACGCATAATTCCGGTATGTATTGCTATCTCGCTGTCTCTGGAGGATTTGATACGCCACGGATAATGGATTCTTACAGTACCGATATTAAAAATCACCTCGGCGGACACAAAAAAGATGGTTCTACATTAAGTGATGGGGATTTGATTCCTATTGCAAAAGAGCAGCCCGTTATTACGCACGCAATTGGGGTTCGTGCATTTAATCGCACCTTTATTAGTACAACCATTTCAGTACTTAAAGGCCCTGAATATGATCAATTTTCAGAGGATTCTCGCCGAGTATTTTGGGCAGAGCTATGGCGTATTAGCAATAATAGCAATCGAATGGGGACACGATTAGAAGGCGCTATTCTTACGCGAGATATCACCACTGACATGCGCTCGCAAGGCGTTTTTGAAGGTGTCATTCAAGTTCCGCCAAATGGGCAACCGCTCATTCTTGCTGCAGAGTGTCAAAGCACCGGTGGATACCCTAGAATTGCTGTCATCCCTCAAGCTGAACTTTGGAAACTCGCTTACATTGCAACGCGCCAACGCGTGCGTTTTAAATTAATTGATGATGCTGAGGCAAATCGTCGCTTGCAAGTTCAACAACAATACCTTAATACTGTTGAATCTATGTTACAACTCTCAAAAACAGCCTTTGGAGGATATTATGAATAATCAATCCGCTCTTAAAATCGATTTAAACTGCGATTTAGGAGAGAGCTTTGGCCCATGGAAGATGGGAAATGATGCAGCTATTTTACCGCTGATCAGCTCTGCAAATATCGCCTGTGGCTTTCACGCTGGTGACCCGACGATTATGCATCAAACCGTTAAACTGGCTTTAGAAAATAATGTGGCAATTGGCGCGCACCCTTCTCTGCCTGATCTACAAGGATTTGGACGTCGCAATCTTGCAATTACCCCTGAGGAGGCTTACGACTTGATTATTTACCAAGTAGGTGCGCTAAAAGGTTTCTTAGAGGCAATCGGCGGAAAATTGCATCATGTTAAACCTCATGGTGCGCTCTATCAAATGGCGGCACGCGATAAAACGCTTGCCCTATCGATCGCACACGCTATTGCGGATATTTCAAAAGGAGAGGCTATTTTTTACGGCTTAGCGGGAAGTTGCATGATCGAGGCGGGCCGTGAAGCAGATATTCCGGTTGCAAGCGAGGTCTTTGCGGATCGAACCTATCAAAAAGATGGTAATCTCACCTCTAGACGCGAAGCAAATGCATTGATTATTGACCCTGAAATCGCGCTCAAACAAGTCTTACAGATGATTCAAGAGAAAAGTGTAACAACGACCTGTGGAGAAATCATTTCACTAGAAGCCGATACACTTTGCATTCATGGTGATGGCATAACCGCTCTTGAGTTTGCTAAAGCAATTCATAAATCACTTCATTCACACCATATTTCCATCACATCTGCCATTTAAATTAGCTTTACTCTCAACTCATAATAATAACAATAACCATAAAAGGAGTTCTTATGAATACGATTAAAGAGAGACGGAGTGCTATTATTGGTGCGGTATTCCTCATGGGGTTATCTGCTATTGGTCCCGGATTTTTAACTCAAACGACTACTTTCACCGATCAATTAGGTTCAAGTTTCGCATTTGTGATTCTTATCTCGATTATTTTGGATTTAGGCGCACAGCTCAATATTTGGCGTATTATTACCGTCTCCAATATGCGAGGCCAAGATATTGCCAATAAAGTCATACCTGGCCTTGGCTATTTTGTCTCATTTTTAGTGGTGATTGGCGGATTAGCCTTTAATATTGGTAACGTCGCCGGGGCAGGCCTTGGAATTAATGTATTTACCGGTGTATCCGTTGAGGTAGGCGCTATGATTAGCGCCGCTATTGCAATTGGAATCTTTATGTTTAAGGAAGCCGGACGCATTATGGATAAATTTGTTCAATATGCCGGAATCTTAATGATTTTTTTAACGCTATACGTTGTGTTTAAATCCTCTCCCCCCGTTGGAGAAGCTGCGTATCGCTCTTTTATCCCTGAATCCTTTGACTCAGGCACAATCCTTGCAATTGTCACGTTAGTGGGTGGAACAGTCGGTGGCTATATCACCTTTGCTGGTGCACACCGATTGCTTGATGCAGGTGTTCATGGTAAAGAAGCTCTTTCAGATGTCTCTAAAAGCTCTTTGATGGGAATTGGCGTTACGGCCATTATGCGTGTCATTTTATTCCTTGCAGTGCTTGGCGTTATATCACAAGGCTATAAACTTGCCGCAGGAAATCCTGTCGCTTCAGTATTTGAGCATGCCGCCGGAAAAACAGGTCATCTGATTTTTGGGGTGATCATGTGGGCAGCTGCAGTTACCTCTGTGATTGGCGCGGCGTATACCTCGGTAACGTTCCTGCGTATCTTTAGCCCCAAAGTCGCACAACATCAAAATCGTTTTATCATTGCATTTATCTTCATTTCAACGGTAGTCTTTGTGAGCGTTGGTCGTCCTGTCGAGATATTAATCTTAGTCGGTGCACTCAATGGCCTGATTTTACCTCTCACATTAGGCCCAATCTTAATCGCCGCATATAAAAAAGAAGTCGTCGGTGACTACAAACATCCCATGTGGCAAACCATTTTTGGCGCCATTGTTGTAGCCATTATGACTGCATTAAGCATTCAAACACTATATAAATATTTTATTGGGTAACCCCCCCCCTACTTATCTATCTACAAAATGAAATAAAAGCCCTCGTTTAGAGGGCCTTTATCTTAAGCGGTAATATCACTATTACCTTATGTTTAAGAAAACATTTCGTGTAACTATTTTAAAATGATCGGCGTGAGCTCATAGCCTTCTTTTTCTAACAAATTAAGAAGCCCCTCTTCGCCAAAGAGATGGAGTGCACCGACGGCAATAAAGCTATTGCCTGCCTCAAGAAGGGGTAATAATTCGGGCATCCAGAGATGATTACGCTCAGTAAGAATTTGGCGAACAAACCAATCATCCCAATAAGCTTTCGCTTCTTCTGAATAAAAATCCGAGAGCTGATCTTCATTGGCATAGGCTAAAACACTTGCGGTATCGCCTTCATAATAACGGCGGGCGAGTTCAGAGATTTGTGCCTGCATTGCATCAAAATGTTCGATACGAATATCGATCGCTTCAAGTAATCGATCCGTCGGAATTGAACTAAATTTCTCAATTGAAACACTGACATCTTCAAGAGGATGCATTGCTTTATTAAGTTCACGTGCCTTTTCCGTTAGTAGAAAATCCACGCCAAAATCGGCAGATAATGGCTCAGGAAGCGCCATCTCAAAAAGCATCATAATCGCCCAAAGATTAAGACTCTCGATCAATTGTGGCTCAAGACCGATCTCGCTCCACTTTTTAAAAAGGGCTTGATAACGCGTTTCGCCGAGTGCTTTTCGCGTCGTACCCTCTAAATTGTACATAGTAAAAACAAACGGCATCAGATCCTCATCTTCTGGCGAAATCTCAAGCACTAAACGATCACTCTTTTCAAGGTGCGCCACATACTCAAGCGGAAGCTCGGAATCTTTATACCCCGTATGCATTGAGCCAAGCAGATAGGAAGGCTCCGTACCCTCTTTCTCAATCTTCCAGAAAAAGGATTGATCTTGCCCATCAAGAGGCTCAACTAAAGCGGCATTTGCCCCGGAAAACATTCCGAAAAAAGCCAATGAAAACGTTAAAAATAACGTAAATAGACGCGTCATAGACGAAACTCCGGTAATCGTAATGAATAGAAAATAGAAATAAGGCGAATCGCCAAGGTAACCCCCATTCCAAGGAGCAGCGAAAGCGTATCGGAAAGGCCTAAATGAAGGGCTGAAACCATCACCACGCCACCAATTACACAGGCGGTGGCGTAGATCTCTTTTTTAAGAACAAAGGGGATTTCACGAGCTAAAAGATCGCGCAGCATACCGCCACCCACCGCGGTTACCGTACCTAAAATAATGGCCACTAGATCGGAAGTACCGTAGGCCAGCGATTTGGTGAGCCCAATCCCTAAAAAGACGGCAACGCCAATCGCATCACAGACGGGAAGGAGGAGCCTGCGGTCAAGATGATCAAAAATCTTCAGGAAAATCACGCCAATCACCGCCGCAAAAAAGGTGACGTAGAGATAGAGATTATCCGCCACCCAAAACACCGTATCGACACCTAAGATAAGATCGCGGAGCGTTCCACCACCGATCGCAACGGCCGCAGCTAAGACTACAACGCCGACAAAATCCATCTGCTTACGCGCCGCCACTAATACGCCCGAAAGCGCAAAGACCGCCGTTCCAAACAGGTCTACATAATAGAGTAACATTCCCCCTCCTCGCGACCGCTCGATCTCTCGGCGCCCCTTTGAATGCTCGTCTTTTAGAGATTAGCGGGGAATCACCAATTCGGTACCGATCGGAACGCGTAACTGATTATTTGGCAATTGATTTGCTCGTTTTAATTGTCCCTCTAAGATACCAAATTTTTTCGCGATGCCACGAATTGTATCGCCCTCTTGGGTAATGTAGCGTTGCGAACCATTGGGTTTAGAAGCCAATTGAACCGGAGGAGGCACAACTTGTTTGCCACCTTGCGCCGTTGAGGTAAATTGAATCGACGGGAACACAATCTCATTATCTTGCGGTTTGGCTTGAGGCTTAATCTCAGGCAGTTTTTGCGTTTTCGCAGGAGGCGGCGTTTTCACCACTTGAACCGGCGGGGTTACCACTTGAGGTTTAGGCTGCGCTGCCGGTTGCTTTTGAGCCACTTTGGTATAGACGATTTCAGTCGCCGGACGCTCACGATAATAAGCCTTAATGCCCGCTAAAATATCATCGGCTAATTGACTTTGATGACGCGCACTCTTTAATTTACGCTCTTCATTAGGGTTTGAGATAAAGCCCGTTTCCACTAAAACTGACGGAATATCCGGCGCTTTTAAGACCGCAAAGCCTGCACGCTCAACATTTTTCTTATGCAGATTCGCATGCTTTCCTAAGTGAGACAAAAGATGCTTTCCAAGCGCGTTTGACGCCTCAATGGTGGCATCCTGAGAGATATCGAGGAGCATTGACGCAATCGCATCATCTTTATCAGAAATTTTTACCCCACCAATCAGATCCGAACGGTTTTCCGCTTTTGCGAGCATCCGCGCTGCTTCACTCGAGGCACCGCTTGTTGATAAAATATAAACCGATGCCCCATCGGCTGTACTGCTGCCCGCATCGGCATGGAGCGAAACGAACATATCCGCCTTATGACGACGCGCAATTAATACCCGCTCACGAAGCGGAATAAAGACATCGCGATCACGGGTCATTACCGCACGCATACCGCGCTCACGGTTAATTTTATCGCGCAGTTTTTTACCAATTTCAAGCACCACATCTTTCTCTCGCGTTCCCGCACGCCCAAGCGCCCCTGGGTCTTTACCACCGTGACCTGGGTCGAGAACAATTAAAATATTTTTCTTCGGCACTGTTTTGGCCACTTGAATTTCCGTTTGCGCCGATACCATGGTTTGATCACCCACCGCTAAATCCGATTGGGGCGTATCACGGCCATCACCGCTTAATAAAATAACGAGCTCATACCCATTACGCGACTTCATTAGTGCCGTACTTGCCGGGATCGATTGTTTTAAATCCACCACAATACGAAGGTCTGTCCCTTGTTGCGTCCCTAAACGAACACCGGTGACAAAGCGATTTGAAATCGGCAGTGACCGCGCTTGTTTGCGCAATTTCGCATTGGGAATATCGATTACAAGACGCGCAGGACTCGCTAACCGAAACGAGTTAATGGAGACCTTTTCATCAATGGGAAAGACGATCCTCAGCTCACCTTTATTCGTGGTCGTTCCGCGCCCTTCACCGACTAATGCCTGCTTTGCGAACGCCATATTTCCCACAAAGAGAAGCAGTAGCACAAAAAACCACTGCATTAAAGATTGATGTCGTTGTTGCGTTGTAACCATAATTCCCTACTCTTCCATCTTTAATGTTTCAACAAGCGTTTGATACTCCGGCGTATCTCCATACACCGCTTTAAATGTCGCCAATAATCGCGCGACTCGCTCTGTTTCTCCCAGTTTATCAAGGACTAAAATATAGTGCCCAATAATCTCAGGATAGTTGTTTTGACTAAATGCTCGGGCTAAATAACGCTGCGCTTTTTCATAATCGCCCTTAAGATAAAAGGCCCAACCGATGCTATCTTCGATAAAATCTTGCTGTGGCATCACCCCATTCGCCTCAAGGATATATTTAAACGCCTCATCAAACCGCTCTTGATCGCCAGTTTCAAGGAGTGAATACCCAAGCGCGTTGAGATTGATCGCATCATCTGGATCATCGGTAACACGCGCCTTTAAGATCGCCTCCATCTTTGCGACATTCCCACGATTGTACTCCACCATCGCTTTTAAATAGGTCACAAGCGACTCATCAAGAAGAGGATTATCCCCTAAAAGCGTCAAGAGCGCCTCGACCCGATCATACTCATTAAAACTCTCAAGCTCGCCAAGCTCCATCACATATAAAAACGCCACCTGTTCAGGGGCGTAAACACGTAGAGCGTCATAAATCGTCAAAAACTCGAGATAATTATTCACTTTAAGCGCTGCGGCCGCACGGGCGACTTCATAGCGCATATAATACTCTTTGGGCATCGCTTCATCATTGCGAAGCAGCGTAAAAAGCCCATCGTAATTCCGATTCTTCTCCGCCATATCAAAGAGCGAAAAGGCCGTTTGCACATAATAGAATTGATTGTCGGCAATTTTATCGAGCATTAATTTCGCATTCGGCAGATCATTGAGTGAATAATATAAAACCGCTAACGTACCATAGAGTTGCGCTGGAATGGTTTCATGCTCAGCAAGGACCTTTTCACCCACTTCAAGCGCTTCAAGGTAGTGAAAATCGTTCATTAAAATGGCGATATATTCTTTAGCAATTTCAGGGGTATTGATGCGCTCGTAGGCCTTTTTAAGCGAATCGACCGCCATCTCCAATTCCCCGCTATACCAATACATATAGGCAATGAGCGAGTTGAGCATAAGGCTCTTATCATCAATTAAATAAGCTTGAAGAAGTAAGGGTTTCGCGCGATTAAAATCTTTAAGATCAATTAAAATTCCCGCCGCATAGAGAAGCGGTGAAATCGCTTCAGGATCTTTATCACTCATATTGATGAGCACTTTCGCTTGACTTAACGCATCATAGAGCTGAAGCGTGCGCAGTACCGAAATATAGCCATCTTCGCCCTCGTGTTTGATCAGTTTAACCACTTCTAAAAACGCGTCCGCCGCTTGATCAATCTCATTATTTTCAAGATAGATCACCCCAAGCGTATTCCACGCGATGATATTTGTGGGATCTTGTGACACAAGACGTTTTGCGTACGGAAGTGCATTTTGTAAATTTTGCTGTGCCGCATCGAGCCCAATGCGTCTTTCGAGTAAAAATGGCGTCTCTTCTACTTGTAAAACGCGATCAAAATATTCCGCCGCGCCCTGCCAATCCTCGCGGGCTACCGATAATTCTCCGAGCATTAGATCCACAAGCGGTGAATCAGCAGGCGTGTTTGCCGTCTCAGCTTGAGAGGCCTGCCCTGCCAGAAACCCAAAGAGTACTATGATTAATAATCGCTTCATATTTTTATTCTTTACAATTTAAGGATTGTTAATTAAATTCAAGTAGTTGAATAGCCATGTTATTATGTGGCAAATAACAGCTGTTTAACATTCTAACGTAAAATCATGAAATTTGTTATCAAACCCGATAACTTTTTAGTCAAAAAGGAGTTTTTATGAGTCAACATCGTGTCGCACTAATCCTCTCAGGCTCGGGTCATATTGATGGCGCAGAAATCACTGAAGCGGTCTCATTAATGATTGCGCTTACGCAAAGTGAATATCAGATTGATTACTATGCTCCCGATCGCAATCAGCTCGATGTGGTCAACCATCAAACCGATGAGGTCGTGGCTGAATCCCGCAATATCCTTGTCGAAGCTGCCCGCATTGCTCGTGGGAATGTAAAACCCTTAACCGATCTTAACCCTCGTGA
Source organism: Ignatzschineria sp. RMDPL8A (assembly GCF_029815055.1). Lineage (NCBI taxonomy): Bacteria > Pseudomonadati > Pseudomonadota > Gammaproteobacteria > Cardiobacteriales > Ignatzschineriaceae > Ignatzschineria > Ignatzschineria sp. RMDPL8A. The sequence goes on along the minus strand of NZ_JAPPWA010000002.1, from coordinate 1,120,526 downwards.
ATATGATGCGCTCGCGTTTCCTGGTGGCTTTGGCGTTGTAAAAAACTTCACCACCTTTTTAAGCGATGGCGAGAATGCAACGCTCACTGATGATCTAATTGAACCGCTTCGCGTTGCCATTGAACTTAAAAAACCAATTGTCGCTATCTGCGCTGCCCCACTTGTGCTCGCACTCACGGCCAAAACCTTTGGTCTCTCGAATGTATCGATCTCCTTTGGCGATGAGAAAAACGCGCAGCATTTCTTAAATGTGACGGAAAAATGGGGCGTCAGTCACCATAATACCGCGCCGAATGAAGCCTATATTGATACTCAAAACCGCTTTATCACCTCGGGCGCTTATATGTATGGCGACTCGCAACCCTATTTAATCTACCAAGGGGCTTACCACGCGATTGAACTCCTCAATTCGCTCATTCGCTAACCCATTTTTTTCGCTAGCCCATTTTTAAAGGCTTTACCCAATATTACGCCCGTCTTTTCATTTACAGATCAATGGATCAACGGAAAGATGGGCTTTATTATCTTTAGAGCCCTGAGCGATACCTGACAAAACTGTTTTTTACTTATATACTGATTTACTGATTTTTTCGATTTAACTTATTTACTATCAGGAATATATCGATTTATGAAACCGTTCAAGTTAGGAATTTTGGGTTTAGGCACTGTTGCGTCTGGGGTAGTCGCAACACTTAACAATAATAAGAAGGCGATTGCGCGCCGAATAAATACTCCCATTGAAATTGAATCTGTCTACGTCCGATCGCTCGATCGTGATAATCCTTACAACCTACCGCTAACCACCGATATTACAACGATTACCCAAAATCCTGATATAGATATTATAGTTGAATTGATGGGCGGAACCACCACCGCACTTGAGGCGATTAATGCCGCGCTTGATGCGAAAAAACATGTGGTCACCGCGAACAAAGAGCTCATTGCACTTCATGGAAATGAACTCTTTAAAAAGGCGCAAGAAAATGGTGTTTTCCTCCTCTTTGAAGCGGCGGTTGCCGGTGCGATTCCGATCCTTAAAACTGTGCGTGAAGGGCTAGCCGCGAATGAAATCGACAAAGTTGCGGGCATTATTAATGGTACCTGCAACTACATCTTAACGGAGATGAGCGATAAAAATGAAGCCTTTGAAACCGCGCTTACCGCCGCACAAAAATTGGGTTACGCCGAAGCCGATCCAACCTTTGATATTAAAGGGATTGATGCCGCCCATAAGCTCACCATTTTAGCGTCGCTCGCATTTGGAATTCCCCTCTCCTTTGATAAACTCACTATTGAAGGCATTGATAGCGTCACACCCCGTCAAATTGGTTACGCCAAAGAACTGGGATACAGCATTAAGCATCTTGGCATCGCTGAGAAAACAACCGACCATGTCGAACTTCGGGTTCACCCAACGCTTGTACCGATGAGCCATCCTCTTAGCCACGTTAATAGTGTGATGAATGGGGTCTTTGTTCACGGCAATTCAAGCGGCCCGATCTTTTCATCAGGCCCTGGTGCGGGAAGTTTAGCTACTGCCTCGGCCGTTTGCGCCGATATTTTAGACATTGTCCGCGCCCGCGATGTGAATCATTATGCACCGATGCTTGGCCATCAATTAGAGACCCTTGATGCGCCCAATTTTGCAAAAAAAGAAGAGATCGAAAGCGCTTATTTCATCGTGATTGAAGGACTCGATTCAGATCATGAGTCGGCGATTACAGAGCTCGTTACAAAACATGGAATTAGCCTAGATCGAGCAAAAGTTGACAACGCAAACAATTGTTTAATCATGGTGACTAAAAATATAGCAGAAATAGCTATTAACAAACTCTTAAATGATGTTATGTTAATGGATAACGTTTCAAATAGTTCATTCATTCGCGTCGAAGAGTTCCGTTGAGTTCAACGGCTTTTTTGATGTCTGTTCAACTGAGATAATAATAAGTGAGGAGTTCTGTGAAATTAAGTGGTGCAGAAATCGTAATTCGCTCCTTAGTGGAGGAAAATGTAGAGTGTATTTTCGGTTACCCAGGTGGTGCCGTTCTCCCTCTATATGATGAAATTTATAAACAGGATAAAATTAAACATATTCTGGTCCGTCACGAGCAAGCAGCTACGCACGCCGCTGACGGATATGCACGCGTCACAGGCAAACCAGGGGTCGTCCTGGTCACTTCAGGTCCAGGTCTAACCAATGCCATTACCGGAATTGCAACGGCTCATATGGATTCCATTCCAATGATCGTTTTTTCTGGCCAAGTGGCAACAAGCTTAATCGGAAATGATGCTTTCCAGGAAGTCGATACCGTGGGAATCACCCTTCCCTGCGTAAAACACAACTTCCTTGTGAAAGACGTGAAAGATATTGCTAAAACGATCAAGAAGGCATTTTATATTGCAACGACCGGTCGTCCTGGCCCGGTTGTGATTGATTTGCCGAAAAACATTACCGTACAAGAGTGTAAATTTGAGTATCCTGAATCGATCTCAATGCGTTCGTACAATCCAACCATCAAAGGTCACCCAAAACAGATCAAGCGCGCCTATGAGCTGTTAACTAAAGCAAAGCGCCCAATGGTCTATACCGGTGGCGGCGTTGTGATTGGCAATGCGCATGAGGAACTTCGTGAATTAGTGCGTGCGCTCAATTTACCGATTACCAGTACTCTGATGGGGCTTGGTGCTTATCCGGGAACGGATCAGCAATTCCTTGGAATGCTCGGTATGCATGGTACTTATGAATCGAATATGGCGATGCACCATTGTGACGTTCTATTTGCCATCGGTGCCCGTTTTGATGACCGAATTACCGGGACTCTTAATAACTTCTGCCCCAATGCAAAAGTGATTCATGTGGATATCGATCCATCGAGCATTGCGAAAAACGTTCCAACCGATCTTCCAATCGTTGGTGAAGCGAAATCGGTTCTCCGTGAGTTTTTAGCCATTCACAATGAAGAGAAACGCTCGCTTGATGAAAAAGCACTTGAAAAATGGTGGGATCAGATCGCCGAATGGCGCGAAATGAAGTCGCTCGATTATGTTAATAGTAGTGAGATCATCAAACCGCAATTTGTCCTAGAGAAACTCTTTGAAGTGACTCAAGGCCGTGCGATTGTTACCTCGGACGTGGGCCAGCACCAGATGTGGGCGGCACAATATTATCAATTTGACGAGCCGCGCCAGTGGATCAATTCCGGCGGGCTTGGTACGATGGGCTTTGGGGTCCCAGCGGCGATGGGGGCTAAATTAGCCGCTCCTGATCGCGATGTTGCATGCATTACCGGCGATGGAAGTATCCAAATGATGCTTCAAGAGATGTCGACGATGCTCCAATATCACACTCCGGTAAAAATTATTAACCTAAATAATGGTTATTTAGGAATGGTCCGTCAATGGCAAGAGTTCTTCTTCCAAAAACGGTACTGCATGAGTTATTTTGACTCTCTGCCTGATTTTATTAAATTAGCAGAAGCGTATGGGCACAGCGGTGTTCAAGTCACCAAACCAAGTGATGTTGAACCTGCACTTATAGAGGCGTTCAAGCAAAAAGATAAAACCATCTTGCTTGACTTTATCACCGATCCGACCGAGAACGTTTACCCAATGATTCCTGCGGGCAAAGGTCATCACGAAATGATCTTAGCGGGTCGCGATAAAATGGAAAACACCAGCAAAGACGGCTTAAGCCAAGTATAGAGGGAGGTAAAAAAATGGCTACAGTATTAAATAACGATCAATCGCGTCATATTATCTCTATCTTGATGGAAAACGAGGCGGGAGCCTTGTCGAAAGTGGTCAATCTGTTTTCCGCACGCGGCTATAACATTGAGAGCTTGTCAGTAGCCCCTACTGATGATAAATCGCTCTCTCGACTCACACTCGTCACCATAGCGGACGGTCAAGTCGTCGAACAGATCGTCAAACAGCTCAATAAACTGATTGATGTTGTCAAACTTACCGATCTTACCGATGGGGCTCACGTTGAGCGTGAGATGATGCTGATTAAAGTCACCGCTGAGTCGGAGAAAAATCGAGCAGAACTCTTCCGCCTCAATGAGATGTTTAGAGGGCGCGTCTTAGATGTCACCCCTTCAACATTCACCATCGAAATGACGGGAGATCAAGAAAAACTCAACGCCTTTATCCGCGCGGTTAAAGAGCTTGGGATTGTCGAAATTGTTCGTTCAGGCGCACTCGGCTTAGTACGTGGTGCAAAAGGTTTAACATTATAATTATTTTTTAAGGATGATAATAACGATCATCCTGTGACACATAAGGATTACAAAATGAAGGTATTTTACGATAAAGATGCAGATATCTCCTTAATCAAAGGCACAACGGTTGCGATCATTGGTTATGGTTCACAAGGGCATGCCCACGCTCAAAACCTAAAAGATTCTGGAGTCAACGTCATTGTCGGACTTCGTAAAGGCGGATCGTCTTGGGATAAAGCTGTAAACGCTGGCCACAATGTAAAAGAGATCGCTGATGCGACTAAAGAAGCGGATTTAGTGATGCTTCTCCTTCCTGATGAAGCTCAACCTGCTGTCTATAAATCAGAGATCGAGCCCAACATCAAACAAGGGGCAACACTTGCGTTTGCACACGGATTTAACATCCATTACAACCAAATCATTCCACGCGGTGATTTAGACGTCATCATGGTTGCGCCAAAAGGCCCAGGTCACACCGTTCGTTCAGAATATGTGAAAGGTGGCGGCGTTCCATCACTCATTGCGATCTACCAAGATAAATCATACAAAGCACGCGATATCGCGCTTTCATACGCATCGGCAAATGGTGGCGGTAAAGCCGGTATCATCGAAACTACGTTCCAAGAAGAGACTGAAACAGACCTCTTTGGTGAGCAAGCGGTTCTTTGCGGTGGTGCGGTTGAACTTGTTAAAGCCGGCTTTGAAGTATTAACCGAAGCAGGCTATGCGCCTGAAATGGCTTACTTTGAGTGCTTACACGAGCTTAAACTCATCGTAGACCTTATGTATGAAGGTGGAATCGCAAACATGAACTACTCCATCTCAAACAACGCTGAGTATGGTGAGTATGTTACCGGTGAGGAAGTGATCACTGAGGATACTAAAGACGCAATGCGTTACGCACTCTATCGTATCCAATCGGGTGAGTATGCGAAGATGTTTATCCAAGAAGGTCACACCAACTATCCATCTTTAACTGCTCGCAGACGTTTAACGGCTGAACACCCAATTGAGAAAACAGGCGCAAAATTACGTTCAATGATGCCCTGGATCACCGAAAACCGTTTAGTTGACCAAGACAAAAACTAAACCCTTTTCAAAAACGATCAAACCTTAATTGATAAAGCCTTAAGTCTGCAAAGCCTTAGGGCTTTTTCTTGAAGCTTTATTTAATGACACAACGCGCCCATAATCTGGTAGATTGATTAAGGTTGCCTAATACGACGTTGAATCATCGATTCAAGTCCCAAAAATTTTAACGTAAAACACGATTTAGATTTACCAATGTAATGAGTGTAGGAGATTCGATCGTAACTATCGATCAACCCTCCTTCCATCAAAGTAAGAGAAAGGAATTATAGAGATGACATGGACACCTAATAGCTGGAGAAATTTCAACGCGGCACAAACTCCAGTCTACGAAGACAAGGAAGCCTTAAAACGCGTAGAAGATCACTTAAAAACCCTTCCCCCACTCGTATTTGCTGGGGAAGCACGCACTTTAAAAGAGCAGCTTGCACAAGCGGCGATGGGGAAAGCATTCCTCTTGCAAGGCGGCGACTGTGCTGAGAGCTTCTCAGAATTTAATGCGAAAAACATTCGTGACACCTTCCGTGTTCTTCTTCAAATGGCGGTGACACTGACCTTTGCGGCAAGCAGCCCGGTGATCAAAGTTGGCCGGATTGCAGGACAATTTGCCAAACCGCGCTCATCAGATACTGAAACCATCGATGGCATCACTCTTCCAAGCTATCGCGGGGATATTGTCAACGGCATTGAATTCACCAAAGAATCGCGCATGCCCGATCCTGACCGCATGTGGAAAGCCTACGCTCATTCTGGCCTGACCCTTAACTTACTGCGCGCCTTCTCTCGCGGGGGATACGCCGACCTTCATCGCGTTCACAATTGGAATATGAGCTTTGCGGAAAACTCACCTCAAGCAGAACGCTATCTCGACCTTGCTCGCCGCATCCAAGACTCTCTTAAATTTATGGAGGCGTGTGGCATTGAATCAGCCAATACTCCGATCCTCCGTGAGACACAAGTCTTCACCTCGCACGAAATGTTGCTTTTAGGCTACGAAGAGGCATTTACCCGGGTTGACTCCACCAGTGGCGATTGGTACAACGTTGCCGCGCATATGGTTTGGATCGGCGAACGCACCCGTCAACTCGATGGCGCACATATTGAATACGCTAAAGGCATTGCGAACCCAATCGGCGTTAAAGTGAGCGATAAAATGCATGAGGATGATCTGATTCGTTTGATTGATGCACTTAACCCGCAAAACGAACCGGGCCGCTTAACGCTCATTACCCGTATGGGCGCTGATGTGTTACCGGAGCATTTACCCCGCCTTCTTCGTAAAGTGAAATCTGAAGGCCGTCACGTTGTGTGGAGCTGCGACCCAATGCATGGCAATACCATCACCGATAATGGCTATAAAACGCGCCCATTTGATCGCATCTTAAAAGAGGTTGAGAGCTTCTTCGATGCCCATAATGCCGAAGGCACCTTTGCTGGTGGCGTTCATTTTGAAATGACCGGCCAAGATGTGACCGAATGCCTAGGCGGCGGCCAAAACATCACCTCAAAAGATCTCGAAAGTCGTTATCATACGCATTGTGACCCTCGATTAAACGCGCAGCAGAGCTTAGAACTTGCGTTCCTCACTGCAGAAAAATTGAAGGAACATAGAGAAAAATTTCATTCATAAGGGTATAATGACTCTTATTTTTGATAAACCTTGAGGTTTATCGACGATTATCGAAATCAAATTATTGAGGAGTAATGATTTGAATACCAATTACTTAGACTTTGAAGCTCCCATCTCAGAACTTGAGACGAAGATTAATGAGCTTGTCAATTGGGCTGAAGGGACAGACATTGATGTCGCGGATAAGCTAAAAGATCTTGAGGACAAACTCGATGCTGAAATTGATGGCATCTTCTCAAAACTTAGCTCGTGGCAGGTTGCGCAACTCGCGCGTCACCCACTTCGTCCTTACACGCTCGATTATATCGATCTAATCTTTGACGATTTCCAAGAGCTCCACGGCGATCGCCACTATGCTGATGACCATGCAATTGTGGGCGGTCTTGCTCGAATTGATGGACAGCCGGTCATGGTGATTGGTCATCAGAAAGGGCGCGATACCAAAGAGAAAATTAAACGTAACTTTGGTATGCCCCGTCCTGAAGGGTATCGTAAAGCACTTCGCTTAATGAAATTAGCTGAGCGCTTTAACGTGCCGATCATTACCTTTATCGACACCCCCGGTGCTTATCCTGGAATCGGCGCAGAAGAGCGTGGCCAAAGTGAAGCGATTGCACGTAACTTACTGGAGATGAGCACCATTAAAGTGCCGATTATCTGTACGGTTGCGGGCGAAGGTGGATCAGGCGGTGCGCTTGCGATCGCGGTTGGCGATAAAGTGATGATGCTCCAATATTCGATCTACTCAGTCATCTCACCGGAAGGCTGTGCCTCAATTCTTTGGAAAAGCGCTGAGAAAAATAAGGAAGCCGCTGAAGCGATGGGCGTTACCGCTGATCGCAACAAAGAATTTGGCCTCATCGACGATATTATCGAAGAGCCGAAAGGCGGCGCTCACAGAGCTCCTGAAGAGATGGCAGCGTCGATTAAGGCGAAAATTTTAGAGCATCTTGAAAGCCTTAAAGCGCTCTCCAATGAAGAGCGCATTGAAGCGCGTTATAATAAATTGATGAGCCTTGGTCAATTTGAAGAAAAATAAGGATTAGCCTCTCAACCTATGGACAAGATCATTCCTTTTTTAGAACGCTTAACTGCGGTATTAGAGCGGATCGAACCGCTGCTTCCCCCGTCACCGAAATCCTGTGATTTCTCCAAACATTCCGCGTTTCGGTGGGTGCGTTCTCATCTTGGTCCATACGGTTATCTTGAGGGGATTGATAATCCAACCCAAATCGACTTTGCCGCCATTCGGTGCTCCGAACGGCAAATCGGCATTATTAAAGCCAATACCCTTCAATTTCTTGAGGGGTATCCGGCCAATAACGTTCTGCTTACCGGCTCAAAAGGTACGGGAAAATCATCGCTAGTAAAGGCTTGTTTAACGGAATACCAAGATCGAGGACTTAAGCTCATTGAGATCGATTCTGATGATCTTCCTGCCCTACCGTCCCTCTTTAAGCAGATCGAAAACCAACCCTATAAATTCATTATTTTTTGTGATGACCTCTCCTTTGAGGATAATGACCCCTCTTATAAGTCGCTAAAAGCGATTTTGGACGGCTCTCTTATCAGTCCATCACACAATGTTTTGATCTACGCCACCTCCAATCGTCGCCATCTTCTGCCTGAATATATGCACGATAATGCGAAAGGCGATGAGATTCATACCGTCGAAGCGATCGAAGAGAAAATTTCGCTCTCTGAGCGCTTTGGGCTCTGGCTCTCGTTCTATCCCTTTTCACAAAAAGAGTATTTAGAGATCGTTCAGAGCTGGCTTACTCGCTATGCACCCGATTTCGATTACGATGAAGAGGTGAAACGCAAAGCCCTACAATTTTCATTACAGCGCGGTTCTCGCAGTGGCCGAGTGGCGGAACAATTTGTCCGTAATCATATTGGCGAAAAAAAATTAGAATCAATGCTTAAAAAGGATCAATAAAAGGAATACGAATATGTCAACATTCATGGCAAAAGAGATTAAAGAAATTCCCAATGTCATTGAAGCGCAACATGAAGCAAACGCGCCTCAACTGATCGAGCTTTCAGAATACCTAAAAAAAACCGATCCTTGGCATATCGTAACCCTCGGACGTGGTAGCTCTTTTAACGCGTCAAACTATGCAAAATATATCTTTGAAGAGAGTCTTGGTGTACCGGTGACCGTAGCGGCGCCCTCTCTTGCGTCTATTTACGATAAAGGGTTAAAACTTAAAAATTCACTCCTAATCGTTACCTCCCAATCGGGAAAAAGCCCAGATCTTATCAAGTTTTTACAAAAAATTCGTGCGGGCGGCACTAAAGCGGTCGGCATCATTAACGACACCGATTCACCACTAGCGAAAGAATGTGATTTTTTACTTGGCATTAATGCAGGGGAAGAAAAGAGCGTTGCCGCAACGAAAAGTTATATCGGTAGTCTCTCCGCCTTTGCCTCGATTTTAGCGACCTGGAGTGAAAATAACGAGCTCGCAGAAGCCCTCCTAAATCTCCCCGCTTACCTCGATCAAACCCTACAGATGACCGACTGGCCTTATTTTATTGAAAGCCTGCAAGATTGTGTTGAGACCTTCTCTATTGGCCGTGGCGTCGGATTAAGTTCAGCCCTTGAATCGGCCCTTAAACTGAAAGAGACCTGCCAAATCCACGCAGAAGGCATTTCAGCCACCGAGATCTTCCACGGATCGGTTTCACTTTTAAAAGAGAACTACCCGGTCATTAGTTTTGTTGGAAATGATGAATCTCGCGCTTCAAGCCTTGAGATTAACAAAAAACTCACGAGCTACGGCGCAAACGTGTTAGCGTTCGACACAAAAGGGAAATCTGACAATACGCTCGTACTCCCTGAAGTTCACCCCATTTTACAACCGCTTGTCCATATGACGGCCTACTATAAGCTCGTCGAAGAGCTCTCACTTCATCGCGGATTTAATCCTGATACTCCGCCAAATCTTAAAAAAGTGACCGAAACGCTCTAACATTCGATTACAATTAGATTATGATTAATTACGAACTGATTCACGCGCCTTCCCTCTTTGATGGGGAGGCGTTTTTGTTGGAGCAAACGCTCCTCATTAACCGAGATAATGACCTCATTGAGGCGATCTTTGATACTCAAAATAGAGAAGATCGTAAGACGCTTAGTACGCTTTCGCCTAATATCCCTCAAAGCACCATTACGGGAATACTCACACCGGGATTTATTGATCTTCAGGTCAATGGCGGCGGCGGAATTTTGTTTAATGATGAGCCAACGCTTGACGGGTTAAAAACGATTTTAAACGCCCACCTCTCGATTGGAACCCATGCCCTGCTTCCGACCTTGATTACGCCTACCGATGAGGTGATTATGCAGGCACTCGATACCATTGAAGCGGGGATTAAGGTCAATCTCAATGGACTTCTCGGGATTCATTTAGAGGGCCCGATGATCAATCCTTTGCGAAAAGGCATTCATAAAGAAGAAAACATTCATATTCCCAGTAAAGCGGTGTTAACGCGCCTAATTGAAGCAAACGGTCGCTTTGGGCATATCCTCATTACCCTTGCGCCTGAAACTGTGCCGATAGCGCTCATTAAACGTCTTACCGATGCAGGGATTACCGTATTTGCCGGCCACACAAAAGCCGATCCTGATACGCTGAACGCCGCTAAATTATCGGGATTATCCGGATTTACCCATCTTTATAATGCCATGCCGCCGATGGAATCGAGAAATCCCGGAACACTTGGATTTGCAATCACTGATGAAACTTCGTATGCTTCAATTATCCATGATGGATATCACATTGATCCCATTATGGTAAAACTTGCAATTGAGGCGAAGCCCGATGGCAAGCTCTTTTTAATTACCGATGCGATGGCAACCACCGGTAGCGACCTAAAAAAATTTATTCTCGATGGAAAAGAGATCTACTATAATAAGGGTCGCTTGGTTGATCATAACGGCACACTTGCGGGCGCTCATCTTTCTCTTGCCACCGCCGTTATTAACACTCATCAACTTGGGTATTCATTAGAGAAGAGCATTAAGATGGCATCGCTCTACCCAGCTATGGCGATCCAGAACACTCACTACGGTAAAATTAAAAAAGGATACCGTGCAGCGTTTAATCGCTATGATGAGGGGCAATTCTTCCCGCTGTAACGGTTAATCGGTGTTCCGGTAAAAGCAAAACAGATGGAAGGTATTTTTCTCATTGTTGTCTGCCTGCTCGCAGGTAAAATTCTCACGTTCTATGTTCGCTCGCGGCAAGACTTTATTGCATCGCTTAATTTGGTGGCGATTCGCATTGCTCTGCCTGCGCTGATTCTCGATAAAATTCATAGCCAACCCTTTACCATGGACGCGATTTTACCGATTGCCGCGCCTTGGATTCTCTTTTTGTTTGTGATTGCACTCGTCTATCTCATCAATTTAATCATTCCGATGAGTAAAACGGTGATTGGCTGTCTAATTTTAATGGTAGGAACGGGCAATACCTCCTTTGTCGGCTTCCCGCTCATTACCGCACTGATGGGCGATCAATTCCTCGAATATGCGATTTTTTACGATCAATCCAACTTTATTTTACTCTTTACCGTTGGCGCCTTTGTGGCCGATCTTTATACCGGAAAATCTTTAAGCCTTAAAGAGAATATGAAGGGATTACTACGCTTCACCCCAATTCAAGCACTTATCATTGCCTTTATTTTAAAAGGATTTAGCATTCCCTACGCGCCCGTTGTCCAGCATACCTTAGAGACCTTTAGCGCGCTTCTCACCCCGCTAACGATGATTAGTGTTGGCGCAAGTTTACGCCTTCCCAGTCAATGGGGATTACTCAAACCCCTTGCGGTTGGCCTTGTCGCTAAACTGATTATTCTTCCTGCAATTGCCCTCGCGCTTTTAACCGGTATTTATCAATCGAATATTCACGAGGTTAACCTCATTATTGTGCTGCAAACTGGGATGGCACCGATGGTATTAGCGACGATTATTGCCATGGAGAAAAATTTAGAACCCGAGCTTTCCAACCTCTTAACCGCGATCGGAATTCCCATCTCCTTTCTCACCGTTGCCGGCTGGTATCTTCTCTTGGCGTAAATGTAAGTCGCCGCACTCAAACAGCTCTATTTTATTCAACCCATTAAAAAAGCCCGATGGTGAGCCTATTACAGAACACTCAATCGGGCTTTTGATGATTAATGATAAGCCTTAAAACCAACCTTTCTCTCTTACATCACTCTCATCAAGCTCATCCCCCTCATCGTCATCATGTACTGATGCCGTTAGCGACGCTGTACCTGGATAAAACTGAATGGTCTGCTGTGCACTCTGATAAGGCGCTCTGCCACCCAAATTACCGGCCGATTGATTGCCCACATCGTCCGATTTCACATATTGATCGGAGGTTGTGAACTGGTCAAAATCAAAGAGCGAACGATCTGCTAATTGTGAGAGTTTTACATTTTGAATGGAGCGGAAAATCTGATCAATCCGCCCTGGAAATTGCACTTCCCACTCGGCAAGCATCTTTTTAACTTCCTGACGCTGTAACCCCTCTTGCGAGCCGCATAAATTACAGGGGATTATCGGAAATTCTTTCAGCGCAGAATATTTAATAATGTCTTTTTCGGCACAATAGGCGAGCGGACGAATTAAAATATTCTCGCCATCGTCGCTTTTTAATTTCGGCGGCATCGCTTTTAATGTACCCCCAAAAAACATATTCATAAAGAGCGTTTCAACAATATCATCGCGATGATGCCCGAGCGCAATTTTGGTAAATCCATGCTCTTTCGCATAGGTATAGAGCGCACCGCGACGAAGACGAGAACAGAGACTGCACATCGTCTTCCCTTCAGGAATAATGCTCGTTACCACCGAATAGGTATCCTGCTCAATAATATGATAATCAACGCCCAAACTCTGCAGATATGTAGGCAAAACCTCTTCTGGAAATCCGGGCTGTTTTTGGTCTAAATTGACCGCGGTAAGGGTGAAATTAACCGGCGCTTTCTTTTGGAGTTGTAAAAGAAGATCGAGCAAGGTATAGGAATCTTTTCCCCCTGAGAGGCAGACCATGATGCGGTCGCCCTCTTCGATCATTTGATAATCCATAATGGCCGTACCGACTTGACGGCGGAGGCGTTTTTGTAATTTGCGTTCTGAAACGGATGCCATAAACTTCTACTAAATTCTCATAATGTCTGTAAAAAAAGAAACCTCTCCCACGTTGGTGAGAAAGGTTTTTAGAGGGTTTATAACGCTAAAAACTAACCCGGAGGCCAGCTCAGCGCACGCCCTGCAAGAAAATGCATATGAATGTGATAGACCGTCTGCCCACCATCTTCATTGCAGTTAAACACTAAGCGATAACCATTGTCGGCTACGCCCAGTTTTTTCGCGATTTTTTGCGCGGCTAAAAAGAGTTTTCCCATCAATTCGGCATCATCTGCTTCAATATGATTGATGGTTGCAATCTCTTTTTTAGGAATAATTAATACGTGGATCGGCGCTTGGGGCGCAAGATCGTTAAACGCCAAGACATCCTCATCTTCATACACGATATCGGCGGGAATCTCTTTGCGCACGATTTTACCAAAAATTGTACTCATCTTCGTCCTCCTAAAATTTCTGCCTTGCATTGAAGGCGTGGGATAATGTCCCTCCATCTAGGTATTCTAACTCACCTCCGAGCGGAACACCATGCGCGATTCGCGTCACTTTAACGCCATACGGTTCAGCCAGTTCATCAATATAATAGGCTGTTGCTTCCCCTTCAACCGTCGAGTTGGTTGCTAAAATAAGCTCGGTAACATCGCCAGTTTTAAGGTGATCTTCTAAAAGTGATAATCCAAGCTCTTCAGGCCCAATTCCATCAAGGGGCGATAACCGTCCGTAGAGCACAAAATAACGCCCTTTATAGGCCACACTTTGTGAGAGCGCAAAGACATCGCTTGGGTTTTCAACCACACAGATCTGCCCGTTTTGGCGTTTTTCATCCAAACAATGGGCACAGACCGGCTGATCCGTTAAATTACGACACACCGTACATTTGGTGATAGTTTCAAGCGCAAGTCCGATCGACGCTTGCAATTTTCGCGCGCCTTCTGGATTGCGATCTAACAGATAGAGCGCCATTCGCATAGCACTTTTTTGCCCAACTCCAGGCAATACGCGAAGCGCATCAATTAAAGTTTGTAAGGTTTTTGGAAACACGTTTCGATGATCTTTTTACACGATGGTGAGAGCAAAAGAGGGTTATTTAAGTCAAAAACGCACCAATTTTTGCTCAAAATTGATGCATTTAATCTCAAATCAATCGACCAATTATAGGCCAGGAATTTTCATTCCAGGAGGAAGATTTAAACCGCCTGTCACTTCTGACATCTGCGCTTCCGCCGTTGCTTCAACTTTACGAAGCGCATCATTAAACGCCGCACCTAGAAGGTCTTCAAGCATCTCTTTATCATCTTCAAAGAGTGAGTCATCGATGCGAATTGAGCGCACCACGTGACGACAGCTCATCTCGATTTTAACTAATCCTGCCCCTGCTTCCCCTTCAACAAAAACTTCCGCTAAAGCTTCACGCGCTTTCTCTAAGTCGCGTTGCATTTTTTGCGCTTTTTGCATCATTCCAGCGATACCGCCTTTAAACATAATGATCTCCTTAACTGATTGATCGTTGAACGATGAATAAATTGTATCTCATCTAAAAATAATCAAAAATTATGAACGTCTTAGTGTAGCGTAAAACACCCTACTCCGTCACCTTAATTGTCTTCTCAAACAGCTTTCCTTGACACTCATCGACAATGTAGCGCACGATCGGATCCCGTGAAAAAGCCTCTTTCACTTCCTCATATTTCTCAGCATTAATTCGGTCGGTTCGCTCATAGAGCGTCTCTTCCTCAAGCTCACTGGCATGCTTAACATACTCAAGCTCACAGCGAACTTTTTCACCCAAATAATTGGAAATCGCCATACTGAGACGCATTCCCGCCTCATTGACGTTAAACACGCGATCCTGTTCCGCACGCTGTAATTTTAATACGCCATTTTCAAAATGCTCAAATGCAAGCGTCGAGGCAATCCCGCGCAATACGCTCTCAAGCTGTAATTCACTCACCATCTGAAGCCATGCATCATTATTAGTCAGCATCGCACTGGTGATAGTTTTTGGGGATTCGCTCGAAATCTCTTCATTTGATGGAGCTTCATCGATTGACTCTTCAGAGGATTCTTCGATGGTTTCGGAAGTTTCGACGATTACCTCGTCTTCCTTGCTGGATTCATCTTCCTTTGGCACATCAATTTTTTCTGGCTCAATCCATGAATCTTGAACCGCTTCTTGCTGATCATAAGATTCCACCGGAGGCAGATCCCAAGACGGTACATTATCAGTATTATCTACATTCTCAAGAGCCGTCTCTTCAAGACGCTTCATTGGGTCGGAAAGCTCTGCCGCAAATTGCTCAATCTCCGCTTTTTTGCGAGGCGTTAAGGGTACCGGTGCGTTTTTTTGTATAGGACTGGGAGCATCTTCAATAACCTCAATATTTTGAGATGGCTGAGATGAATCACTCGATGGCGCGATCGGCGTTACTTTTTTTTTTGCGCTTTCAGCCGAATCAGCCTTTGCTTGCACCGCTTTCATATGACGCTCAGAGAGCGGCGAGAAAAGCAGCATACGGAGCAATGTCATTTCAAAGCCTAAACCGGCATTTGGATGCAGATGAAGATCACGACGTCCGTGAAGCGCAACTTGATAAAAGAGCTGTAAATCTTCTGCACTAAATTGGTCTTTAAGCGCGAGATAGAGCTCACGATCTTCAATATCGTACGCCATCATATCGGGGTTAATTTGCAATAAGGTTAACCGATGGAATGCCGTAATTAGATCCTCTAAGAGAGCATGATAATCAAGTCCAAACGCTTCCAATCTCTGCGAAACGGCTAAAACCTCGTTTGTATTGCGAGTTGCCAATGCGTTTAACAGATGATTGATATGCTGATCATCAATTAATCCGAGCATATCGCGAATCGCAGCCACGGTAATGTTTGAATTAGTATAGGCAATCGCTTGATCAAGAATCGAGAGTGCATCGCGCATACTTCCCTCACCCGCTTGCGCAATTAGCGTCACCGCTTGGGGCTCAAAAGCCACATCTTCCGCTTTTAGGATGAGGGTTAGTTGTTTTTCAATGGTGGGAACATCGATCTTTTTAAGTTGCAGACGCAGACAGCGCGATAATACCGTAACCGGCAATTTCTGTGGATCAGTGGTTGCGAGCAGGAATTTAACGTGTGCAGGGGGCTCTTCCAACGTTTTAAGTAGCGCATTAAAGCTACTATTGGAGAGCATGTGCACCTCGTCAATGAGATAGATTTTATAACGGCCGCGCGTTGGCGCATATTGAACATTATCAAGAATTTCACGCGTGTCTTCGACTTTTGTACGGGACGCTGCGTCAATCTCGATTAGATCAACAAAATTGCCTTGATCGACTTCCTGACAAATCGAGCATTCGCCGCAAGGTTCTGATGACACGCCGCGTTCACAGTTGAGTGATTTCGCAAAAATACGCGCAAGCGTAGTCTTCCCGACGCCGCGGGTTCCCGTAAATAAAAATGCGTGATGGAGGCGATTATTATCGAGGCCGTTGGTAAGTGCTTTAACTACGTGAGGTTGGCCGACTACTTCATGAAAATCGCGAGGACGCCACTTAAGGGCTAAGACTTGATGTGTCATGATAATTCCAATTTATATTTCCCCAAAAATGGTGATGACCCATATCAGCCGACCCTAGACACACAAACCTCTTGCTAGTGCTGCTTCCTTCCGGACCTGACACGGTTCACAATAGTTTATTGCCAGGAAACCAATATAGGTCACCATAGAAATATAACTAACACAATTTAAATGGAGGCTGGAGCCAGAATCGAACTGGCGTCTACGGATTTGCAATCCGCTGCATAACCATTTTGCTATCCAGCCAATATTTGGAGCGGGAAACGAGACTCGAACTCGCGACCCCAACCTTGGCAAGGTTGTGCTCTACCAACTGAGCTATTCCCGCGTAATTGAATGAGAGTTATTATATATTCTTTTTCGATTTCGTCAAGATTGTGACGGATCTTTAAGCAATTTATTTTAAATTTTCGTCAAAAAAGTAGCTTTCTACTTGATACATATGGAGTAATCGCATTAATCGATCCGTCGCCGCTTCAAGCTGAATTTCAGGATAATCACGCTTCCATTCAATTAAAAGCGCCACAAGCGCACTATCGCAATCATCAATGCCAGAAAGATCGAGCGTCACAGGCGCTTCCTGTGAAAATTTAGGCGCAATGTCACGCTCAAGTGCCGGAATGGTCTCTTTGGTAAATACCCCTGATAACGCATATCGGCCCTGCCCGTTTGCCACACAATGCTCACTCATACTGCTCTCCGCTTAATCTTTGCTTTAATGACACTCAACCGATTCAAAATTGAGAAGCCCTATCAATAACCATAACCGCTTCAGGACTTCTCAATCTTTTATCAAATACAACCGATGACGCTATTTACCACTATTTTTTGATTTAATGGTTTTGATCATGCCGTCGATGCCTTGCGATGCCACAAGCTCACGAATCTCTGAGCGATAGCTTGTCACAATGCTCACCCCTTCAACGCTCACATCATAGACCATCCAACGCCCTTTTTGATCTTTAATCATCGCATAATTGATCGCAACAGGCTCTTTACCTTTGGAAACGATCTCAGAACGCACCGTTAAATCATCGCGAGACGCCGCACCACGTGGAAGCGGTAACATATTGATCTTCTCGTCGGTATAATCGAGCAACACACCGGCATAGGCATTAATTAAGAGTCTTTTAAACTCGGTGGTAAATTCCGTACGCTGCGCCGGCGTTGCATTTCGCCATGAACGGCCCATGACCCACTGTGAAATGGTCTCAAAATCAAATCGAGGTACTAAGATCTTTTCAACCAGATCAAAGACCTTCTCAGGATTTTTTTCTAACGTCGCTTTGTTTTGCTTTAACGCTGAAATCATCTCATCTGAGGTCGCACGAATGACGCCATCGGGTGTTTCTGCAGCTTGCGCAACGCTAAATGCAAAGAGACACGCAAGCATCATGAAGAATTTTTGGAAAGATTTTAAACGCACAATGATGCTCCTTTTTTAAAATTTACCCGCTAAGTATACTGGGATTTATCGAATTATTAAAGGTTCCGCCTCAAGACGGACGCCAAATCGAGCCTCCACCGCATCGGCAACCTTCTCAGAGAACTGATAGAGCGCCTCGCCGGTTGCATTACCGTGATTGACTAAAATGAGCGCCTGCTTCTCATACATGCCGGCATCACCTTCGCGCGCACCTTTAAAGCCCGCAAGATCGATCAATTGCCCTGCTGCAAGCTTAATCCGGTCATCGGCCGTTTTATAATGAACTAAATCCGGTTCGTGAGTTAATAAAAGACGCCACGTTGAGTTTGAAATAATCGGGTTTTTGAAAAAGCTCCCCGCATTACCAATCACTTTCGGATCGGGCAATTTTGATCTCCGAATCGCAATCACTGCGCTATAGATGGTAAAAGGCGTTCGCTCCTCAATGCCTTCTGCTTCAAGATAACGCTGAACCACCGGATAACGAATCTCAACCACTTTGGATTTTTTAAGATTAAACACAACGCTCGTGATGAGATATTGGCCACGATTGATCTTAAAAAGACTATCTCGATAACTAAACTCACACTGCTCGCGGGGAAACTCAACCTCATGATATTCCGTTAAATCAAAGGCCTTCACCGTTTCAATAAATTCGCCCACCTCATAGCCGTACGCCCCGATATTTTGCACAGGAGAGGCGCCCACAGTGCCAGGAATAAGCGCTAACGGCTCGAGTCCGTGCCAGCCTTTTTTAAGCGCATAGGTCACCCATTCATGCCAATTTTCACCGCCCATCACCTCAACTTGCACCGTCTCATCGGTTTCATTTAATAGATGAATCCCTTTTAACCGATTGTGCAGAACGGTGCCGTCAATATCGCGACACAACAGTAGATTACTGCCGCCACCAAGCACAAAAAGGGGGTTAGGAAGCGCTTCAAGCTTAGCGAGTTCATCGAGTTCACTCAGCGGCGCAAAATGTTCTGCAAACGCTTCCACGCCCATAGTATTAAATGATTTGAGGGAATACTGTTTCTCAATTTTCATATCTGATCACTTCTATTTTGGAAATTGAATTAAATCTATTTTAACTCATAAAAAGAAAGGCTAGACAATGATCTAGCCCTCTTTTTAAATATCGATTGTACGGCTCATTGAGCACGCGTCTTACTGCATAAATGGATTGGCAAGACGTTTAACTTTACTGCGTGATTTGAAATCTTCAAAGATTGCATTGAGCTCATAATTGGCTTGATCGTTTTGCAACAATCCACGCTTTTCTTGACGCTCAATCGCTGAATAATCATCGATACTACCCGCTTTAAAGGCTTTCACATTCACAAGCGCTATGCCTTCTGCCCCATCATGAAGCATCATATAGGGCGCAACCGGTTGCTCGTAGTAACTTGCCATTAACGCTTCAAATGCAATGGAGTTAAGCGCACTTGGATCCATATAACGTGCCACTAAATCATTAAGTACAAAGAAGTCATAACCCTGCTCTTTCGCGTACGTTTCAAGATTAACCGCGCCGCTTTCGGCCTTATCTTTTAATTGATCGAGCTCGATTGCCATCGCCATACGTAACTTATTGCGTTTAATCACTTCAGTCAGAAGCGGTTTTGCTTCATCAAGCGTCATCGCGTGGTTTGCGTCAAATTCGATCACTTTGACTAACGCCCCTTCATTTTCACCGGGCGCAAAAGGTGCACTCACCACAGGAGTATTGGCTAAATCAAGGTAGGCAACCGATGAATAAAACTCATCATTTTCAAGCACGCCCTCTTTTTGATCAAGTGACAGCCAATCGGTAGTAATTACCTCAGCGCCAAGCTCACTTGCGATCGACTCAAGATCATCACGATAGATTTCTGCAAGCTTTTCAAATTTCTCTTGTGCCGCATAATAAAGGTCAGCAACCAGGGGTTCAGCGAGCTGATTGCGAACCATTGATGTTACATCAATGCCGCTACCCATTACATTTTTAACGCCAGTCAGTGAGAGCATATAAACGCCGGTGTCCGTTGCAAATGGTTTTGAGAGAGGGGCATTCAAATCAAGGTCAAATAGAACCGCGTCAAATGCCGCATCACCAATCGCGCCAAGCTTAATGGTCTCTTTTGCAACGAGATGACCGTTCACCGCTTTCACCGCGTCCGATTCCGCTGCCTTTTCAAAACTTAACTCTCCTGATGCGATCTCATCATACACACTATTAAGTGCACTAAGCGCCGCCTCTTTTTCAGCGTCACTCGTTGCTGCAATTTCAATGCGATCAAAGGTACGGGTTTCGAGCTGAGCAATGCCTTGTTTAATCGCCTCATCACTAATCTCTACCTGATCAAGATAATCATCGGCTTTGATATGGATGTATGCAAGTTTCACACGGTTATCGGTAATTAGCTCAGATTTTTTAAGCTCATAAAGTTGCTCAATCTCTTCAAGCGTAACAGGATTACGCTCCCCTTTAAATTGATCGTAATTGATGGTCACTAACTCAAAACTTCCCGTAGCATTTTCAATCGCCGCAAGTTCAGCTAGACGTGAATCACCACTCACCGCACCGAGCGCTAAATAACGCACGAGCTTTTGATTGGTAAGATCGGAGCGCACACTATTTTCAAATTGCGCTGCAACGGTTCCCGTCTGTCTTAAATAATCTTCATAACGCGCTTTATCAAATTGACCGGTTTCGCCATCACGAAAAAACTCGATCGAGCGGATCGCATTCGCCACTTCCGCATCGGTGGTGACAATTTGGTATCTATCTGCCAATTGCGCCGCAAGCACACGCGATTCAACAATCGTATAGGCTTGCTCTTTTAAAAGGCGACGATCTTCGTCCGTTAAATCTTCTTGGTTTTTATTGATATATTGCGCAAAATCACCGGTACGAATCATCTCGGTATAGATCTCATCGACCGACTGAACCGCAACTTTATGACCATTCACTTCCGCAACATAACGGGAACTACCCCCGCCACCAAACAGATTCGCACCCCCAAATCCTAAGAAGGAGACACCAATCCCTATAAAGAGAATCTTTGCGAACCAACTCGTTGAGTGATTTCGAATAAATTGCATCATAATTAACGAACTCTTCCTTTTAACGTTTCGACCATAAAGAGGCAAATATAGTAACGAAAGTTACCGCGCTTGACTATCAATTAATCAAAAAAGCGCTGCCATAACTTTGGCTCCAGCTCACCCACTATTTTTTCAAACCAATCATTATACAGCATCTCTAGCTGCTTATTAATAGGCCTTTTTACACGCCCCATCATTTCATCGGGCAACCGTTCTAATTGATACTGAATGCGGAGCGCTCGATCCTCTTCCGGCGTTTCACGCGAGATTAAAATATCGTGCACCACCGCAAGTTTCCGCGCCTCATTATCCCGCGCCTCATAAAGAGTTTGTAGATATAAACGCGCCGCGTCATTGCCTTTTTCAATCTCAGCTAAACACTCATAGCGTTTTAACAGCGGGCGTTCAGTCGGTTTTGGCATCTCTGCAAGTGAAAACGCCTCCCCTTTAACTGCACACTCTTCAAGAATGCCGAGTGCTTTAGCGATAGCAATACTCTTTTCTAACTTGGCATCTTTTAAACTATTTTCGATACGTAGGCGCGCTTCAAACAATTGATCTTTAATCCCGTGGAGCTCTGCCATCAATTGGCGATGATCTTGCTTGGCAACAACGCCCGCTTCATCCCACGCTTCTTGAAAATGATCCATTTTCGCTTCAAAACCAGCGAGATTATCCCCATTCAGCTCATTAAGATAAGCAGACATTTCCGCTAATACAGCTCGTTTTTTATCAGCATTTTGCGAGCGTTTTTCATCAGAAGCGGAGCGATAGGATTGCTCATGGGCGTAGAGCGTTTCTGTGACTTCTTTATAGGACTTCATCAAACGGCGATGATCACGATAACGGAGCACGAGTTTCGGCTTAAACTCCTGCTTCATAATTTTAAAATCTGCAAGAATACTATCAATATCCGCCTGCTCATCTTGCATCTCAGCCGCCAAGCCTTTGAGCTCTTCAATCAGCGCATAAAGACGGGTGATCTCAGTTTGTTGTGCATTTCGAATCGCTTTATTAAGTGGTGCTAAAATACCTTGCATTTCACGCTCGAGCATGCGTTTATCACGGGGTAAAAAGAGTGGTGCGCCAAAACTAATCCGCTCGCCGGTTGAATATTGATTGAGATATTGATTCCACTGCTCTAAAAATTGCGTACGTAGCGGTTGAATCGCTCCCCAATTGGGATTATTCCAATCAATCTGGTCAATATTTTGCTGAAATAGTGATAGTATTTCACGGGCTTCATTGAGATAGAAACGGCGATACTCTTGATTCTTGTCGCGCTCTTTTTCAACGCTGGCAAACGCTTTTTCGCACGCCGCATCAAAACGCTCACGCAATTGTTTGGCCATTTGACGATTATTTCGCGCGGCCTCATCCCAACTTAAGCGGAGCTGTTTTAATTGATCGACGATATAGGCATTATTCTCTTCATCTGCAAGCGCTTCCGCTTTATCGCACAGTTTTTGTAGGGCATTTTCAGCCCCCCAACGAGCCCATTTACGCATCTCATAGAGCTTTTTCTTCAAGGTTCCGAGCTCTCTAAAAAGATGCTGATGAACCGCTTGAGGCAGTGCCGCCCCTTTCTCATTTAATAGGGTTTCAGCCTCTTTAACGCAACTTCCCGCCGCCTGTGTTACGCCCTCTTCAATGGCTTTTCCAAGTTTTTCTAGACTATTGACAACGCTTGCCTCAATCTCAGCGGCGCGCCCTTGTAATTCCTTCCGGCGATGAAGTTCATTTAATAGACGATCCAGCTCCCCATGCGGCTTTTTCGCGATCGCCTCTTTTAGACTGACAATCGTCGATTCAATCTCATGATTTGCGATCTGATAGCGGGATTTAAGCAGTTTTTTAGTGGACTGAATCAATCCGCGGTATTGATTTTCCGCTTTATGAACAGTTTTAAGTGATTTTAAGCGGCTATTTGCCGTATCGAGGCATTTGTTGATCGATTCTGCTACCGCTCTCGAAGCCGTTTCTAATCGCCCCGATAGCGTCTCAATAAGCGCCGTCAATTCATCTTCTGTCTGCGCTTCACTTAGCGCGGTTTCACACGATTCGATCAGCGTTTGCATTTTTTGATACTGCTCACTAAATTCACGATAACGGGCAAGATAAACCTCACGATAGCGATCACGCTCTTTTTGCTCAGGAAGCGCTTCAGCAGTCCATTGACTATCAATTTCACTTAGTTTATTCAGCGCCGCAAGTGGCTCACTTTCTGATAAAAGACGATAGGCATCGATGAGCCTTTCCGCCTGCGCTTCCTTCGCTTTAATCGTTTCAAGCTCGGCAATACGCCCACGAATCAGTTGATGCGCCCGTTTATCATTGTTTTTTAACTCTGCTTGCAGCGTTTTCAACACAGCCAATTCGTCAATTTTCGCCAACGCTCTTTCTGCGAACGGATTTTGCGCTTCAATCAGTCTTACCACATCGTGTGGATGCTCAATTTTCGTAAAGAGATATTCTTGAATCTCGGGAGAATTCACACTTAACAGTAAGGTCGCAAGAGGAAATGAACGCACGCGCACACTTTCAAAGAGTTTTTTAACCGCCGCCAGATCATTATCGTCATTAATCAGGGCCGCCAAACGCGCCATTACATGGGTCTGCCCCTCTTTAGAGCGCTCACCGAGCCAGAGCGAATAGAGCTCATTGAGATCGGTTAGTCGATCAACCGCGGCTCTACGCACCTCGAGTGAGGCATCATAACTGGCAAGCTGTAATAAAATATCATCCGTCAGTCCTTCCTCTAAAATAGCGCGTAAACGACGCGCACTAGAGCGGCTTTTCCAACTAGGTGCGAAAAATCTAAACATGACGTTCTCCTCACGAATTTACCGAGCGTAGGGCTTAACCTCCGAAATTGGGGCTATGACCAAATATCGCCCACGAAAAGGTTGCCAATATTCTATACGCTCTCTTAATTGATCATCAATCTCACTAATATACATAATCATACGCGCATCGGGATTTTCTTCTTTAAATTTTTGATACATCTCAACCGAATGAATCGTGGTAAGCGGCTCAGTTAACCGCCCCACAAAATGAATATGTCCGGGATAATTCCCTAAATGGGCCATCTTAAAGCCTCGAGATTGATACCAAGAAACGCGCTCGCCCGCAGGCTCCAAATCGTAAAAATCTGCCGCTTGGCGCACAATGCCAAAATTGATCGCAAGCGTTAAGGCAACGCTCATCAGCATTAAAGTAAAAACCCGCGTATCATTCGCACTCACAAGCAACGTGACTGAAAAAAGAATGAGCCCTGCCCCCCACCAAACCGAGACATTTTTCGTCCAATCTGGGAGATCAAAAAACTCATGATTCAGCGGAATGAGAATTAACAAAAGACCAATTAGCGCAATGACGAGCACAATAAAAAGGATGTCGCGCCGTTCGTTATAGCCCTGCACATAATGGCGCGCCACAATGAGACAAAGCGCGGGATAGAGCGCAAAGAGTTCCACAAGTGAAGTCGAGCCAAGTAGCATCAACATAACCAGCGTCGAGAAAAACCAGAGATAGCTAAATTTCAATTCAGGATCGTGCGCAACACTTTTCCGAAAGCGGTAGAGTTTTAACCAAAAAACCCACGGAAAGAGCACAGCACCAATATTTAACAGGGTAATATAAAATGGGATTGGTGAATAGATGCCTGAAATAATGCCGCGTCCACCCATAATCGTCCAGAGCGACTGATCCCCCATTAACGCATCACTGACGTTCAGCGCCCAAAGAAAAAAGGGAGTAACGGCGACTAAAATCGAAAGCAGGCCAGCCACATAGATTCGTGCCACTCTCTTTTTGTCCGCCCAAAAAGGTGTAAGGAGCAACATCGGCATCACAAGACAAAGAAAATAGAGACCTGAGGCAAAGAGCCCCGCCATCACTGATAATGCAAAACCAATCCACCAGCGCTCATCATTAAACCGCCAAACGCGGATCAGAAAATTGATCGCAAACACGAGAAAGAAAACGAGCCAAACCTGCGAGATATTCGCCGTTGCAAAGAGCGTCCAAACAAGGCTTCCCACTAAGATGAAGGGCGCATTGCCGCGAACATAGCGTTTATCAGGCCAGAGCTGGTAAGCCGCCCATCCGGTTAAAAAGAGAACGCCAATGCTAAAGATACTCATCACAGCGCGAAGCGAAAATTCACTGGCGCCGGTTAATTGCCAAATTCCCACCTCAATCCACGGCACAAGCGGAAACACGTTCGCTACATACTCGCCATTTAAAATCGGATAGAGATAAAACTTGCTGGCGTAACTCTCCCACGAGACTGCCGCGAGCATCGTTTCTTGATAGGGAATTAAGGGCCGTGAAAACCACGTGACGAAAATAAGGACGAGCCAAATACTCACCCATAATAAGGCATAACGTCGCGTGGTATATTCTTTGCTAAAGAGCCCTACTTGTGATCCCGGCATTCACTACAAAGCCCATAGAGAAAGGTGCGTGAATCGCGTAATTCATAGCCCAAATCTTCAGCGATTTTCTCGAGTTTTTCTTGAATACGATCATGAGAGAACTCATCGATATGACCACAGCTCACACAAATAATATGATCATGCTGATCGCCTTGGTCTAGTTCAAACATCGATTGACCGCCATCGAAAAAATGTCGACGAACGAGCCCTGCTTGTTCAAATTGTGTTAATACACGATAAACCGTTGCAAGCCCGACTTCTTCGCCGGATTGGCTCAGTTGCATGAAGATCTCTTCCGCGGTTAGATGGCAGACGCTGGTTTCTGCCGCTTTCGCCAAAATATCTAAGATTTTTAGGCGTGGCAAAGTTACTTTTAATCCAGCATTTTTCAGTTCTTTAGAACTCATATTTGTTTTATTTTCCACCTTTAAATTCTCACTGATAGTTTACCTATAAAGAGATAGTATATCGGTTACCGCGTCGACATACAAAATCTTCGCTTACGATTCCGCTTTGATCTCAGACGAAATTGACTACGAGCGAGCTACAAAGCGCTTTAATTCAAGAAGAAAAAGCGGTATCATACGGGCAACTAATCTAGAGTGATTCATTTACAATTGGAGAATATCATGGACCATTTTGGCGTAACGCTGTCGCAATTTATCATTGAAGAGCAACGACGTTTCCCAGACGCAACTGGAAATTTCACCCTTCTTATGAATGATATCGCGGTCGCGTGCAAAATGATTGCCGCTGCGGTGAAAAAAGGGCAATTAGCCAATGTTTTAGGAAGTACGGAAGATGAAAACTGTCAAGGCGAAACACAGCAAATCTTGGATGTGATCGCCAACGAACTCTTCATCAAAAACAATATTTGGCGTGGCCACTTGTCGGCAATGGCAAGTGAAGAGATGGAAGATATCTATCCAATTCCAGAGGGCGCGCCACGAGGCAATTACCTCCTTCTTTTCGACCCACTTGATGGCTCGAGCAACATTGATATTAACGGCCCGATCGGCACAATTTTCTCAATTTTACGCTCACCCAATCACAACCCAACGAAAGAAGATTTCTTACAAAAAGGCACCGAACAAGTCTGTGCGGGTTACTGTTTATATGGCTCAGCGACGATGATGGTGATCACGATTGGCCACGGCACTCACGGCTTTACCTTAGAGCCAAGCATGGGCGAATTTATCTTAACGCACCCGAACCTCCAAATCCCTGAGACCACAAGCGAGTATGCGATCAACCAATCGAACCGCAATGTGTGGGAAGCGCCGATGAAAGAGTACGTTGAGATGTGCGACGCCGGTAAAGATGGCCCTCGTGGTAAGAAATTCACTATGCGCTGGGTTGGTGCAATGGTGATGGATATTCATCGTCTTCTCCTTCGCGGCGGACTTTTTGCCTATCCTATGGATGAAAATATTCGTTCACGCGGCGGCCGTTTACGCCTTATGTATGAAGCAAACCCAATGGCGTTCTTAGTCGAGCAAGCCGGCGGTATCGCAAGTACCGGATATGACCGTATTTTAGATATCGACCCAAGCGATCTACACCAGCGCGTTCCT
The DNA here is from genome assembly GCF_029815055.1 of Ignatzschineria sp. RMDPL8A. Taxonomy (NCBI): domain Bacteria; kingdom Pseudomonadati; phylum Pseudomonadota; class Gammaproteobacteria; order Cardiobacteriales; family Ignatzschineriaceae; genus Ignatzschineria; species Ignatzschineria sp. RMDPL8A. The sequence continues at coordinate 1,093,324 of NZ_JAPPWA010000002.1, read as the reverse complement.
GTGATTATGGGCTCAAAAGAGGAGATGCAAATCATCCTTGAAAAACATGAAGCCTACGCTAAAGAACAAAACTTAGATTTTAATCACACCACGAACGCTTAGTTCCGGTATAATAAGACCTTTTTCGGGTAATTCTTTCTATTGCCGAGCGAATTACCCTTAAAACGCGAATCAAACTTTCCTAATAAAATCAGATTATTTGATTAGAATTGTGTCTAATTAATTTATAATAGGCACAATGCTGAAAGTTTCTTCGAGATACGTTACAATTACAAAAATATTTTTATAGATCTAGGTATTTAATAAATAATGGCAACATATACTACAAATCAATTTAAAAGTGGCTTAAAAATCATGCTCGACGGCGATCCCTGTTCGATCGTTGAAAACGAGATGGTTAAACCAGGCAAAGGGCAAGCATTCAACCGCGTTAAAATTCGCAACCTTAAAACCGGTCGTATTATTGAGCGTACCTTTAAATCAGGCGACTCTGTTGAAGCGGCTGATGTAATGGACGTTGAGATGCAATATCTCTATAACGACGGCGAATTTTGGCATTTCATGAATCCAGAAACCTACGACCAAATCGGCGCAGGCGCTTCTGCGGTTGAAGACGTGAAATTATGGCTCATCGAGCAAGACGTCTGCACAGTAACACTCTGGAACGGCGTTCCAATTTCCGTTACTGCGCCCAACTTTATCGAAATGAAAATTGTTGAAACGGATCCCGGCCTTCGCGGCGATACAGCAGGAACAGGTGGTAAACCAGCGACATTAGAGTCAGGCGCTGTGGTACGCGTTCCGCTTTTCGTGCAACAAGATGAAATTATTAAAGTTGATACTCGCACAGGCGAATATGTATCTCGCGTTAACAAATAATATCGAATGTAATGGAGATAAGAGATGAGTTCTGAGAAGATAGATCTTAAAAAAAGACGCACTCTAACCTACGCAACAACCGCAGTAGGTGCAGTCGGCGCGGCTTTTTTAGTGGGCGGTCCATTTGTAAAATCATGGATGCCTAACGAAAGAGCAAAAAATGCGGGAGCTCCCGTTGAAATTGATATTTCAAAATTAGATGCGGGCGAATTACTCCGCGTTGAGTGGCAAGGTAAGCCAGTATGGGTGTTAAAACGTACTGATGCGATGATGAAAACGGTTGAAGAGATGCCTGCAGCAAACTTAGTTGATGCAGACTCACACACCGCGTCACAACAACCTGATTATGCAACAAACCTCTTCCGTTCACGTGAAGATCGTGCTGATATCCTCGTACTTGTAGGAATCTGTACACACTTAGGTTGCTCACCTACTTATCGTCCAGAAATTGCCCCTCAAGATTTAGGTAAAGAATGGAAAGGTGGATTCTACTGCCCATGTCACGGCTCACGCTTTGACTTAGCGGGTCGCGTATTTAAAAACCTTCCAGCTCCAACGAATCTTGTTGTGCCTGAGTATTATTACAAAACGGACAATCTAATCGTTGTTGGATTAAGCGGAGGAGAAGCATAATGTCAACAAGCAATAAATCTGCAGCTATGCGTCTATGGGATTGGGTTAACGATCGCCTACCGGTGAATCGCGCACTTAAAACCCACATGACTGAATATTACGCACCAAAAAACTTTAACTTCCTCTATATTTTTGGTGTGCTCGCAATGGTCGTTCTTGTCAACCAGATCCTAACCGGTATTTGGCTTGTCATGCACTTCAAACCCGATGGTGCGTTAAGCGCAACGGGTATTCCAATTGCCTACGCATCCCTTGAAACCGCAGTAATGCGGGATACTGCTTGGATGTGGCTAATTCGCTACATGCACGCCGTTGGGGCTTCGATGTTCTTCATCGTTGTTTACATGCACATGTTCAGAGGTCTTATCTACGGTTCACATAGAAAACCCCGTGAGCTTGTTTGGATCTTTGGTATGTTAATTTACCTTGTCCTCATGGCTGAAGCGTTTATGGGATACGTTCTTCCCTACGGTCAGATGTCATTCTGGGGTGCACAGGTAATCATTTCTCTCTTTGGTGCAATTCCTTACATCGGTGACACATTAGTAACCGGTATTCGTGGGGACTTCGTGATTTCAGAAGCAACCTTAAGCCGCTTCTTCGCACTTCACGTCATTGCGCTTCCATTAGTGTTAGTGGGCCTTGTGGTTGCGCACATCTTAGCGCTTCACGAAGTGGGTTCAAATAACCCTGACGGAATCGAAATCAAAGAGCATAAAGATGAAAATGGCATTCCATTAGACGGTATCCCATTCCATCCTTACTACACCGTACACGACACCTTTGCGGTCGGTATCTTCATGATTGTGTTTGCTCTGATTATCTTCTATGCGCCCGACATGTTTGGTCTCTTCTTAGAAAGCCCGAACTTCGAGCCAGCAAACCCACTTGCAACACCGGATCACATTGCACCGGTATGGTACTTCACCCCTTACTACTCAATTCTAAGAGCGGTTCCATCATGGTTCGGTACTCAGATTTGGGGCGTTATCGCGATGGGTGCTTCGATCGCAGTTCTCTTCTTCTTACCTTGGTTAGATAAGAGCCCTGTTAAATCGATTCGCTATAAAGGCACCTTAACGAAAGTTCTCGTGGCTCTCTTTGTTGTTGCGTTCATCATCCTTGGCTACCTTGGTGTGGTTCCTGCAACTGACGCACGTACTTTTGTAGCGCGAATCTGCTCTATCTACTACTTCGCTTTCTTCTTCGGCATGCCTTGGTGGTCGAAAATGGATACCGTTAAACCTGTTCCAGAAAGGGTGACAATGAAATGAGAAAATTAATTACTCTACTATTTAGCTTTGTATGCTTATCGCTCTCCACTGCTTCTGCTAATCCAAATGTGGCAGACATTGGAAAAGTGACCATCGACATGAAAAACAAAGCGTCGCTTCAACAAGGCGCGCAACTTTTCATGGATTACTGTTTAGGTTGTCACTCCGTTGAATTCCAACGCTATAACGTTACAGCACGTGATATCGGAATTGAACTCGATGATCTTAAAAAGAACTATATGCACGTCGGTAGTTACGATGTTCGTGAAGATGAGTTTAATCTTGCGAAAGAGGGTGACTTAATCTATACCGCAATGAGCCGCGTTGATGGTGGAAACTGGTTAGGGACCGCTCCTCCAGATTTATCAACCATCGTTCGTGCAAAAGGCGCAGATTATATCTATCGCTATCTCATGAGCTTCTATGTTGACGAAACTCGCCCTGTAGGCGTAAACAACGTAGCATTTGAAGGCGCAGGTATGCCTCACGTTCTTGCAGAACTTCAAGGAATTTATGCACCGGTAATGGAAACAGTTAAAGCTGACCCTAAATGTAAAGGCGATGACTGTGAAACACTCTCTGTTGTCGTCGGCACTCAAAAGATCAAAGACGGTCTTTTAACCGAAGAAGAGTATAAAGTAGCAGTGAATGACATTACCAACTTCTTAGCGTATGTGTCAGAACCGGCTCAATTACTCCGTGCAAAATATGGTCCTTGGGTGATTGGTTTCTTAATTATCTTTACCCTACTTGCGTATGCTTTAAATCGCGAATACTGGAAAGATGTTAAATAATCCAAACGCCTGATAATCTATTCATTTAAGGAGCGAAAATTGGTTCGCTCCTTAACTTATTTAGTTTAAAAGGAGATCTTAATGTCAACTCGCCGCAATGGCTTTACCCTATATCTTGAAAAGAATTCTTTGGATGCTGATCGTGTTGCGATTACGTTACTTGAGAAAAACATCACCTGTGATCAAGTCGTCGTCGATACGAGCAATCCTCCGGAGGATCTACTTGATGTTAATTCTCAATTAATTCTCCCTACCTTAATTACGCGTGAAGTTGCGCTCTATCACACAGATACCATCTTAGAGTTCTTAGACGAACGCTTTCCCCATCCCCCTCTTCTTCCCAACGACCCCATCAATCGAGCAAAATTCCGCTTAACTCTCCGTAAAATTGTTGATGAATGGTACCCATTAGTGGAAAAACTGATTGGTCGTAAAACGGCGGATACCAAAACAAATAAAGCGATCGGCAATCTACTTGTCGCCCACGCGCCCCTCTTTGAAGAGACCGAATTTTTCCAAAGTGATGAATTTAGCCTAATCGATGCCACCATCGCGCCATTTTTATGGTGGGTTAATCATCTTGAAGTGCCAATTCCAAGCAAAGCGGAAACCACAATGCTCTATAGCGAACGTCTGCTCGATCGCGACTCTGTGAAAGCACTCTTTGACAAAAAAACGCGCCTAAGCTAGCCGTTTGGTCTTAATCCCATTAAAATGGCGACTCTAGAGTGCGTTAATCCCAACCCACTCAACCTTGTTTACTTGTTTCAGATGAGATTTAATCATGCGCCTAATGACTTCCAATAAACCCTACTTAATCCGCGCAATGTTCGACTGGATTATCGATAACAACTGCACGCCCCATCTTGTGGTCGATGCCACACTTCCTTTTGTTGAAGTGCCTGAGCAATATATCGATAATGGGCGTATTATCTTAAATATCGCGCCCGGTGCGACGCAAAGCTTGTTATTAGGCGATGATTGGATCACATTTTCGGCACGCTTTTCTGGCGTAAAATACGATATCTCGCTTCCAATCGGGGCGATTGCGGCCATCTACGCACAAGAAAATGCGCAAGGCATGGGCTTTGAAACTGAAGCGCTCCTTGAAGATGAGTATGAAGAAAAAATCACTGTAGCACCAAGTAAAACCTCTAAGCCAACACTCAATATTGTGGAAGATCATCGTGAGCATGACGCGGATGATTCTGAGCACAATGATGATGACCCAACCCCTCCCACAAAAAGACGGGGCAAACCCACACTTAAAATCATCAAATAGAGAGTCAATACACGTTCGTTTTTTTGCGTAAGAGCGAGGTAATCAAATGGCACAACCCAAAATCATTTTGACTCATGGCATTTTTGAGTTCCCGCTCTTTATGACCCCGCTTGCCAATAAACTCGAAGCGCTTGGCTATGAAACCGTGCATTTTTGCTACCGTTCGGTACGACAAACTCTCGAAGAAAATACCCGTGATTTTGCTGAATTTATCCAAAAAGAGACCGACAATGGTGAGTCCGCTGTTTTAATTGGCCATAGTCTTGGGTCGCTAGTGATTCAATTCACGCTTGAGGCTTATCCTGAGCTTAATGTCTCACACGCCATTGCGATCACCCCGCCCTTTCAAGGCTCGACCATTACTCAAAATCTTGAAGATAAAAATTTAAGTTTTATTGTGGGCCGTGCGCTTAATGCGCTTTTGCCACAGAAAAACCGTTGGAATAGCTCTGTTCCGCTTGGCGTTATTGCCGGCACCAAATCTTTTGGGGTTACCAAACTCTTTCTTAAAAATGATCGCCCCAACGACGGCACACTCTATGTCGATGAAACCAAGATTGAAGGGATGACCGATCATATAACGCTCCCTGAATCCCATACGGAAATTCTTCTTTCAAAAGAGCTAGCCGAGCTCTGCGATGCATTTATTCAACATACGACTTTTAACGTTTCCACAAACACTGACGTTTGATAAAGGTTTACAGGCTTATATACTACAGGCTTATATACCCTTATTATGCGGAGAATTCTCATGCGGAATAATGGTTTCCGCACGCGCTGTCACCTCACCATCACTTAATACAATGGTCAGTTCATCGCCTTTATTCACTGAGGCTACCGATGAAATCAATTGATCGCCCGATTTCACCGCACTGTAACCGCGAGATAATACGGCAAGTGGATTTAGATTATTAAGCCGTCCCACTAACGCCTCAAACCTCTGCTCTTCTTGCGTCTGCTTTCGTTTTACCGCATCTGCCATACGGCTTTCAAACCCTGATAACTGTTGCAATAGCATCGCTTGTTGCCCTGCTAGATGCCTAGAATTGAGCCTTGCCTCGTAGTTAGTCAGCTGTTGCTGGTAACAACTGAGCCGTTTTACCATTAAATGCTCAAGCTTTTCGGAGAGATGTCCGAGCGTTTGCCTCGACTCTTTTAAAAAGTGCGCTGGCTGCTGCGCTTGTAGACGAAGCGATAAACGGTGGAGATAACGGCGATATTTTGTGACTTTTTCTCTCACCACTCCCGTCATTCGCATCTCAAAAAGATCGAGCGCTTGCCGTAATTCATCTTGGGAAACCGCTGAGAGTTTTGCGGCCATCGTGGGGGTTTCCGCGCGAAGATCCGCTACATAATCGGCAATCGTAGTATCGGTTTCATGGCCAATCCCGCTAATAATCGGAATATTTGAAGCAAAAATTGCTCGTGCCACCGCTTCATCATTAAACGCCCAGAGATCCTCAATGGAACCGCCTCCACGCACAAGCAAAATCACATCCACTTCCGCTCGCGTATTCGCTATATTGAGCGCATTTACAATGGATGCCGGCGCATCTGCCCCTTGTACAAGGCTTGGATAGAGAACGGTTTCAATATCAGGACGATGAAGCCGAAGAGTTTTTAATACATCTTGCAACGCCGCCGCACTTTGCGAGGTAACAATCCCAATTTTATGCGGATGGGCGGGAATCGTTTTTTTATGATGCGGCTCAAATAATCCTTCTAATCGAAGTTGATTTTTAAGCTTTTCAAAAGCAGCGTAGAGCGCGCCGACACCTTGAGGCGAAACCTGATTGGCCACCAATTGATACTCACCACGAGGCGCATAGAGCGTAATTGATCCGCGAACCTCTACCTTTTCCCCTTGCCGTAATAACTCGCGAAATTTGGCCGCTTGTGTTCGCCACGCCACAACCCGAAGGCTCGCGCCACTATCTTTTAAACTAAAATAGACATGCCCTGACGCGGGAAACGCAATGTTGGAAATCTCCCCCTCCACAACGCAGTGGAAAAATGTTCCCTCCAATTGCTGTTTAATTTGATGGGTTAATTCCGACACCGTAAGCGCTCGCATCTCATTTAACATCGCAATGCTCCTTATTATGACCGTTTCAGTAGATGATTGATGGACTTTCCATCTGGAAGCTCGGCGGATTTTGCATCATTCCACGCCGCATCCATCTCTTCTAATGTCGCTTCTCCAAAACGATCGCCTACTTGCGCTTCAACATAACTAAAGCGTCTCTGAAATTTAACGTTTGTGCGACTCATCGCCCGCTCAGGATCGATCTCTAAATGACGCGCAACATTCACCAGCGCAAAGAGAAGATCGCCAAATTCAGCCTCTAAATCTACCTTAGAGCTCTTCTTAAGTTCAGCCTGAAATTCACCCTGCTCCTCTTCTACCTTCGCCCACACATCGTCAAAATTATCCCAATCAAAGCCAACGCTCGCCGCTTTTTTCTGCAGATCAAACGCACGTTTTAAGCCCGAAAATGTCGGATCGAGCGAGCTTAACAGCCCCTTTTCTTCCCCTTTTGCTTCTGCTTCTTCCGCTTTAATGCGATTCCAATCAGCCTTTTGCTCCGTTTCATTGGCGTAGGTTTTCCCGGCAAAGACATGAGGATGACGCCGAATCATCTTCTCATTTAAGGTATTGGCTACATCGATAAAATTAAACGCGCGACGCTCTGAGGCAATTTGTGCATGCAATAAGATCTGCAATAATAGATCCCCAAGCTCCTCTTTAAGGTGGGCATCGTCTTTTTCTAAAATCGCCTCCACCACTTCAGCACCCTCTTCTTCCAGATAAGGAATCAACGATTCGTGCGTCTGTTTGCGATCCCAAGGACAGCCATTTTTAGCGCGAAGGGCGGCGATTGTCTTGAGTAATTGCTCCATTGTAGCCTCGTTTTAGATGATTTAAGAATGGAATTATCATAGCCTATTTCCGCTTTTCATGCCCAATCTCCCACTAAAATCACTCGCTTTTTCCTCACAAACAAAGCGCCTTTATATGAAATGTTTATAAAAAACAGATAAAAAATTATTCCGGCAAGAAACAAAGCGATTTTCAAAATCTTACCGCATTTTTTACTTGAGTAGCAGACAAATCGAGTTATCCAAAGATACTCACAATACCTGTGGATAACTCTTGGGATATCGTAAAAAAAAGTCCGTTTAAGAGTGTACAAATGCCTCTTTTAAAAATATGACTACTAATTGCTCAATCTTTCAAACCCCGCTGTTTTCAACGTTTTGCACAAATCGGGTGTTGACAAAATTTTAAAATTTTGAAACCCGCATAAGAATCGAACGCAAGAAAAATTTATCACAAGTCAAGCTAAAAACCATCAATTTTTGACCATTTTATGACTTGACTTTTTTCTTATGCACAAATCAATACTCCATTAGATTATTCACATAAAACTTTTAGCTTTGCTAAAATGGACGGTTCACTTTTAAAGAATTTAATTGTTTCTTTTATTCACTAAAATTGTAAGGAATGACTCCTCCATGGCGTATACCATTATAATTCCTGCGCGCCTTAAATCGACGCGCTTACCCAACAAAATGTTATTGCCCATTCATGATAAACCTGTGATTGAATGGACATGGATGAGCGCTCAAAAGAGTAAAGCGACGCGCATCATTATCGCAACCGACGACAATGCCATCGGCAAACATATGAAACGCCTGGGCGCTGAGGTAGTGATGACCCAAGCAAGCCATGAAACTGGGACGGATCGCTTAAGTGAGGTTGCGCTTAAAGAGCATCTCGGCGATCAAGAAATTATCGTCAATTGGCAAGGCGATGAGCCTTTTTTACCGGCCAATTTAGCCGATAAAGTGGCCGATACATTAAAGGGCAATCCCCAAGCGCAGATGAGTACGCTCGCAACCCGTATCGCAACGTGGGAAGAATTTAATGATCCGAACGCGGTGAAAGTGATCTTAAACGAACGCCGTGAAGCGCTCTATTTCTCGCGCGCGCCGATCCCTTACCCTCGCGGTGAAATGGAACAGGAAGGTGAGGTGCCTGAAGCCTATAATTTCCTCCGTCACATCGGGGTATATGGCTATCGCGGCTGCTTTTTGAAAAACTATCCAACCCTCCCTCCATCGCCTTTGGAAGAAATTGAAAAACTGGAACAGCTTCGTGCCTTAGCAAGCGGATCAATTATCTCCGTTGCCCGCATTGAAGAGACCCCGCCGACCGGTATCGATACCGAAATCGATCTTGAGCGCGCGACCGATTGGTTAACCGATAAAATCGCCAATGCCCTCGATGAGATCGAGTCTGAATAAATTATTAAGAGGCCTAATATGACCCGTTTTTTCTTTTTTCAGCGCAGTTGCTCTTGGGTATTTCGTCATTTAACGCGCATTCGCGTTAAGTGGTTTAAAAATGCGTTTATCTCCATTTTTGCCAAGCTCTATAAGATCAATTGGGATGAAAGTAAACATTCATCGCCGCGCGATTTTGAGCACTTTAACGCCTTTTTTACCCGCGAACTGAAAGAGGGTGCGCGCACCATCAGTAAGGCAAGCATCGTTTCCCCCTCAGATGGAAAAGTTGCCGCGTTTGGCAAACTTGAAGGCACTCAGTTTATTAACGCTAAAGGCCATGATTTCACCTTAGAAGCGCTGATTGCCGACCCTCATCTCGCGGATGAATTTGAAAATGGCGCCTATGCCACCGTCTATCTCTCACCGCGCGATTATCACCGCATTCATATGCCGATTGACGGGAAACTGTTAAAAACAACCCATATCCCCGGCCGTCTCTACAGCGTTTCCATTAAAACAGCGGAAAAAATTCCCACCCTATTTGCGGAAAACGAACGCCTTGTCTGTCTATTTGAAACAGCGCTTGGCCGAGTAATTGTGATTTTAGTGGGCGCGATTAACGTCTCGAGCATGGAGACCGTTTGGGCGGGTGAAGTGACGCCTCCTTACGGAAAAACACTCAATTACCAAGATTGGTCTGATGAAAACATCACCCTGAAACAGGGCGAAGAGCTTGGGCGCTTTAATATGGGCTCAACGGTGATTGTAATCACCGAACGCGATGATTTCGAGTTTACCGATAATATTGGCGATCTTGCAACGATTGCTCTTGGAAATCCGCTTCTCAATCAAAAGGCTAAGTAGGGTCCAAAATAGATTTCCTTATTCGGGCGCGCTATGGTAAAATTGAGCGCTTGATTTTGGTGGCTTTTTATTTTACATAAAACCGCCAGGTCTCCTTGTCTTACAGAGCGATCTGAAGACTTTACACACTTTGTTAAATCCAAAAGGAGCATATTAAATGCGTCATTATGAAGTAGTATTTCTGGTTCACCCAGATCAAAGCGAACAAGTTCCTGCGATGATCGAGCGTTATCGTGAAATCGTAACTACCGAAGGTGGACAAATCCATCGTTTAGAAGATTGGGGTCGTCGTCAATTAGCCTATCCAATCCAAAAAATCCACAAAGCACACTACGTGTTAATGAACATCGAATGTAACCAAGTTGCATTAGAAGAATTACAAAGTGCTTTCCGTTTTAACGATGCGGTTATCCGTGACTTAATCATCGCCCGTGACGAAGCAATCACTGAACCTTCAGTTGTTGCAAAACCACAACGCGACGCTCGTGAAGAAAATAACGAGAACGAAGCTGAAGAAGCTTAAGTCATCCCCCATCCACTTAATTTAAAGGTATAAAATATATGTCACGTTTTATTCGTCGTAGAAAATATTGTCGCTTCACCGCAGAAGGTGTTAAAGAGATTGACTATAAAGATGTCAACACTTTAAAAAACTACATCACAGAAACTGGAAAAATCGTTCCTAGCCGTGTTACTGGTACTAGCGCACGTTATCAGCGCCAGTTATCAACTGCTATCAAACGCGCACGCTACATCGCATTGATCCCATACACGCATCAACACTAATTTAGAGGGAGATAAAAATGCAAGTTATTCTTTTAGAAAAAATTCATAATTTAGGTTCTCTTGGTGATACGGTTGATGTGAAACCAGGATATGCTCGTAACTATCTTTTACCACAAGGTAAAGCTGCTGAAGCAACTGAAACCAACGTAGCGCTTTTCGAAGAGCGTCGCGCTGAGTTAGAAGCACAGCAAGCTGAAATCTTAGCTGATGCACAAGCACGTGGTGAAAAACTTGAAGGTTTAGTCATCACAATGGCTGTTAAAGCAGGATCTGAAGGCCGTCTATTCGGTTCAGTCACTGCACACGACATTGCTGATGCAATTACCAACGCAGGTGTTAAACTTGAGCGTAAAGAAGTCCGTATTCCACAAGGCTCAATCCGTGCAATCGGTGAACACACTGTAGCACTTCATTTACACGCTGATGTTCAAGTAAACATCACTGTAAATGTAACACCCGAGCAATAAAATTTAATCAATTTAATTGATCACAAAAACTAAACGAACGAACTAACAATTAAATGAGAAAGCGTAAGCATTAACCCTTACGCTTTTTTCTTGTCTGGAATTTATCCCCTTCCCTCCTTCTATCGATCTGCCTTCCTCACATCCATATTAAACAGCCATAAAAAAAACTCCCCCGAAGGAGAGTTTTATCAATTATCTCAATTTTCTTAATTGATTTTATGATGTCAGTAATGATTTAATCTGTTACTGCAAATTACTTTTTACCCTTCGCCTTTGGTCTATCTTTCGGCGCATCTACGGGCTTGGTAATCGCAATAAAGAAGGGATTGCCATTTCGTTTAACGAGCAGACGAATCACTGCATCATCAGAGGTTTTCTCAAGGGCTTTTTTAAAGCTCTCCACATCATCGGTATCATCATTATTGATCTGCACGATAATGTCTCCTGCGCGAATGCCCGCTGTCATCGCAATGCCTTTCCCAACGTTTTTCACTAAAACGCCCTTCTCTTTCGGGTAATTTGGGTGATTTTCAACAACGACGTTGAGGCTATTTTTCGCGTTACTGCCGGTCACGGTTTCGGTTTTATCTGAGTCACTTGCTTCAATGGTGACGGTGAGGGTTTTCTCTTTTCCTTTTCGAAGAATGAGAAGCTCCGCTTTATCACCGACATTAGCGCGCGCCACCTGCATCGGTAAATTGCTTGAACTGCGCACCTTTTTACCATTAAACGCTAGGATAATATCTCCTGATTTAAGTTTTGCTTTATCAGCAGGTCCGCCTTTAACCACATCGGCCACAAGCGCCCCTTCAGGCTTTTCCATCCCAAAGGTTTTGGCAAGTGCCGGCGTCACCTCTTGGACTTGAACGCCCAGCCAGCCGTGCGTCACTTTCCCGTGGGTCTGAATTTGCGCCACCACATCCATCACAAGATCGATCGGAATGGCAAAGCTGACCCCCGCGTAGCTGCCGGTACTGGTATAAATTTGTGAGTTAATACCAATCACCTCACCCTTAGTATTAAAGAGTGGTCCGCCTGAGTTACCGGGATTGATCGCCGCATCGGTTTGAATAAAGGGGGTGTAATGGTCATTGGGAAGATTGCGGCCAAGTGAGCTAATAATCCCTTGCGTCGCCGTATAATCAAGCCCAAATGGTGAACCGACCGCCATTACCCATTGCCCCACTTTAAGCGTTTCAACATCGCCAATTGTCACCTCTTGGAGCGGTGAGTTTTGATCAAGCGCGACTTTAAGCACCGCAACATCCGAGCGCTCATCTTGCCCAATCAACTCCGCTTTCGCTTCACGGCGATCAAAGAAATGAACGGTAATATCGTCGGCCTTTTCCACAACGTGAGCATTGGTCACAATAATTCCGGCCTCACTGTCGATAATAAAGCCCGATCCCGCACCGCGTACAATGCGCTCTTGCTCTTTAGGCGTATTATTTGGCGTTCCAAAGAAAAAGCTAAAGGGATCATCCTCTCCAAAGGGAGAACCAAAGGGCGAGGGGCCAAATGGAAAACCATCAAAGGGGGAGCGAATTTGGACTTTTTCTGTCCCTTCGGTGGTAATGCTCACAATGGCCGCCTTATTCTCTTCAAATAAGAGGCTCCAATCGGGCGGCCTGTTATCCGCATTCGCAACCGCTGTGAACGTTAAAAATGTCATGATTACCCATGCAAAAGGTAACCATGCTTGCTTTAATTTTCGCATAGAAAAGTCTCCTTTTTTGTGTAATAACCCTAATACTCTATATGGCGGCTTGTAAATTATTTTCAAGGTTTTCGCCAAAGAGTGCGGGCTAATACCACTCTAAAAGAGCGATAAAACCGGAGCGTGACAACGAATTAAGAGCCCAAAATAAGAGAAGATTATTCCTCTAAAAATTCGGTTAAAATTTGGTTAGCAAACAAAAATCCACGTTCACTTGCCTGCAATCGATCAGTGCGATCCACCAACAATCCCCGCTCTTTTAAGTCCGCTACCCGCGCTTCAATCAGGCTAAAGGGTAAAAAGGTGCGCTCTTCCCAATACTCCACCGGTACGCCCCGTTTTAGGCGAAGGACATTGAGGAAAAATTCAAATAACAGATCCTCTTTTTCCACTTTATTAATGGTTAACCGTTCAGCTGAGCTCGCTTCAACAAAGGTGCGGGGGTGCTTTTCCATCTGGGTGCGCAATACGTGACGCTCGCCCATCATGGTGATCTTCCCGTGCGCACCGGCACCAATGCCAAGATAATCCCCAAACTCCCAATAATTTGTATTGTGCGCACATTGCGAGCCCTTTTTCGCAAAGGCCGACACCTCATAATGCTCAAATCCCGCCTTTGCCAGGGTCTCATAACCTTCTAGTTGCATCGCTTCAATGGTTTCATCTCGCGGTAGTTCAGGCTCATAACGGTAAAAGTAGGTGTTCGGCTCAAGGGTTAATTGATAGTGAGAAATATGCGTCGGATTCATCGCAATCACCCCATTTAGATCCCCCATAGCGCCGGCTAAGCTCTGCCCGGGAAGCCCAAACATCAGATCACAATTAATTTCATCAAATCCGGCCTCATGAGCCGTTTCAATCGCACGTATTGCCTCATCTCGATCATGAATGCGCCCAATTTTGGTGAGTTGCTCGTTATTTAAACTCTGAACACCAATGGAAAGACGATTGACCCCAATCTCGCGATAGGCCTTAAAGTAGCTTCGATCGACCGTTCCGGGATTCGCTTCCATGGTAATTTCAATATTGGGATCAAAATTAAGATAGGTGCGCAGATCAGAAAAGAGCCGCTCCAATAACTCAGGTGGCATCAAGCTTGGCGTACCGCCCCCGATAAAAATCGAGTGAATATTCCGCCCCCAAATATAGGGCAAAATCGTGACCACATCGTTCACCAATCCCTCAATATAGGGCTTGTAGAGCGCTTCATTATTCTTATGTGAATTGAAATCACAATAGGGGCATTTTTGAATGCACCACGGAAAATGAAGATATAAACTTAATGGAATCATAAGGCTGCCCAATGAGTAATGAATGAGTGGATGAGAAAGTAAAAGTAGAGCTCGATTATACTATTTTTTCGCGAAATAATTACTGCCCACAATGCCGATCACGATAATCAGCGCACCGATTAAATGGTAGCTATAGAGCGTCTCTTTGAGGAAAATCACCCCAGCCAACACCGTCACCACCGAGCTTAAATTATTAAAGACGCCAATTCGCGCCGCTTCCACCCGCGCGACCGCGTAGATCGATAAAAACTGGGTAATAAAGGTTGAAAGCACGCCGAGATAGAGCACCGATAAGAGATAGCGCATCTCAAAAAGCGGTCCAAAATAGAGATGCCATGAGCCGTTAAGCGCATGCGTTCCAAAAGCGAGAAGATTAAAAACGATCGCCCCGATCATCATCATAAAATACATCAAAGTAAAATTGGAAAACTCATAACGATATCGGCGCACCAACACGGTATAGATCGCCGTTGAAAAGGCGGAAAGTAGCGTATAGATAATCCCCTTAATATTAAAGGTAAATCCGCCATTGCCCTTCATAATAATGATATATATCACCCCGCTCACTGAGAGCCCGATAAAAAAGGCCTGCCAAAACGTGACCTTTTCTTTAAGTAACACCCCGGCAAAAATCGCCACCAATACTGGCGTTGTAGCAAAGACAATTCCCGCCTCTGATGAGGAGGTATTGGCGAGCCCGAGCGTTTGAAAGGTGAAAAAGAGTAGCGGATATAAAAGCGATAATGGAATCAGTACCCGAGCGCCCTTTTTCGTCATCGACAACTTCACAAGCCCGAATAAAACCGGAATCGAGGCGGCGCTAAAGGCAAAGGTAAAACGGTGCGCGAGCATATTGAGCGTATCCCCATCCATCAGTGCAATTTTTACAAACATAAATGATAATCCAATAATCACCATCTGAACCAATACGGCAATGTACGCTTTTTGTGTCTCCGTCATCCTTTTCTCCCTCGTCTACCTTCGGCGGCGGTCCATGTTGCCAGCCTTTTTATCATCCGTTTCATTATGAATAAGATCATTAAATACCGCACGAGTATAGCACTCTTTCCGCAAAAGAGGCGCGCTCCCAGGGCGGTTTTATGGCCGTAAACTGAGAGTTAAAATCAAATGAAACACCCCCTTTCATGGTCTAACATGGTAGAATTTAGACCGATCAATATGAACGTTGCGCGAAATAAGGGAGTTATTTTGACAAAATATGAAGCACTGCAAACCTACTTTGGCTACTCAAGTTTCCGTGAGGGTCAAGAGGTGCTCGTAGATGCGATTTTAAGCGGTCAAGATGCCCTCGGAATTATGCCAACAGGGGGTGGAAAATCGCTCTGCTATCAGCTTCCCGCAACGCTTCTGCCCGGCATTACCATTGTGGTCTCGCCGCTTATTTCGCTGATGAAAGATCAGGTCGATGCGCTCAATGAGCAAGGCATTCCGGCGACTTTTATCAATAGCTCGCTCACCGAAGAGGCGCTTTCGATTCGAAAACAGGCGATTTTCAATCAAGAATATAAGCTCATTTATGTGGCGCCCGAGCGGCTCAATACCTATCTCGTTCGCACCATTGTGAGCCGTATGCATCTTTCATTAATTGCCATTGATGAGGCGCACTGTATCTCAAAGTGGGGCCATGATTTTCGCCCCTCCTATGGGGAGATTATCGATTTTATCTATTCGCTCCCCGTTCGCCCTGTGGTCGCCGCTTTTACCGCAACGGCAACGCCCGAGGTAACCGAAGAGATCCGCTCACTCTTAGGCTTACAGACACCTGTGGAATCCAATATTGGGTTTGATC
Source organism: Ignatzschineria sp. RMDPL8A (assembly GCF_029815055.1). Taxonomy (NCBI): domain Bacteria; kingdom Pseudomonadati; phylum Pseudomonadota; class Gammaproteobacteria; order Cardiobacteriales; family Ignatzschineriaceae; genus Ignatzschineria; species Ignatzschineria sp. RMDPL8A. The sequence goes on along the minus strand of NZ_JAPPWA010000002.1, from coordinate 1,077,236 downwards.
GCCCGAATCTCACCTATGAGGTGCTCAAAGTAGGCAATAAAATTGGCTATATTCGCGATTTTATTAAAAATAATTACCCCGATGATGCCGGCATTATCTACTGTTCGACGCGCAAAAATGTGGAACAGCTCACCGCGCAACTGATTAAAGAGGGATTTAAAGCGGCTCATTATCACGGCGGGATGGATAGTGCTGCTCGCGATAAGAGTCAATCGGCCTTTTTGCTCGATCAAATTCAGATTATTGTAGCCACCAACGCCTTTGGAATGGGGATTGATAAACCCAATGTCCGCTTTGTGATTCACTATAATATGCCGCAAAATATGGAAGCCTATTATCAAGAAGCGGGCCGTGCGGGACGGGATGGCGAGCCTGCGCATTGTCTTTTAATGTACAACACCCGTGATATTGGCCTGCAAAAATATCTGATCGAAAACCAAGAGAATCTCGAGCCGGATCGTCGCTCCCTTCTCTATAAAAATTTAAAATATCTTGAAGATTATTGCCATACCGACAAATGTTTACGCTCGGTGATTTTGCGCTATTTTGGTGAAACGGAGATCCCGGATCATTGCAGTAATTGTGGCAATTGCCTCGACTCATCGCCGAATATCGATATCACGGTTGAGGCGCAGAAAATTCTTTCGTGCATTTATCGCGTGCAACAACATGCGGGAAATTCCTATGGCGTTCGCATGATTATCGCAGTTCTGCGGGGCTCAAAAAGCCAAAAAGTGATGGATGCGCGCCTAGATCGCGTATCGACTTACGGCATTATGTCGGAATATAAAGAGACAAGCCTGCGTGAAATGGTGATGACCCTTGTTGCGCGAGGCTATATCGCCCAAACGGTCGAAGAGTATCCAACCCTCTACCTTACTGAAAAAGCGCGCCCATTACTTCGCGGTGAGGAGAAAATTTATCATAAACAGAATCGCATCGAGCGCCCGGCACCGAAAAAACGTCACGCCAAAGAAGATACCTTCGATTATGATAAAACCCTCTTTAACGAGCTTAAAGCACTCCGCCTTGAGATTGCCCAAGAGAAATCACTGCCGGCCTTTGTGATCTTTAACGATGCAACCCTCAAAGAGATGGCTGCCCGCGCCCCAACGACACCAACACTGCTCCTCACCATCAAAGGCGTTGGTTCAAAAAAAGCCGAGCAATATGGAGAGCAATTTATCCGCGCCATTCAAGCCTATCGTGAACGTACGCTTTAACTTAGCCATAAAAAAGCCCTAACCAAACGCAGTGCTTGGTAGGGCAAATCTCTGATAACTGGGGGAGCAGTTATGAGAGCGAGGGTTTTGGAGAAAACCCTGAGACTTTATTATGCGGTGAATCGGAAAGGTTTAATCTTCATCACCAATTTTTGGGACAATGGTTTTTGCGATCGACTCATCAAGCGCCTCAAATTCAGCCAGTTTAATCGCTTGATAGAGTTCCTCGCGGGTTTGCATATCGTCAAGTTTCTCCTTTTGCGTTCCTGTCGTAAAAATTTCGGTAAAAATACGTTCATAAGCCTTAGCGGCAACGCGGAGCGAGGTAACAGGATAGATCACAATGCGACATCCCATCGCCTCATATTCATCTGCCGTATAGTACGGCGTTCGGCCAAATTCCGTCATATTCGCTAAAACCGGCGTATCTCCTAACGCAGTGCAGATTTCACTAAATTCATCTGCTTTTAAAATCGCTTCGGGGAAAATAATATCTGCTCCCGCCTCTACATACGCTTTTGCTCGCGCAATCGCTTCCGGCATGCCTTCAACGGTGCGAGCATCGGTACGTGCCACCACAACTAAACTCGGCGCAACCTCTTTTAATACCGCAATCTTTTGGCACATCTCTTCAACCGATACGAGCTGCTTTCCATTTAGATGACCGCATTTCTTCGGCAGTTTTTGATCCTCAATCTGCACCGCAGCAACGCCCGCCTCCACCATTTCACGAGCGGTACGCGCGGCATTTAAAACACCGCCATAACCGGTATCAATGTCCACCAAAATCGGCAGATCAGTCGCACGGACAATCTCTCGCGCTCGCTCCGCCACCTCCGTTGAGGTAATGATGCCCAAATCAGGCAGCCCCAAACTTGCGGTATACGCGCCCCCTGAAAGATAGAGCGCCTTAAATCCCACTTGTTTTGCGACAATGCCGGCCATCGCATCGTGAGCGCCCGGAATTTTAAGAATCGCACCCTCTTTAACTAGACGCATAAAGGTTTCGCTGAGCGCTTCTTGAGTTGAGGGTTTTGAAATAATCCACCCCATAATCACTCCTTATTACATTTCATTAATCGGATTGAATTCCCTAAATTAAGGGGTCACAAACAGCTCAACAAACTCGGTTACATCGGTCTTAGCTAAGCGATCATAATCAAAACAAAGCGCCTCAATTTGATCCTTTTTAAATGGCGTGTAATGTGTGAGAAGATTATTGCTGAACTTCTCAAGCACCACCGGAATTGCCTCTTTACGGCGGAAACGATGCCCAAGCGGATACTCCACTTCGATTTTCTCAGTTGAAGTCCCGTCTTTGAAAAAGACCTGCATGGCATTGGCGATCGAGCGTTTATCTGGATCGAGATACTCTTTGGAATAACGTAAATCTTCCACCACTTCCATCGTGTCGCGGAGCTTATCAATCACGGGATCAGCCGCTGCCTCATCCTCATAATCTTCCGAGCGCACCGCCCCTTTATAGAGCGCAATCGCTGCAATATATTGCAAACAGTGATCGCGGTCTGCTGCATTTAAAAGCGGGCCGGTTTTATCAATAATGCGAATGGCGGATTCATGCGTATGCAGCACAATTTTATCGATCTCATCGAGACGATCTTTCACCTCATTATGGAGGGTAATGCCACATTCTGCCGCCGTCTGCGCATGGAATTCTGCCGGATAGGGGACTTTAAATAGCACATGTTCCATCACATAGGAATCGAGTTTTCGCGCGAGCGTAATCTCTTTCCCTTCAAATAAAACATCCTGAAATCCCCAAGTCGGCGCCGAAAGCGCAGTGGGATAGCCCATCTCCCCTTTCATCGCCACCATCGCAAGATAAACCCCGCGACTTGTGGCATCGCCTGCCGCCCATGATTTACGCGACCCGGTATTCGGTGCATGACGATAAGTACGCAGGCTCGAATTATCGATCCACGCATTGGAAAGCGCATTGATCACCGTCTCTTTATCGCCGCCCAACATATGCGTTACCACCGCAGTCGTCGCGACTTTCACCAAAAGCACATGATCAAGCCCGACGCGATTAAAGGAATTATCCAGCGCAATCACGCCCTGAATTTCATGGGCTTTAATCATCGCGGTGAGCACATCTTTCACCGTTAAGGGCGGTTTGCCTTTTGCGATATTTTGCCGACTGAGATAATCCGCCACCGCTAAAATACCGCCTAAGTTATCCGATGGATGGCCCCATTCGGCTGCAAGCCAGGTATCGTTATAATCGAGCCAACGAATAATGCAACCAATATTAAAGGCCGCCCGCACCGGATCGAGCACATAATTCGTGCCCGGAACGCGCGCGCCATTTAATACCACCGTATCGGGGACAATCGGCCCGAGCATTTTGGTACAGTCAGGGAAGTTGAGCGCTAAAATCCCGCATCCAATCGTATCGAGAAGCACGCTGCTCGCAGTTTCATAAGCTTCGTCGCTGGTAATCTCGTGATCGACAACATACTCCGCGATCGTTCTTAAAAGTGCATCCACTTCACGATTTTCATTGGTTTTAACTTTAACCACCATAAAAAACTCCTTAATTTAATGCGTTTGAATCATTGAATAAACAATCTTTTTTAAAGGGTTTGGAGCGAGCTACAGCGCGCCATTTTCCCCATAGGCAGGCCCAATATAATCCGCTCTCGGTCTAAAAATACGGTTATTGGAATGTTGCTCTAAAACGTGTGAACAGAGCCCGACGGTTCGTGCGCAGAAAAAGATCGGAGTATAGAGCTCAACGGGAATCCCAAGCTCCCAATAAACCGGCGCCGCGGGATAATCAAGATTGGGGTAGAGTCCCTTTTCCGCCGCCATAATCTCAGCGCCTTTTTCACACATCTCAAGGTAGGTATCATCCTCTTTAATGCGGCATAATTCGCGAAGCGCCTCACGCATTACTAGCGCGCGGGGATCCACTTTTTTCATATAGACCCGATGCCCAAAGCCCATAATTTTGTCTTTATTCGCGAGTCGGTTACGAATCATGGTTTCCATCCCTTCTACCGTTTCAGCCTCAAGGAGCATCTCCATCACCGCCTCATTCGCGCCGCCATGAAGGTTACCTTTTAACGAGGCCACCGCCCCAACTAGTGCGCCGTATAGATCGGAGTTTGTTGATGCAATCGATCGCGCGGTAAAGGTGGAGTTTGGCAGTTCATGCTCACTGTATAAAAGGAGCGATTTATCGAAGGTATCGATCTCAAATTGCGTCGGTTTTTTACCGGTAATCATATAGAGAAAGTTTTCGCTATAACCCATCGATGGATCCGGCGGAACGATCGGTTCATCGTGCAGAATATGATAGCCATTGGCGACGATTGTCGGAATTTTGCCTAAAAGCTCATAGGCTTGTTCACGATTTTTCTCCGGCGAGCGATCGTCTAAATCGGTATCGTACCCCGCTAAAATTGAGATGCCCGTCCGCAAAAGGTCCATCGGGTGAGTTGTTTTCGGTAAGAGTTTAAAGATCTCATAGACGCTTTCGGGGAGCTCATAATGCTCTTTCAAACGTGCCTCGACCGCATTTCTCTCGGCCTCCGTTGGGAGTCTTCCTTCAATTAAAAGATGGGCGACATCGAGATATTTCTTCTTCCCTGCGAGCTCAATCAGATCAAATCCTTTGATCAAAATACGACTCTCCACCACATCTAAGTTGGAGATAGAGGTTTGTACTGCAATGATCCCTTCTAAACCGGGCGTGAACTGATTTGTCATGTTAACTTCCTCCGCTAATTGACACTTGAACGTGGCGCATAAACGCCGTGGTGCTACAAATCACCGTCCTCTCTTTTCATTATGGATTTATAATTGATCTTAGTTATTAATGAGATTTCGGGGATTTACATGAAATAAAATTTGAAATCGAATGTGTGAAATGCCTTACCAGTAACCTATTGTTATTTTTATCATCTATTGACTGATCTTTAATCTACCTCAGATATAACACGGCGCTTTTCCCTTTCCCAAATTAAATTTTTTAATCCATTTTTTATTTCTTTTCTTTCAAATTCAGCGTGCTATAGTGATTATTTGTGCCCCATCAAAATGGGTATCCCGGTTTTTATCCGCTCGTTCGATTCCTCTCGAATCGATACTGGCTTTACCCACCTTTACAACTCCGCTCTCACCCCACCCAGCTTTGCTTCTCAATTGCTAAAATTTTGATCTATTTCAATAAAAAATTTTTCTTTTAAATCCGTTTATTTTTTAATTTTTCAAACGTGCCCATTGATTCATAGCGCAATATTCGCCCGCCTTTACATAAATTTCGATAAAATGAAAGGAGATTGCATTACTTTTCTATTCCAAAAAGGAGATCGTCATGAGTACATTTACTGTCTATAATCCCGCAACGGGAGCCGCCATTAAGGACGTTCCGATCGATACCAACGAACAGGTGGAAGCGAAGATTAATGCTGGGTTTGAGGCTTTTTTAGATTGGCGCGATACTACCGCTTATGAGCGTGCTGAACTTCTGCATAAATGGGCCGATGCGATCATGGCGGAAAAATCCTCGATTGCGCGTACGATGACCGAAGAAAATGGCAAACCCTTAACCGAATCCTTGGGCGAGGTGAATTACGCGGTGAGCTATATTCGCTGGTATGCGGAAGAGGCTAAACGGCTCTATGGTCGCACGATTCCTGCAGGCTCGCGGGATAAACGTCTCCTTGTCACTCAGCAAGGGATTGGGCTTGTCGCGGCGATTACTCCGTGGAACTTCCCTGCTGCGATGATGACCCGTAAAGCCGCTCCTGCCATTGCTGCAGGATGCGCATTTATCGTCAAACCGGCGGAAGAGACACCGCTTACGACCATTCGCCTGATTGAACTTGCCCATCAAGCCGGCTTTCCGTTTAATTTAATCCAATGCGTCAATGGTGATGGTCCGCGAATTGGCGAGATTTTCACCTCACACGCGCGCATTCGTAAAATCACCTTTACCGGCTCGACACACGTTGGAAAACTGCTGATGAAAAACAGTGCCGACAGCGTGAAACATATCACTATGGAGCTCGGTGGCCACGCGCCGTTTATTATCTGTGAAGATGCCGACATGGATCTTGTGATTCCGCAAGCGATCGCCTCGAAATTCCGTAACGCGGGGCAAACCTGTGTCTGCGCCAATCGCTTTATTGTCCACGCCGCACGCTATGATGAATTTTGTGAGCGTTTTACTGAGGAAGCGGCGAAGCTCAATCTTGGCAATGGGCTCGAAAGCGATACCGATATTGGCCCTGTGATCAATCAAAAAGGATACGGCAAAATTATGGATCAGATCGAAGATGCCGTGACTAAAGGGGCAAATGTGCTCCTTGGCGGAAGTGGCATTGCCGATTTTGACAAAGAGACCTTTTTCGTCCGCCCCACTATTTTAGGTGATGTGACGCTTGAGATGGATATTATGCACGAAGAGACCTTTGGCCCTGTGGCGCCGGTCTATCGTTATTACGATCTTGATGATGCGATCACCATTGCAAACGGCACCCCTTACGGGCTTGCGGCCTACTTCTTTACCGAGAATTATAAACGCGCGCTTAAACTTCATAAAGCACTCGACTTTGGTATTGTCGGCTGGAATGATGGGCTCCCAAGTACTGCGCAAGCGCCTTTTGGTGGAATGAAAGAGAGCGGCATCGGCCGAGAAGGCGGCGTTGAAGGGATTGAGGCCTATCTTGAAACGAAATACCTCTCCATCGGTGGCCTCACAGAATAATTAAACTCACATAATGCAAAAAGGATCGAGATTTTCATGTTGTTAGCATGGATCTCGATCCTTTTTTAATGTTTTTTATATCCCCATCATTTCGATACATTGACGGGAATCGCGCCTCGATGACGCAATACTTCGGGGGTAATTTTTAGGATAAAGCCGCGTTTCCCCCCATTAATATAGAGCTCATCGAGATCAAAAATCGTCGATTCCGCATAGATCGGAAGATCGGCGCGAATGCCAAAGGGAGAGGTGCCGCCAAATTCATAGCCGGTCCAACGGTGCGCGTCTTTATACTCTGCCGGTTCTGTTTTTTTAACGCCTGCGACATTGGCAAGCGTTTTGGTATCAACGTGGCAATCGCCATGCATTAACACCATCAGCCCTTTTCGATTTTCATCAATAAAAACTAGGCTTTTAATCACTAAATGCTCATCAACGCCAAGCCAATCGGCGGTGGATTTGGTGCCACTTAAGGTTTTATCGGCATATAAAAATGGTTCAAACGGCTGTTTTTCGCTCTCTAAATAGCGAATGCCCGGGGTTTTAGGAAATTTAACTCGGCTCATAATTGAGAAGTTCCTCGTATTAATATCGACTAGAATCGCTCTATTATACGCCGAATGCGATGCGATTTTTAGCGCTTAGTTCATGGCGCCCCATTTTGATAATCGGCTCTGCCAATACGGCGTATCGATGCGGGTAATTTCTACTTTGCGACCCGTTCCCGGTGCATGAACCATGCGATTATTGCCTACATAAATGCCGGCGTGGGAGACCTGTTTACCGTTAATTTTAAAGAAGAGGACATCCCCTTCTGCCGGGCGTTTCGCGACGCTCATATGCGCTTCTTGCTCGCGCGTTGTCCGCGGTAATCCCACATCAATGCCCTGATAGACATGCTGCACTAACCCGCTGCAATCAAACCCGGTTGAGGGTGAAGTGCCTCCAAGGCGATACGGCGTTCCGACGAATTTCTTCGCATCATTGACCACCTGCTCGCGCTTTGCGGTTAGTACCGTCGGCTCTTTTTTCGCTTTTACCCGTGCGCTCTTAGCGCTACTAGCATTTTCCCCGTCTGATCCCGAGGTTGTCGCGCATGCCGTTAAAGCAACGCTCGCACATAGTGTCAAAAGGAGTTTTCCACCCCGTTTAAACGTCTGCCCCACCATCACAGCCGCTCCTTATATTTGTGTTTTTGTTTTGCAAAAATAATCCGTTGAGACGATCTATTTTGCCATATCTAAAAAATATCGCCACATAAAAGTGCTCTTCCGCGAATGTATACATTTTTACCCTGTGTTACGCTCTCTTTTCCCGCTTTTGCTCGGCCCCGATAAAAAGTGCGATCAATGCGAGCGGCAGCACAAAGAGCGTTGGGCTCAGATAAGGATGAAGCGGTTCACTAAAGCCTAAAATATTGCACCAAATTGTCCGGCTAGTAATCAGAAAAAGCGTACTGCCAAGCGCGCCGACAAGGAGTGTATAAAAGGCCGCCCGCTCGTTAAAGGATTTAATATAAAACGCGCCGAAAAGGAGCGGGAAATGGGCACTTGCTGCCCACGAAAACGCAATCCCAAACAAAAAGGCAAGATTTACCCCTTCAAAGAGATAGGCAAGGAACGCACTTAACAGTAGCATAACGCCTAAGCTCGCCCGGGCAACGAGCGGATTCTCTTTAAATTCTGGCGCAATGAGTGGCAATAAATCTTGAGTAATGTTCGCGCCCATCGCCATCACCAGCCCCGCCATCACCGCTAAAATGGTGACAAATACCACGATCGCAAAGAGATAAGTAAAGAGATCGCCACCTAAAAAATCGGCTAAATGCATCAGCGCCATATTCGCCCCGCCTGTGAGCGTTTCACCATAAAAAATTACATAGGCGCCAAAGCCAACAATCAGATTCATCACAAAAAAGAACGCGATTAAAAAGCTCGCAAAGATCGCAGAAAGCACCGCCGTTCTCGGTTTTTTAACGGTAAAAAAGCGCATCAATACATGGGGGAGCCCCAAAAGCCCGAGCAATAATCCAAGCACTAATGAAGCTTGCTCAACGCCGCCCGCAATTTTCACGCTCGGCATAAATCCGCTTGAATCCCCAAGCTCGCGCGCCCGTGCCCAGAGATTTGGAATCGAATAGCCCATCTCACGCCAAACTAAAAAGAGCATCGTACCGGCAAAGCCAAAAAGAATCATCGCTTTACTGCTCTGAACGAGCGTCGTTGCCTTCATCCCGCCCATAAATACGAGCCCCGCGGTTAAGCAAACCACCAATATCAGCGAGTGCGTATAAGAGAGATTAAAGAGCAGTTTTAATAGCGTGCCCGCCCCCATCAATTGCACTAAAAGATAAAATAGACTGATAAGGAGTGAGGTTGAGCCACTTAAAATTTGTAATCGCGTGGAATGAAAGCGCTGATTGAGCACGCCACTGATGGTATACGCACCCGAGCGTCTCAATTTATCGGCAAACAAAATAAGAAGTAATGGCCAGCCGACAAGCGTTGCCACCGCGTAAAAGAGCGAGTCCATGCCTTGGCTAAAATACATGGCGATAGAGCCCAAAAAAGCCGCCGCCGAGAGATAATCCCCAGCGAGTGCCCAGCCATTTTGCCATGCGCTAATTTGCCGGCCGGCTAAGAAAAATTGCGACGATCCAGAAGATTTCATGAATGCACTCCTCCTTCCTCTTCGTCTCGGAGCTCTCTTTTAAGATAATAGATGGCAAAGATTCCGCCGATCAAAACCGCCCAAACCATCACAACCACACCGAGAAAAATCGAAAGTGGCCAACCCATAAATTCAAGGCGTGCGAGCGTTTCCGGACAATAGTAGAGCCCAAGATAATAGAGCGCCATCGGAATGATGAGCAGCAGCGTTAAAATCAAGCGCATGAAATCTCCTTGTTTGTCGTAGAAAATCGCTCCCATTATACGCCTTTATCCGCTGAAATATAGCCAGCGAAATCCGCTCGTTTCTAGCGCAAACTGCCTCTTTTTACCCGCGTTTTTTACCCACCTGTAAAGGATTTAGTCTATAATAGAAAGAATTACTGCATTGAGGATCTGCCTCACATTCATAACAATACTAAAGGAACGATCATGACTTTCCTAAAAACGCCTCTCTCAAGCCTACTTTTTCTGCTATTAACGCCTCTCTCTCAAACCACTTTTGCCGAAGAAGCAGCGGTAAATCCGGATGAAGACGCGCCGATCATCGCTTATTTTGCCGAAGATGGCACGCCGAGCACCGATAAAAATGAGGATAGCTACTACTATCGCCGTCTGCATGAGACCTTAAATGGCTGCTATTACGTGCAAGATTATTACGTAAAGAATGATCAAAAACAGATCGATGCGGTCTGCATTCGTGATGAGATTGATCTTGCAAGCTGGAGCCCGAAAAGTTTGCAAGGGACCATGCGTTTTTATAACGATCAAGGTCAGATCACAACGCAATATTTTGTGAATAATAGCGAGTCAAGCGGCACAATCTCCTCGTGGAGCGATGAAGGGCTGCTTGAATATGAAGCGCAATATAAAGATGGTGAGCCTCACGGTGAAGTCACCTTTTACAATGACGCAGGCGAGGTTAGTACAGAGCTCTTCTTCATCAACGGAAATCGCTATCTCGGTGCATTTAATTCAAATGGAGAGCGCGTTCAAAGCGGCGATGATTTTCAATATTATCGCGTCTTGACCGATTCTGATGCGGACTCCTTTACCATTCAGGATTTCTATAAAGGGGGCATCAAACAGATCGACCCCATTCGCATCACCGATATTAATGATATCTATGCATGGCAACTGACAAGCCCCGATGGCACTCTTCGTTTTTATAATCAGGAAGGCGTGCAAATTGGTGAGGAAAATTACGACAACGGCATTCTCAATGGCGCGATGAAAGCGTGGTATCCCTCTGGCCATTATGAGCTTGTTGGCTATTTCAAAGATGGCGAGCAATCGGGCACTTGGAAAACCTGGTACGAAAGTGGGCAAATTGCCTTCCAAGAGCAGTATGAAGAAGGCGTCTACCACGGCACTATCAAGCATTGGGATGAAAATGGCCAACTTCGCACTCGCTTAATTTATGATGAAGGCGAACTGGTTGAAGAGACCCATTGGGATGAGCAAGGCTTACTACTACCGGTCTATATCGGTGATTTTGACCCATCAGATGATACCTGCAGCACCAATCGTGAATGGATCAAGCTCGATTCGGATAATACGGATAACTCTAATGACTCTGATAGCGCGGATGCGTCTACGGATGAATCTACCCATACGCTTGAAGAGGTTCAATCGATGGATTCCGATGATTTCGATGAGTTTTTACAGCAATATGAAGAGCAAAATGAACCGCGTAATGGAGCATTTTGGAAACTGTGGCCATTTTAATGTACTTATATAAGTCGCTTACATAAGTAATACTACGAGCGCGGGAATGGGGATGATCGGCCGCTAGCCATCGAACCACCCGCCTTTTTTATGGATCAATAGCACTGACTCACCATTTGTTGAAGGATTCGCTTTTATCATGGATATTTCGATTCTCGCGGGATTTATCTTAGCGGCCTCGCTCTATATCGTCTCGCCCGGCCCGATCGCGCTTTTTTCCATTAACACCGCCATCAATCACTCAAAACGAGGGCTCTTTTTTGCAATTTGCGGTACCACCACCGCCGCTCTTATTTGGATTGGATTCGCAGCCCTACTTATCTCCGGCATTGGTTCTGTCAATCCCAATCTACTTAATTATCTGGCGATTTTTGGGGCGCTCTTTATGCTTGGATATGGCTATTCGCTCATTCACCCCTACATCATGCATCGGCGGAATCCTGATAAAAAAGAGACCACTGAGATGGAAGCAGAATCAAGCGATACCACTTATCGCAGGCTCTTTCTTAAGGGTGTAATCCTAGGGATGGCGAACCCCAAAGATTTAATCTTTTTCATGGCGTTTTTCCCACCGTTTTTAGCGAACCTCGGACTCTCCCACCTCCACGGCATGACCCTTTTAACCCTAATCTGGTGTACGCTCGATTTTACCGTGCTCATCAGTTTAGGCCTTGGCGTGCGCCACCTCATTACCCCGAAAGTAGAAAAAGTACTGATCTTATTGAGCAGCGCCCTTTTCATCGGCGTTGGACTCTACGCGCTGATTAAAACCATTCTTGGTATGATTTAATCTCCTGCAAAAAATCCCCTATGCCGTTAATCGACCGCATAGGGGAAGCTTATGACTCGCTTTTTTATTACAGCGTTAGGAACATATTGGCGATACCAAAATAGATAAAGACGCCGACAATGTCACAAATTGAAGTGATTAATGGGCCGCTTGCGGTGGCTGGGTCCATCTTGAATTTGCTAAAGATAAAGGGAAGCGACATGCCGATAATACTGCCGATCATCACCACAAATACCATGGTAATCGCAACGATTGTAGCAATCTCGATCCCGCCGCGCATAAAGCCCACAAGCGATACCGCAAAGGCCATACTAAAGCCTAAAAGCGCAGAAACGAGCGACTCTTTGCCCACCATTTTAAACCAGTCTTTAATCCGAACTTCCCCGAGTGCCATCGCACGAATTACCAGCGTTGCCGACTGTGCTCCAGCGTTTCCGCCACTATCGACGAGTAAAGGAAGGAAGAAAACGAGCGCCACATTATTTTCAATCAGCTCTTCATAGGTGGCAATCCCCGCCCCTGAAAAGACGTTCATAAAAACAAGCACCACAAGCCATGCAATCCGCTTGCGATAAAGCAGCCCAATCGTTGCATTTAAAAGATTGTAACCGCTTACATCACTGTTGATCGAGGCCATTTTATAGACATCTTCGGTCACCTCTTGCTCCATCACATCGAGGATTTGATCAACGTGGATCACCCCGATTAAATGATCCGATTCATCGACAACGGGAATTGTCACCAGCTCCGTTTTTTGGAAGAGCTTGGCTACTTTTTCCTGATCGATATCGGTCTCAAGTTTGCTCAGCTTTTTCTTCATCACGCGGAATAGTGGATCACGTCCATCGGCCGCTAACAGCTCACGAATCGCAATCACGCCCACTAAACGCTCGGCATTATCGAGCACATAGAGGTAATGAATATCTTCACGCTGATAGAGATGCCCGCGAAGATAATCGATCGCGTCATCGACACGGCTATCCATCGGAAGCGTGACAAAGTTCGTGGTCATAAGAGATCCGGCTGTCTCTTTCCCAAATTTCATGTTTAAGTCTTGAATTACCATTGGCTTAACTCCTATCTTTTTACTTTCATAAAAACGACAGTAACCATTGTTGCTGTCCTCGATATATTTTGTTAAACGTGGCGACGCGCGCAGGCGCCAACGCTGGTATCCATTTAAAAAGAGTCCATGGATGATCAGTCCACTTTTCGAAGACCAAAAAAAACACCCGTCCTAATGAGGAGGGTGCTTTTATTAGCACGCAAACGCGCACCGTGATCTCTCCTCTTTCGTAAAGTTTTAGCACTATATGGCATGGGATATTTCCCGGCTACATTAGATACCGCCTTAGCTCGACAGTTTCTGCTGACCCATTGGTGTCTCTCGACGTTTCTGGGCAGTAGCTTACCTCCATATAGGAGCCTCACCTAACGAGGATAGTTAACGCTTTGACCAAATTAATTTTCTGGCTGATCCCTTAAAGAATCGTGCGTTAACCCAAAATAACTAAGAATGAATCATACCCCCTTTATTTAACTTGTCAAATTCTTTCTTTACCTATCTCATGAATTCGTTAAATGACTTTACGCTGGTTAATCGTTAGTTAATCGTTATTTAACGCCCATTTCGCCTCGTTTAGCGTGATGGATCGATGCGCTTTTACCCTCGCTTTAAAAAAGGATCTGCTATAATCAAAGATCTATTTTTCTTAAGCAAATGGTTGATTTAACCGATCAACCCTTAAGTCATCCTTAAGTTGTTCCTTAAGTCGTTAAAGGCTGTTAGTGTGAAAAAAAATAAAATACGCAATCTTCTATTTGGCCTCGTTGCAATTAGCCTGCTCTACACCTTTAGAGGCAATCCTAGCTGGGTCGAACTCTGCTCAGGACTCGCCTTTTTCCTCTTTGGCATGCAGTGCATGAATGACGGGCTCCAGCAACTCGCCGGAAGTAAGCTCGAAAAAATATTAGCAAGAAGCACCTCGACTAAACCGAAAGGGCTCTTTTTTGGGATGCTTTCGACGATGATTTTACAATCGACCACCGTCGTATCGCTCCTAACGATCGCCTTTATTAGTACCTCGCTAATCACCCTTGCCGGCGGATTTACCATTATGATGGGGGCCTATATCGGGGCAAGCAGTGGCGTTTGGCTCCTTGCGCTTGCAGGTCAAGGCGTTGATTTAGCTCCCTTTGCCTATCCGATGATTGTCCTCGGCGTGCTCGCTTCATTTAATGGCGATAAAAGTAAAGCACTTGGGCGCGTCCTACTCGGCATTGCCTTTATTTTGCTCGCAATTTCTCTGATGAAAAGTGGATTTTCCAACTTCACCAGCGAAGTGGATTTCACCGAACATTCCCTCGATGGCATCTCGGGTGTGCTTATCTTTTTGGGCATCGGCTTTTTAATCACCACCGTTTTACAATCGAGCCACGCCACCATTATGCTTGTGTTAACCGCACTTCATTTGGGGCAAGTCACCTTAGAAGAGAGTTTTATCTTAACCATCGGCGCGATCTGGGGAAGTTCGGTTACCACCGCAATTGTCGGGTTTTTGGGCGGTAGTCGTGGCGGAAAACGCTTAACCTTAGCCCACGTTTTGTTTAACTTTGTCACCGGCAGTTTAGCGCTTATTCTCCTTAAACCGCTCACCTATCTGGTCTATCAAATTGGCGATGCGCTATCGCTTAATCCACTCATTGAACTTGCGGTATTCCACACGATTTTTAATCTCCTTGGGGTCTCAATTTTCTGGGGATTGCAAGATAAATTAATCGCAAAACTGATGATTTGGATCCCCGATGAGAAGAAACAGACGGCGCTCATTGCCGATGCGATGGAGAAAGAATCGGCGGCAGAGCCCAATGAAAAAGTGATTACCTCCCGCTATTTAAATCCCAACGTCCTTTCATCGCCTGCAACGGCCGTCGGTGCGATCTTTCAAGAGATTGAACACCTTGGACAGATGAGCGTTGAGGTGATCTGTTTATCGCTCAATCTTCCCATTGAAGAGCTTGGCGCGGAAGAGTTTAACGAGGGATTAATCCGTAAAGGCATGGACGATGCCCCCCTTGATGCTAATAAACTTTATCAGCGCTACGTGAAAGGCATCTATAGCGAAATTCTCTCCTTTATGAGTCGCATTCAATTTGACGATGAGGAAGAGAGCGCCTATTACCAAGAGCATCTGCTTAACTGCCAAATGATCGCGCTAAAGCTCGTTGACTCGGTGAAAAACAGTCACCAATTGCAAGATAACTTCTCCCGCTATTCCGCTCTCTCGGAGTCGGATGTGCGAAACTTTTATCAACAACTTAAAATCTACCTCTTTAAGAATATTCGCGAGATCTATCGCCTCTATCAGATTCTCGAAAAAGAGGGAATAACCGCGGAATTAAAGCATGAAAGCCTCGCTGAAATCGAGCGTTTGATTGAAAAGAGTAAACAGTTTGAACGCGTCTTCCGCCGTGAAATTTTTATGGCGGTGCGCAAAGATGAGATCGATGGATTTAGTACCAGTTCGCTCATGAACGATCTCAATTACAGCCGCCGCATTGTGAAAAGTCTCTACGATATTTTAGCCCTCGCCTTTGAGAGCCAATATCGCCCCTTTATTCACGATGAACCGGAGGAAATTGAGGACGATGCGAGCGCCGTTTCAAATCTAAAAGAGACCCTTGATGAGGTCTTAAATGATGAGACTAACGAGAACGCGCCGAGCAATTTAGCGCCCGTTGATAACGCGGCCTCCATTGCGGAAAGTGATGATGCGGAAGATCCTGAAGAGCTCCCACCCATTAAACTGATTAGCGATGAGGTGTGCCTCCCGGAGCAGAAAGCGTAGTGTTTTTTTGAAGGGCGATCCTCCAATCAAATTCACATTAATATAAACAACATAAAAAAAGCCCGAACACTCTGGAAACATCAGCGTTCGGGCTTTTCTCCTCCATCCTCATGGATTCTTTTTAGGCCTTTTCGTATCTTTTATTACGACCTATTATTCTGCTTGATTCAGTTCTGCTAAGACCTTTTCACGGCTTTTAAAGCGAAATTCTTGGTTCATCTGCTGAGCAATCATGACGCCGACCAATGAAATTCCGCCTCCAATAATGTGATAACTTTCGAGTGTTTCATGAAGGAAAATAATCGAAATAATCGCAGTGAAAAGCGGTGATAAATTCATAAAGAGCGAGGTTTTACTCGCGCCTAAACGCGCAACGCCTTGAAGCCATAAAAACGGTGCAATAATCGACGCGGGAATGCCGGCAAATAAAATAAGCGCCACATTATCGCGGGTAATCGCCACATTTCCGGCAAACATAAAGAGCGGAATAAGAATAATAATCCCGAAAATCACCTGCCAATAGAGCGATTGCCAAGTTGAAATCGTGATCTTCCACTTCATCGTTAAAACCCCGTAGAGCGCGTAGGCTGAAGAGGCAACAAGCATCATGAGCTCGCCCTTGCCGATCCCGATCTCTAAAAGAAGTTTCGGGTTGCCGCCACTAATCAGCCAAGTAATGCCGAAAAACGACAACAAACTCCCAATCACAAGCCCGATTGTGAGCGGTGTACGTAAAATTACTAGGCTAAGTAAAATCGTTAACAGCGGCGTGAGCGAGAGGAAAATCCCGATCATCGTGGCCGAAATGGTGTGCGCCGCATAGTAGGCAAGGCACTGGTAGAGTGCCATTCCCAAAAATCCTAAAAAGGCGAGCTTTCCAAGAAGCGGGCGAATTTTTGCCCAATTCATAATCGTGCCGCGCAAACAAAACGGCGTTAAAATAATCCCCGCCAGCACCCAGCGGTAAAACGAAATCGTTGCAGGCTCGATCACGCCGGCGGACAATTTATTTACAACAGCATTCATTGCCCAGATCATTACCGCGACGAGCGGATAGAGCATTGCAGTCAGTTTCATTCATCTCTCCTGTGACAAAACGTCACGCTATCATTCAATTTAAATAAGATCTTTTCTCATCGGTGTACTAGTATAGAGATGTCTTAAATGAATGATATACCGTAAAACGGACATTCTTCTTCACTAATCTGACATTTTAAGAGGGCTTTTTTCGATGGCGCACCAATTACCGATCGAGTGGTTTGATATGAATCCCAACCATTTTATGATGCTCGCTGATGAAAATATTAACGAGGCGAGTGAATATCTGCCACATAATCACCCCTGGGGACAGATTATTTTTGTGAAATGCGGCGTCATTACCCTTGAGATTGAGGGCGAGCGTTTTATTGCGCCTCCGGGATTTGCCATCTGGATTCCGCCCCATTGCACTCACGCCTGTTACAATCATGAGCCGACGCGATTTCGCTCCATTAACATTCATGAAGAGGAGACCACCGCGCTAACGCAGAGCCCGTCTCTCTTAAAACTGAGTGAGATTGCCCGCGCGATTATTGATTATTTTTTTGAGAGCGATCGCCTAATTCCCGAATCTGGCACCGATAAACGCAAAGCCTACGTCTTAATTGATGAGCTCCATGATGCGATGATCGGCCATACCTATCTACCAAGCTCAGAGCACCGCCTATTAAAGCCAATTCTAACAGCGCTTGAGAAAGATCCTGCCAATCGGCGCACCTTAAAAGAGTGGGCCGAGAGCGTCTTTACCACCGAGCGCACCTTAACGCGCCACTTTCAAAAAGAACTCGGCATGAGCTTTAATGAGTGGTGTCAGCGCTTACGGTTTATTCACGGCATTTCGCTCTTGGAACAGGGGAAAACCATCGAAGAGATCGCCTTTGATGTCGGTTACCGCTCCGCGTCAAGTTTTATCGCAATGTTTCAAACCATTGCCGGCACTACGCCCGATCGCTATCGTCAGCGCCATATGAGTCCGCTATGACTTATTGACCAGACAAACAAATCGGACTAATCTCGCCCCGATTTAAGCGGATGAATGAGCCGATCGGTGCCATCGATTTTAAGCATTAGCGCCAATTTTAAAAGTCGCCCCAGCTCTCCCTTTGGAAAGCCGCCGCCCTTCCCTTCAAACCAGAGAAGATAGGCTTCCGGCAGATCAATCAAGCGCCTGCCGGCATATTTTCCAAAGGGCATGCGATCATTGGCTAACTTCACCAAATCCTCTTTTCCAAACAGCTCACCGCTCATCCATTAAGCTCCCATAAAGCGCGTTAAAATTGTATAAATAATCGTGCCGGCATAGTTTCCGATCACATATCCCACCGTTCCGATCACTAAAATCGGCCCAATTAAATTGCGCCAACCGCAACTAATCGCCATGGCCACAGCCGTGGTCGGACCGCCCACATTGGCATTACATGCGAGCAAAATCTCCTCAAGAGAAAACTTAAAGAGCTTCCCAAACAGGAGGCTCACCACAAGATTCATGCTCATAATGGTGATCACAAATAAAAGCAGCAGCGGCGCATTTTGGATAATCAGCGGCAGCGATGCCGGAATCCCGATCACCACAAAAAAGAGATAGATCATATAGGTGCCCATCTCTTGGCTACCACTCAATTTTTGAAAGTGGGATTGAAAGAGCGCAATCACAATAAAGGTGAGCGTCGTTAAAATGAGGTATTTATCGGTAACAAGCCCGATCGCAATCTCTGAGACGATGCCACTTGCGTGCACTTTAAGGGGAGAGAGAAGATCGGCTAAGGTAAAGGAAGCCGCCACCAAAAACACCGTTACCGCCATATTGATGGCAATGTCTTTCAGCGAGATCGCTTTCGGTGTCCAATAAGCTTTCGCTAAATTATCGCTCTCACTTCCCGCAAGGCTCTTCTCCACTGCGTCAATGTGGGGCGTTGCAAAGCGTTTACGAAACCACATCATCCCGCTAATCGTCACCAAAATAATGAAATAGAGCGCCATGATAAGATTGTCCGCCACAATGGTTGAGGCCGTCATATCTTTTGAGGGCTCGAGCTTTGCCGTCATCGCTGCGAAATTGACCCCGCCGCCAATATAGGAGGCACTAATCATGCCGGTAATTTTATCGAGTTCAGGAATCGCATTACGGAAGAGGAAAAATGCAATCACCGCGCCAATCATCGTCCCCACCGAGCTAATTAAAAAGATAAACAGCAGTCTGCGACTCTCTTTAAAAATGCTCGCCACATTGACCTGAAAAAGAAGGAGCGGAATCGCAAACGGCACTACATAGCCCCATACTGCGTCATACACTGGCGCATCGGTCGGAATGATTTTAAAGCTCGAAAATCCAATGGCAATTATCAGTGCAATCACCGCGCCCGGCACTTTCGACGACCACGCGTAGCGCTGTTCAACCAAAATGGAAACGCTCGCTGCAATGATGATAAACGCCCACAACAGGAGCGATTGTTGATCTGAAATTAAGGAGGTCATAGCAATCCTTTTTTATTGTTGTTATCGGATAGAAAAAAGCGATTTCCCTTTAAACTACCGCGATTTGATAAGAAGTACAAGGGCAATAAAAAAGGCTTATTGTCTCGCTCTATCTCTCGATCCAATAAGCCTAAATTTAGAGGCATTTCTTAACTCATTTCTTAACATATTCTCAGCAAAGAGATGACGCAATTATTTCCCAACGCAGAAACTTGAGAAGATCTCGCCCAATAACTCATCGTGGGTAAATTCACCGGTAATTTCCCCGAGCGAACTTTGCGCTAGACGAAGCTCTTCGGCGACAAGCTCAATACTATGCTCCGCACGGATCAATTCAAGCGCCACTTCAAAGTGTGCAAGCACCGCTTTAAGCGAGAAGATATGGCGCTCACGAGCACTGAATAATCCTTCGGTACGAGTAACGCCGGCAACCTCTAAAATCGCGGTTTTCAAAATATCAAGACCATCACCAGTTTTTGCGCTCATGGCAATATAATCCTCATATTGCCCCGCTTTTTTTGCTGAAAGATCGATCTTATTGTGAATGTATAGAATCGGGATATTGAGCTCTAATAGCTCCGGATCAATCTCGCGCTCGCCACTTTCATCATCATGCAGCCAAAGAACAAGATCCGCCTCTTTAATCGCTGCTTTCGCGCGCTTAATGCCTTCCGCTTCAACAATGTTATCAGTTTCGCGCAGTCCTGCGGTATCGATAATATGAAGGGGCATGCCATCGATCACAATGCGTTCACGCAGAAGGTCCCGCGTGGTTCCCTCAATCTCTGTCACAATCGCCGTCTCTTCGCCGGAAAGTGCGTTAAGCAGACTCGATTTCCCCGCATTTGGGCGGCCGGCTAATACTACCTGAAGGCCATCAGTTAAGAGTTTGCCTTGCCCAGCGTTTTTAAGAAGGGTTTTGACTTTTTGGTCGAGATCTTCAAGGCGAACAAGCACATTGCCATCGGAGATAAAGTCGATATCTTCTTCACTAAAATCGATCGCGGCTTCAATGTAAACGCGAAGCTCAACGAGCGTATCTAAAAGACCATTCACCTCTTTAGAAAAGCCGCCTCGGAGCGAATTCATCGCTGCTTTTGCCTGCGCTTCACTCTCACTAATAATTAAGTCGTGAATCGCTTCTGCTTGCACAAGATCGAGTTTGCCATTAATAAAAGCGCGCTCTGAAAATTCTCCACGGCGAGCAGGTTCTGCGCCAAGCTCAATCGCCCGCGCTAACACTCGGCTTAACACCGTAACACCGCCATGACCTTGAAGTTCCACCACATCTTCGCCGGTAAAGGAATTCGGGCCTTTAAAATAGAGTACAACGCCCTCGTCAATCGCCGTCCCACTCTCATCTAAAAAGGGGGAAAACTGCGCCATCCGCGGCGTAAATTCCGTTAAACGCGTCATTTTTTGGGCAATGGCTAAACTCTCACGCCCCGACAAACGGACAATCCCAATTCCGCCAATGCCAGTGCTCGTTGCAATCGCTGCAATGGTTCTATCTTTTAACATATTCACCTCATCTACAGTGAAAAAATCCCCAAACAATGTTGGGGATTTAACGTATTTTAATTAACCTTGATTTATCGGTTATTTATCCGCCGCGGCTGGCTTTTTATCGCCCGCTTCGACGCGCTTCATAATGATGCTCTGCTGTAAAATAGTGAGTAAGTTATTCACTACCCAGTAGAGCACGATGCCCGATGCGAACCACATAAACATAAAGGTAAAGACAAATGGCATCCACTTAATAATTTTCGCTTGCGTAGGATCCGTTGGCGCTGGGTTGAGGCGTTGTTGGAAGAACATCGTCACCCCCATGAGAATCGGCAATACGAAATATGGGTCCATTTGTGATAAGTCTTTAATCCAGAAGATCCAAGGCGCTTGGCGAAGTTCAACGCTCTCTTTTAACATCCAGAAGAGTGCAATGAAGATCGGGATCTGAATGATGATCGGCCAGCATCCCCCTAACGGATTAATCTTTTCTTGGCGATAGAGCTTCATCATCTCTTCTTGAAGCTTCATTTTATCATCAGCATATTGCTCACGAATCAATTGCAATTTAGGGGTCACATGACGCATTCTCGCCATCGATACATACCCTTTATTCGCAAAATAGAGCAGTGCCACTTTCGCGGTGATCGTTAATAAAATGATCGACCAACCCCAGTTCCCGGTAAAGCTATGGTAGAACTTAAGGATTTTAAGCATGATGTTTGAAATCGGGCTTAACCAGCCGTAGTCAAGGGTAAGATCAAGCTTCTCAGCGGTTGCCGCTAACTGATCTTTATCTTTAGGACCGGCATAAAAACGGCTCTCAAAGATATGACTTTTACCCGGTGCGATCTCGGTATTGTACTGATCGTACATGCGCAGCACATATTCAGTATCAGCGGCGTTATTACCATTTTGATCATGACGGGTTTCGATCGTACTTAAATGGCCGACATCTTCTTTTGATTTACCAGGAACCCACGCAACCACAAAGTATTGCTCAATGAGTGCCATCCAACCATCTTGACCGCTAAATTCACGGGGAACAAAGGTTTTACCCTCTTTTTTCACCATGTTTTTGTATTTGATTTTCTCATATTTGTAATCATCATTCGGGAATGAAATTACAGGCCCGCGATAGCTCTGCGCGCCGATAAAGCCAGAGGATTCTTGCGTCATCTCTTTTTCAACCAGCTGACGATACTCTTTACCGCTCCACACTGAATCCGAGTGGTTAATCACCTCTTGCTCAAAGTGGATGTTGAACGAATCACGCTCGAAAATATAACGCTTCACATAGGTGATGTTGTTCGCTTTATCTTCATAATAAAGTGGCACAACAAGCGAATTTTCGCCCTCTTTCATCACAAACTCACTCGCTTCTGCGACATAGAGTGTATTGTGATTTGCGGCGCTACCATCGGTATTGAGAAGGCCGGTTTTATTAAGACGGAAACGCTCCGAATCATGCCCCATTAATTTATAGGGTTTATCGTCGTTTTCAAGCGATTCTGGATATGAGGTAAGCCCCATTTCAACGATATCACCGCCCTGTGTTTGAATTTTAATATCATACACATTGGTGCGCACGTGAATAATGGAATTGGTCGCATCTTCCGTGCTTAACGTTGGAATATCGCCATTCACCGCATTCACCGCATTTCCAGTCGTCATCTCCGCTACGACAGGCTTCTCAGGCGCCGGATTATTCGCCGTCACCCAATTGGAATATAGAAGATAGGCAACAACGACAAGCGATGCCCATAAAATAAGCCGGTATTGATTACTGCTCTGCATAGATAGAATTCTTTACTTTATAAAAAGCCTTATTTTAACAATCAAATGAAAAAACCGATACCTTTATTCTACGGCACCGGATCTTTTCCCCCTTCACAACAAGGTTGGCACCGCACCAGACGTTTAATCATCAGCCAGCCCCCTTTAATTGCGCCATATTTTTCAATCGCTTGAATGGCATAGGTTGAACAGGTCGGCTCAAAACGGCACTGACTGCCAAAAAATGGACTTAAAAAGTATTTATACCCTTTAATGAGCCAAATCATGAGCGTCCGCATAATTCCTCGACTTTGTTCCAATGCATCTGTAACGATTGATGAAGTGCTGCTCTATCGGTGAGATTCACATTTCGTTGAACCAACACCACAATGTCTAATCCCTCTAACTGCATTTGTGAATGCCGAAATGATTCACGCACAATGCGCTTCACTAAATTTCGATCCACCGCACGTTTTAGGTTTTTCTTCGCGATCGCAAGCCCAAGACGCGCGCCTTGACGAGCCTCTTTCGTACCTTTTCGCCGATGCGCTAAGACCATAAATGAGCCATCTCGCGAGCGGCGATTTTTCTCAAATACAGCAGCATAATCGGCGGGCGTTAAGAGACGTTTGTCACGCGTAAAGCTTTGATCAGTCAAGGAGCACCTAATGAATTTATCAAGAATGAGATAGACAAAAAAACAAAAAAGCGCCTATTATTTTCATAACAAGCGCTCTTTAGTTAAATAATAGAGTTAAATATCGAATAATCTATCGATAATTAAGCAGATAAACGAGCACGACCGCGAGCGCGACGACGATTAATCACTTGACGACCACCTTTAGTAGCCATACGTGCGCGGAAACCGTGGTTACGTTTTCTTTTGATAATGCTTGGTTGAAATGTACGTTTCATCCCTAAATTCCTTTCTATTTAAACGTTTCTCTAGACTTTTTTCAGGTTACTTTTTCTCAAAAGTCTATAATTCACAATAAGACAACAGCTAATTTTAGCTTTTTATGTCAAAAAGTCAAGTTAAAAGGCGGAGCGTGCTTTAGAAAAAGCCTTCTCCATACCTTTCATTTATCTCTAAAGTTTACCGTTTTTATCCTAAAAACGGCGATTAGAGTCCCGCCTCGGCACGTAATAGATCCGCCTTATCGGTTTGTTCCCAGCTAAATGCCATACAACGTTGCAATACGCCATCATTTCCGGTGTAGTTCACCTCGTAAGGATCCCGTCCGAAATGACCATAGCTCGCTGTTGGGCGATAGATGGGGTGTAGAAGATCGAGCATTTTGGTGATTCCGTATGGACGGAGGTCAAAATGTTTGCGCACGAGCGCTTCGATCGTCTCTTCTGGAACATGATTCGTTCCAAAAGTCGTAATGGAAATTGATGTCGGCTCTGCCACACCAATCGCATACGATACTTGAATTTCACACTTGTCAGCAAGCCCTGCTGCCACAATATTTTTAGCCACATAACGGCCAGCATACGCCGCAGAACGGTCCACTTTCGAGGGATCTTTTCCAGAAAATGCACCGCCGCCGTGACGAGCCATACCGCCATAGGTATCAACAATAATTTTACGGCCGGTTAAACCGCAGTCGCCCACAGGTCCGCCGATCACAAAAATCCCGGTAGGGTTGATGTGATATTTCGTCTCTTTAGTGAGCCATTCCGCCGGAAGCACTTTCTTAATGATGAGTTCCATCACCGCTTCTTTGACATCTTTTTGCGTTACTTCAGGGCTATGTTGCGTTGATAATACCACCGCATCGATGTGCGAAATCGTGCCATCTTCGTTATACGCAAAGGTGACCTGACTTTTCGCATCGGGGCGTAACCAAGCGAGTTGTTTCGATTTTCTTACCTCAGCTTGACGCTCCATTAAACGGTGCGCATAAGTAATCGGTGCTGGCATTAAGACATCGGTTTCGTTGGAGGCAAATCCAAACATCAATCCTTGGTCGCCCGCGCCCTGCTCTTCTGGAATCGTACGATCGACCCCTTGAGCAATATCAACACTCTGTTTACCGATTAGATTTAAGACCCCGCAGGTATCCCCATCGAATCCTACCGCCGATGAGTTGTAGCCGATATCGGTAATCACACCGCGCACGAGATCTTCAAGATCCACCCATGCAGAGGTGGTCACTTCACCTGCTATGATGGCAACCCCCGTTTTGATTAAGGTTTCACACGCAACGCGCGCGTCTTTATCTTCGGTAAGGATGGCATCTAATATCGCGTCTGAAATCTGATCGGCAACTTTATCAGGATGCCCTTCGGAGACAGATTCCGAGGTAAAAAGATATTTCATTCTAACTCTCTTATTTGACAATACTTAGAAATAAATGATTGGTAATTTTAGCAGTTTTTGCCACGCATTGCCCAATTTAATTCGGGCCGATCCCGCGCTTTTAGATCACTTCAACCACTTACCCGCTCATTATTGAGGCTGCATTAACGTTTCGGGCACCTCTGGCAAGCAGCGACTGATCGATTTCGCCACGCCTTCAGTTTCAGCTGTCATCTCGCCGCGCATCAACGCTTCACTCGCCCGGCCAAACGCCTTTTCACTTAAGTGATTGGGAAGATCATTAATGATGCAATGGCAATAATTGGTGAGCTCTGGATCTAAAATACATCCCGACAAAAAGCTCTCTTTAATCTGTGGAGAATAGTCAGGATGTTTCGTTTGTGCAAACGATATGCTGCTCAATAATACGCCTACCATCACCGCACTAATCCATTTAAATAACTGTTTCATTGAATCTCCCCTCATTGATTCACCTTCCTTAATTCGCCTTTTTGATTTGCTGTGACAAATAAAAACGTCATCTGATGATTTTACTCTTTAAAACCACAAGATGACGCCGATCGTCTGATAGGTCTAGTTGTTATCGTTATTTAACTTTTGCAGTACAACGAGTTTGTACCGTATTGAGTAGATCGTTGAGTTTATCTTGGCTCGCACGATCTTCCGCTTTATAAAACTCTGTGAGACGTTTTTCATCAACACGCTGTTCAAATTCAGTTAATGCGCACTCACAATAGGCTTTTGATTCACCTTTTTCGCACTCTTTTTTAAACGACTCTTTGAACTCATCACTGTATCCCGCCTGCGCTGCGCTAAACAACATTACCGCCGCGACGCCTGATAAGGTTAATAGTTTTTTCATAATACGCTCTCCTAATAGTTTGATGAACGAAGTAACGTCATTATAGCGAATCCATCTCGCTTGTCATGCTCTATTTCGATTCCTAAAGGCAATAAAAAAAGCGCCCGAAGACGCCTTTTTTGATCATACTAATGATAGATAGGGTTATGCATCAAGCTCGATTAAGCCTTTTTTGATCGCACGGTTAAACGCTGACATCACTGCTTGAATCGATGAGCGCGACGTATTTGAGTGTGCGCCGGCACCGAAGATCGTTTTTGCACCCACCTGCATCTCAACATAAGCCACCGCTTCCGCTTCAGACCCGGTACTGCGTGCGTGTTCGTTATAATCAATCACGTCCACACCTTTGTTAAAGCCGCTGTTTAATGCGCTTACTAATGCCGCAATCGGACCATTTCCGCGGCCGTGTGCTGTCACCTCTTTATCACCTCGCACAATGAAGGTCACATCGGCACAGGCATTGCCATCGGCATCTTCTTTAAGCTCTAACGGCTGTTTAATGACCACATCATTTAAATCTTTAAAATATTCGCGCTCGAAGATATCGAAAATGCGTTGTGAGGTTAATTCCACCCCTTCACTATCGGCATGATATTGCGCAATTCGGCTAAATTCGATCTGTAAACGACGGGGCATTTCAATGCCGTGATCTTCTTCTAAAAGATAAGCAACGCCACCTTTTCCGGACTGACTATTAACGCGAATCACCGCCTCATACGAACGCCCAACATCAAATGGGTCAATTGGTAAATAGGGAACGCGCCATTTTTGCTCGGGATTAGCTTTCATAATTGCTAAGCCTTTACGAATCGCATCTTGGTGCGAGCCTGAGAACGCGGTAAAGACAAGCTCTCCCGCATACGGATGACGCGGGTGAACTTTAATATCAGTACAGTGCTCAACCTCGCGAACAATTGTGTTCATCTTGCTAAAATCAAGCTGAGGATCGATCCCTTGAGAGTACATATTCATCGCAACGGTGACTAAATCCACATTCCCCGTACGCTCACCATGACCAAATAAGCAACCTTCAACACGGTCAGCACCCGCCATTAAAGCAAGCTCTGTTGCCGCCACCGCGCAGCCTCGGTCATTATGTACGTGCGCACTAATCACCACCGAATCACGGCATGAGATATGATCGCAGAACCACTCAATTTGGTCAGCATAAACGTTCGGTGTTGCCACTTCAATCGTTGCTGGTAAGTTTAAAATAAGCGGTTTTTCAGGCGTTGGCTGGTAAACATCAATCACCGCTTCACACACCTCTAACGCAAAAGGAAGCTCAGTATCGCAGAAAACCTCAGGCGAATACTCAAAGAACCAATCGGTTTCAGGATATTTTTCCGCTTCCGCTTTAATTAATGTCGCGCCTTTTACCGCAAGCGCTTTCACCTCATCCATCTCCATATTAAATACGACTCGGCGGAATGTGGGCGAAGTGGCGTTATAGCTATGAATAATCGCAGTTTTACACCCTTTTAATGCTTCAAAGGTGCGCTCAATCAAATCTTGGCGCGATTGAGTTAACACTTGAATTGTCACATCCTCAGGAATGCGATTTTCATCGATTAATTTACGCACAAAGTTAAATTCAGTATCTGAGGCTGACGGGAAGCCGACTTCAATCTCTTTAAATCCGCACTCAAGTAAAAGATCAAACATCCGGATTTTTTGCTCAACGCTCATCGGCTCAACAAGCGACTGATTTCCATCACGTAAGTCAGAACTTAACCAGCGTGGTGCCTTTTCAATCTCATTATCGGGCCAGGTACGGTTTTTGTAATTGGGGACTTGGAAACGTTCGTATTTGGTTTGAGGATTCTTAATCATTTTTCTTTCTCCAGTATGGTTTAAATTCGTCTGTATCGTTACTTAGGGGATTTTTAGTGTAAATATTTGTTAGCGCCTAACCCTTAATTCTGCATAATTATTATTACGGCAAAATTAAGACAAAACGCTCCTAAGTCGCTGCCACATCGTAATGGCAAACCAGCGAATGACTTTTAGAAAAATGTAATCAAATCGGGGGGGAGTTAAAGAGACTCTACTTATATGTATTTTTTTCACAATAAAAAACCAACCATTAAAACAACTAAATTAAATCCAATAAAAAGCTGTAACTAGCAAAGTGTGCTAATTACAGCAGGATAAGTCGTAGTAATTGGTTGATTTCTATTTTTGTCTTCATAACTTTTACATTAAAGCTATTTCAGACAATCGTCAAGCCTTTTAAGGGCTTTTTACGAAATTATTTTTCAGGGACAAATTCATCCGGAAGATCGCCGCCCGTTCCGAAGAAAAATTCTTCCATCTGTTTCTCAACAAATGCACGTGCTTGAGGATCCATAGGATCGATACGATACTCATTAATTAAAATGGTTTGATGACGGAGCCAATCGTTCCACGCTTCTTGTGAAACTTGCTCAAAAATACGTTTACCAAGCTCACCTGGATAAGGTAAGCGAGCTAAGCCTGCTGCTCGTTTTTTTAACTTTACGCACTCAACTTCGCGACTCATATCTTATCTCCTATCGTTATAAACAAAAGAAGACGCAATATAGCGTCTTCCCCTCTTAATCACAAACATTTCGTTGGGTTTGAGCCCATCTTTATTACGCGTTTGCGAACAGTGTACTGACCGATTCTTCGTTATGAATACGTTCAATCGTTTCAGCGATGATGTTTGAGATTGAAATCACACGGATTTTCGGGCACTCTCTTGCCGCATCTCGTAATGGAATTGTATCCGTTACCACCATCTCATCTAATCCTGAATTAGCAATATTCTCAATTGCTTTTCCTGAGAAGATTGGATGAGTACAGTATGCTTTAACCGATGCTGCACCCTTCTCTTTAAGGATTTTCGAGGCTGATGAAAGCGTTCCCGCTGTATCTACAATGTCATCAACAATAATGCAGTTTTTGCCTTTCACATCACCGATAATATTCATCACTTCCGCTACGTTTGGCGCAGGACGACGTTTATCGATAATCACTAAATCAGCACCTGGAATCTGTTTTGCTACTGCACGCGCACGAAGCACACCACCAACATCCGGTGACACAACGGCCACATTTTCACCCGCGCACGCCATGATATCTTCATGGATTACAGGAGATGCGTAGATGTTATCTACGGGGATTTCAAAGAATCCTTGGATTTGGTCTGCGTGAAGGTCGATGGTAAGAACACGGTCACAGCCAACGCTTGTGAGCATGTTTGCCACAACTTTTGCAGAGATCGGAACACGCGCTGAACGTGGACGACGATCTTGACGAGAGTAGCCAAAATATGGGATAACCGCAGTAATTCTGCGAGCGGACGCGCGACGCATAGCATCTAACGCTACCATTAATTCCATAATATTGTCATTGGTTGGATAACAGGTAGGCTGAATAAAAAAGACATCCTTACCGCGAACATTCTCATTTATGGAGATCATTACTTCCCCATCAGAAAAACGACCGACAGTAGCATCCCCTAACTCAAGCCCTAAATGTTTGACCACTTTCTTAGCGAGTTCAGGATTGGCGTTTCCGGCAAACACCATCATCTGCTCTTTGCTCATGACAAAGATTCCTTTTTGTTTCTGTTGTAGATTGTTGGGAATTGTATATTAGAATATAGGCATTGCTGAGGCATGTAAAGGGGCATTTTCATTTTAGATCATATGTTAGAAAATAATTACAGGCGCAATACCTAAAAAAGTTGGCTGGGCTACCAGGATTCGAACCTGGGAATGGCGGGATCAAAACCCGCTGCCTTACCGCTTGGCTATAGCCCATCTGAGGAACATCTATTATATAGATAATTTTCAGCTTGTCTAGTCGATTTACTGTTTAATTATTAACCAGTGGGGAGGGCTTTTTCGTTTGCCGTTCCTAACCGACGTGTGAAATAATACCATCAATTCTGTTTTCTTCAAGATTAATTTTTATACAACTACTATAAACTATGACAAACCCAATCAAATTCAGTCGTTTAGTCCCCTTAATTTTTTCTGGTTTTATTCTTGCATCTTGCGCAACCACTAATTACACCTCGTTAAATGAGGCCAATCACTATAAAGCGATCGCTCGATCGGCAGTAAAATCCCCCGAATTTAATGGTCAAGTGAGCATTATTTGGGATCAAAAAGATCAAGATGAAACGAACATCACCGTTCAAGGCGCATTTGGCCAAGGAAAAACCGATATTAAGATTACCCCCGTCGTCACATCGATCACAACGGACGGACAAACCTATAAAGGCGAATCCCCCGACGAGCTCTTTTACGCATTAACGGATTTTAAATGGCCCATTTCAGGTACCAAAGCGTGGCTCTCAGGGAAACCCGCCGATATAAATAGCGCCACCGAATTAATCTATGACAAACAAAAGCGACTTAGCTCTTTTAACGAAGCGGGCTGGCACGTAGAATATCAATCGTGGGTTCGCAAGGCAGGCTTAACCCTTCCTGAGCGCATGACCCTCTCCCGTGGCGATGACATTCGCCTCCGTCTTCTCATCGAACGTTGGATCATTCAATAATGAAATACTACTCCTCACCTGCAAAAATTAATCGGATGTTGAAAGTGGTACGCCGCGAGGCTAATGGCTATCACTATCTGCAGACCATTTTCCAATTCACCACATTAAATGATCAGATCGGCTTTAAAAAACGCGCCCACGGTGGCGTGATTTTCCATTATCCTCATGATAATTTCTCACTCGATGAGGATTTAATCTATCGCGCCATTGTGTTATTGGAAAAAGAGAGCGGACAAACCTTCCACCTTGAGATCGATCTTATTAAAAATCTCCCTATGGGCGGTGGTGTCGGTGGTGGGAGTTCCAATGCAGCCACGACCCTACTCGTTCTCAATCATCTTTATGATCTTGAGCTCTCGACCGAAAAATTGATCGAGCTTGGCGCAAAACTTGGGGCCGATGTCCCTATCTTTATCTACGGGAAATCTGCCTGGGCAGAAGGAATCGGCGAGAAACTACAACCGATTTCACTCCCGGAAGAGGAGATGCTACTCATTGTGCCTAATATCCCCATTAGTACGCGCAAAGTCTTTGAGAGCGAGCATCTCTCGCGTCACAATCCGCGCCTTGAGGGGATCTATTTTGATGAGTCGCGCAAAATTAATGATTGTGAATCGGCAATTTTCCATCATTACCCCAAAATGAAGCGCTATATGGAGCAATTAACGGCGATGAATACCGATCCATTTATTACCGGAACCGGCGCCTCTATATATATAGCGAAACCAGATGCCGATACCTTAACGAAAATTAAGGCTCTGGCGAGCGAGAATGACTGGACACTCCACCCTTTTAACGCGATAAATCAATCGCCGCTCCTTGACGAGCTCAATTAAACTATTTTATACCACCCCGACAGTCACCCTACTTCGGGGTTTTTATTGCCTAAAATAAGCGGAATAAGTGAATCAAAGGCCGTAATTACTGACGCTTCTCTATAATTCTTTACATTTATAGACAAACACATTCCTTTTAACGCTCAAATCACTTCTCCTAATTTTTACCCTCTACCTCTTTAAACAAGGAACTCTATGAAAAGCAACTCCTCTCGATCATGATGGGCGCACTCATTTTAACCGGTTGTGAGCCAAATTAGCGCCACCGTTTCAGATTACAGCTATGAAGTTGGGCAAAAAACGAGTCGCACCCTACTCTCAGCCGGTTATCGCAACAACATTCTCCACGGCCCGTACTCGCCCCATTATTGGAAAGAAAAAAAAGATCGACGAGAAATAAAAAGTCAGCATTTTAATTGATGCAAATCGCTCAAAGGAATCACTCTTTGGGCTTTTTTTATGCACGTTTACGATAGAAAATCCCGTAAACGCCGATCAATAACGCAATCCATAATAATCCCACCCAAAGCGCACTGCGAGTATTATCGTACACCCCCAGCATTACGATGGTAAATAGAATAAAAAGTAGCGCGATGATCGGTCCGATCGGCCAAAAAAGTACCGGAAACGCGAGCTGATTCACCTCATTTTTTGACATTTTTAACCGCATCGCCATCTGCGATAACAGAATCATCAACCAAACCAATACCGTTGCAAAGGTCGCCAGCGCAGCAATAATAAAGAAGAGACCATCGTGATAGAAATAATTGAGCACCACACCGACAATTAATGTTCCACTCATCACAAATACCGCATTGCTCGGCACTCCTTTTTGCGATAATTTCCCGAGCCAGCTCGGCGCTTGATTTTGCTCCGAAAGCCCGTGAATCATCCGCCCTGCGCCATAGAGGTCACTATTAATCGCGGAAACCGCCGCGGTGACCACCACAAAATTAAGCAGATCTGCCGCCCAATGAATCCCTAATCGCTCAAAAATCAGCACAAATGGACTGCCATCAATGCCGATTTGATGCCATGGAATGAGCGCCATAATAATGCCGATCGCCATCACATAAAAAAGGAGAATCCGAAACGGAATGGTGTTGATCGCTTTGGGAATGCTCTCGTGGGAATCTTTCGCTTCGATAATAGTGAGCCCGATCACCTCAATCCCGCCAAACGCAAAAACAACGACCGAGAGCGCCATTAAAAATCCGGTCACGCCATTGGGGAAAAAGCCACCCTCTTTCCAGAGATTGGTGAGCGTTGGCGCATATCCACTCCCCTCTCCATGATACCCAAATCCAAAGAGTAAAATGGAGACACCCGCCACAATCATGCCGACAATCGCGAGCACTTTAATCATCGAGAGCCAAAATTCAAATTCCCCATAGACTTTAACCGGCATAAGATTAAATCCGCCGATTAAAAAGGTCACCCCGAGCGTCCAAATCCACGGATCGACACTCGGGTACCAAAACTTCATATAGGTTGCAAATGCAGTGATATCGGCAAGGCAAACCAACGCCATCTCAAAGACATAGGACCAGCCGGTGATAAATCCTGCGAGCGGCGAAATATAGAGGGTTGCATAACTGCCAAAGGAGCCTGAAAGCGGCTTACGGAGCGCCATCTCACCAAGTGAGCGCATTACAAAAAAGACCGCAAGCCCCGCAATCACATAGGCGAGCAACACCGAAGGTCCTGCCAGTTGAATTGCATTACTTGAGCCGTAAAAAAGCCCCGTTCCGATCGCGGAACCGAGCGCAATTAAGTAGATATGGCGTTTTTTCAAGCCTTGCTGAAATGAAGGTTCACTCATGTCTCAATCCTTGAGGGCGTTAGTGAATAGATGGATGCCTGACCATTGTCTGTCCGTTATCAATGATCGGTTAGCGGCGATGCTGTTGTTGACGTTTTGGAAGCGCGGCAAGTTCCGGTGAAAGCTCCTCAACCTTTGGCTCAGGACGCTCGCCTAAATACTTCGGCCAACCCTTAATTCCCGTGCGAGAAAAATCATCAGCCATCGCGCGGATAATGCTCTCTTTGGGATCTTTTTCCCGTTCAACTAAATAACGAAACACCGAGCGAAATAACCGGTCAAGAGAAATACTGTGCGTGCGTTTTAATTCCGCATAGAGCGCATTAGAGAGCGCCCGAAATTCGGCAAAGGCATCCTCTTTTAAAATTAGGGGAAGCGTTGTTTGAAAGCGCCCCGAGTTTGAAATGAGGTCCCAAAACTTCGCAAATCGTTCCAACTCCTGCACCACTAAAAAGGGCATATTGCGATTTTCGAGCACCGAATATGGCGGCTCTTGGCTATATTTAAATTGATATTCCGTCGTATGGCGAATAATCGGCGTCCCTTTTAGACGCTTTAAAATCCCCACTTGAATCTCTTGTGGATCCCACGACCAGAGCTCATTAAAGCCCTTGCCAAATTCGTCAATCGTCTCATCGGGAAGCCCGACAATGAGATCCACGTGAAGATGGACATCGGTATGATTGGAGAGCCAACTGATATTCTCTTTCGCTTTAACAAGATCGGTGCGACGCGAAATGAGTTTTTGCGTAACCGGATTAAGCGTCTGAATCCCCACCTCAAACTGCATTGAGCCATCCGGGAATTCTAAAATCTTCGCTTTAAGCTCATCGGAGATCACATCGGGTACTAATTCAAAGTGCAAAAAGAGCGGATCATCGGGATTTTCTTCAATTTTATCTAAGAAGAAATCTAAAATCGCAAGGGTAAAATCTTTTTTAAGATTAAAGGTGCGATCAATAAATTTAAATTGGCGTAACCCTCGCTGATAGAGCGAATCCATCGCATCTAAAAACGTTTCAAGCGGAAAACGCCACGCCGTTTTATCTAGGCTCGACAAACAAAACTCACATTTATAGGGACACCCGCGCGACGCCTCAACATAGACGGTGCGATGGGCAATGTCCTCATCGGTATAGAGATGATAGGGAAGTTTAATTTGATCGAGCGGTGGCTGTTTTCCAATGATCACTTTTTCAGGATGCGGGGTTTTATCGATAAAAATCGAACGGCAGAGCTCATAAAAACTCACATCGCCCCAACCGGTAATGAGATAATCGGCGGCGTTAAACACCTCCGTATCTCGATATTCATAGGAGACTTCTGGCCCGCCAATGGAAATAATCAGCTCAGGCATCAATTCGCG
This sequence comes from Ignatzschineria sp. RMDPL8A, assembly GCF_029815055.1. Lineage (NCBI taxonomy): Bacteria > Pseudomonadati > Pseudomonadota > Gammaproteobacteria > Cardiobacteriales > Ignatzschineriaceae > Ignatzschineria > Ignatzschineria sp. RMDPL8A. The sequence continues at coordinate 1,042,697 of NZ_JAPPWA010000002.1, read as the reverse complement.
CAGATCTTTAATGAGCGAAGTGGTTTCGAGGAAGTTCCAGATATAGATACCAAAGGTGAGCATTTTCGGTGAGTGCCGATAGATCGCCTCAAGCATCTCTTCTTTACTTTGCGAAATGGTGAATTCTAAAATTTCCGCACGCGATTCAAGCTCGCCAAGGTTCGCTTTTAAATAACGGAGCCCGAGCGAAGCGTGAGTATATCGCGCATTAAGCGTAATTAAGAGAATGTCCACCATACGTCAAATCAAGGATTAATCGATAAATTCGATTTCGTCATCTTTTAACGATTTAACGCGCACGAGCGACTCAACATTGATGTTGTGCTCTTCTAAGCGTGAACGGCCTACTTGGAAACTTTTTTCGAGCACAAACCCCATTCCAAAGAGGTTCGCGCCTGCTTGATCGATCAGATCTTTAACCCCAAGCGCCGCATTACCGTTGGCAAGGAAGTCGTCAATAAAGACCACATTATCTTCACTTGAAAGGTATTCTTGGCTAATGCACACATCATAACGACGATCTTTCGTGAATGAATAGACCGATGAAGTGTACATTTTTTCCATGGTTTTGGGGGTTTTCTTTTTCACAAACACCACCGGAAGCTCAAGCAGATAACCGAGCATAATCGCCGGCGCAATACCGCTTGCTTCAATCGTGATGATTTTGTTAATGGGGAGATTTGCGAAACGTCTAACGAACTCGACCGCAATCGATTTCATTAAAATAGGATCCATTTGGTGATTGATGAAACTATCGACTTTGAGCGTGCCATCATCAAATGCAACACCATCTTTGATCACTCTATCTTTTAAAACTTTCATGTGAGACCTGAGGGGGGAAGATTAACAGATTAGGTAGGATGGTGGGCCTTGCTGGAATCGAACCAGCGACCGCTCGATTATGAGTCGAGAGCTCTAACCAACTGAGCTAAAGGCCCAAATTGGTAGGCATAATTGGATTCGAACCAACGACCCCCACCATGTCAAGGTGGTGCTCTAACCAGCTGAGCTATATGCCTACTGTAAAGGCGTTAAAGTATATAACGTCCGAGCTCTGTAATCAAGACTTTTATGCCCTTTTATCAAAAATCGAACAATATGTTCAAATTTCTAATTTGTCATCCGATTCGTGCTGAATTCGGAGTAACAATTCAAAGTGCAACCTGTTAAAATACAGTAGGTCTATATTGTTACACATTTTTTTATATTTTCAACTGTTATTAGGATTGTCGATGACAAAAAAAACGAAAAGAGGCTGGTTTAGCCGATTATTTGGCGGTTCTTCAAAAGATGAAGCCCCTGAAGTTGTAGAAGATTCAGTCAAAAATGATGCTGATTTCGCGCCCGTTTCAGAAGAAAAAGCGGTTTCAGACGCCCCTTCTTCCACAGATATTGGAACGGAAACCGCGCCTGAAGCGATCACCCCTGAACCAGATTCATTCGAATCATCGCCCGAAACAGTCGATGAAGCTGAACAAGTTTTAGACAAAACTCTCGAAGAGATGAGCGAAACGGAATCCCCTCGCGATCTTAATGCATTTGCCAATGAACTCACCGATGCATTTATGTTTGATGATTCCGCTGATGATGATACAGATGAAGAATCAGAGGACGATCTAGAAGCGCTCGAAGATGATTCAGATGAGGAGATTGTAGAGATTGAAAAGATTCAGGACGAGCCGTCAACGCCTGAGCCTATTGCCGAAGATCCAGATGAGCCTGCAGCTATCGAGTCTACAGTAACTGAATCCGTCACTAAAACTGAAGTAGAGACCGAGGTTGATCCCGAACCCGAAACGCCTGCGCCCACACAGGAAACCCAAGAAAAACCGAAAAAACAGGGCTTTTTTGCACGCCTTAAAAAACAACTCGCGAAAACAAGCGCTGGCCTTACTGAAGGCTTTGCCGATCTCTTCTTAGGGAAAAAAGAGATTGATGATGAGATTTTAGAAGAGCTCGAAACCCGCCTTCTCCTTGCAGATGTTGGCATTAACGCCACCGAACGCATGCTTGAATCGATCCGCGAAGAAGTTTCGCGTAAAGCGTTATCAAATCAAGATGAACTCTTTAAGGCGCTCAGCCACAAAATGGAAGAGATTTTAACGCCGGTGGAAGAACCGCTCGTAATCGACAATACTAAAGCGCCCTATATAATCTTAATGGTGGGCGTTAATGGCGTGGGTAAAACCACCACCATTGGAAAATTGGCGAAAAAATTCCAAGCTGAAGGTAAATCTGTCATGCTTGCCGCTGGCGATACTTTCCGTGCTGCCGCCGTTGAACAGCTAAAAGTATGGGGCGAGCGCAATCATATTCCCGTCGTGTCACAAAAAGATGGCGCTGACCCTGCGTCAGTAATTTTTGATGCGATCGAATCGGCGAAAGCGAAAAAGGTCGATATCTTAATTGCCGATACCGCCGGTCGCCTCCATACCGATTCAGGCCTTATGAAAGAACTTGAGAAAATTCACCGCGTCACAAAACGTTTAGATGAGACTGCGCCTCATGAAGTGATGCTCGTCGTTGATGCGGGAACGGGGCAAAATGCGCTCAACCAAGCCCGTCAATTTAATGAATTTGTCCCCCTATCGGGCATCTCATTTACCAAAATGGACGGAACGGCAAAAGGCGGAATTATCTTTGCCATTGCGGATGAGCTTAAGATTCCGGTGCGCTTTATCGGCGTGGGTGAAGGGATCGATGATCTTCGTCCCTTTAATGCAAAAGAGTTTGTGGAAGCGCTTATTCAATACAAAGCATAAGTTAATATTTCTGTAAAAAAAAGCCTCGATTTATGATGATATCCCATCAAAATCGAGGCTTTTTTATGCATGCTTATCATCAATACTTAACCCTTCTCAAAAAACTGCATACGATTCTAATCAATACCACACTATTTAAAGCTATATCGTCGACAATGTAATATAATGATAATAATGGTAATAACCTATAATTATATATACTTTCGTGTTGATATGCATTGACGACTTGTCAATAAAGGTAAGAAGATGACATTAACCATTGCAGTGACCCAATTGAAAACCGTGCCGGGACATATCGAGTATAATAAAAAGCGCATTTTAGCTGCGATCACACAGGCAAAACAATCAAATGCCGATATTATCCTCTTCCCTGAACTGACGATTTCAGGCTACGGGGCCAGCGATTATCTCTTAAAACCTAAGTTTATCGATGACGCTCGCGAGGCACTCTATGAGATCGCCCATCATTCCACCGATATTGTGGCCATCGTTGGCTTCCCTGAGCGCGATCATCATTCTCTCTATAGTAGCGCTGCGATTGTCAAAAATGGGCAAATCCTTGGAATTCACCGAAAAGGCACACTCTCCTCCACTGAGCTTGTGATGGAAAATTACTATATTTCGCAGGGCGATAAGCCAACCACTTTCACCATTAAAGGCAAGACAATCGGGATTGCAATCAGCGAAGACTTCCTCGACCCTAATCGTCTCCCAAAATGCGATGCGCTTTTATTGATGAGTGCGTTTCACTGGAGTAATCGTCGCCATCTTACCAATCGAAATGCCTTTCAAACTACCGCAAAAACCATTCAAACTCCCATCATTATCTCCAATGCGCTCACCTCCTGCGATCAATTTATTTTTTCAGGCTATGCCATGGTGATTAATGACCGAGGCGAACAGGTCGGTGGGGGCAAACGGTTTAACGAAGGGCACGTGCTCTTTGATATTGATACCATTAACAAATTGCCACCGTTAGAGGTGCAAGAACATTTAGATGCAACGCTCTACCGCGCACTGATGTTTGGTCTCCAAGAGATGCTCAATTATGTACCAGAAGATAAAGTAACACTCTATATCGGTAAATGCTTAGAATCCCATCTTCTGTTAACGCTTGCCGTCGATGCGCTCGGAGCTGATAAGGTTTATCCCGTTCACTTTACCACCGCCGATGATCTTCCAAGCGATCTTAAAAATATTCGTACGCTCTGTAAACGCCTCAACGTACGTCTTTATGAATATGACATCAATAAAGATCACCTACGCAATGCATTAATGTCAAAACGGAAAGATGCCTCAATCGATCCCCCAATTAATTGGGCAGAAGAGAGCGTTGACCGCTACAAAAAAGGATTACTCCTTGCCTTTAGTGATCTGCATAACGCCATTGTGCTCGGGCCGATTAATAAAACCCAAATTAAGCTGAAACTTAAAGGTCACGGAATGACCGCAGCCGGCCACTATATGCCTTTTATTGACCTGTACCGCACGGATATTTTACGCCTTGCCGATTATCGTGATCTTGAAGGCAAACTTTTAAACAAAGAGGTGATGGCTGGTGCAAAAAGTGAGATTTTCCGCCACCCGAATGTGTGTGACGGGGCTGAACTCTCCTTTAAAGAGGTCGATCAGATCCTGTTTCGTTATCTTGATCGCCGTGAAACGGAAGAGTATATCGCCCAGTTTGATCATGATCTTGAGCTTGTCACTCGCATCGCTAAACAGATCGATCTTAATAATCTTTATAACCGCTATCGATTACCAGGGCCCTATTTCACCACAAAAGCACTTTCAAAATCGTGGCATGATCTACACCGAAAATATACCGGCGCACTTGCCGATCCGATTGAATAGATAGTTCAGCTAGACTAGATAGTGAATATTAAAATTTAATCACACGACATAAAAAAACACCCAAAGAGCCATTCATCGATCCTTTGGGTGTTTTTATTTAAATCTTAAAACACAAACTAATTGAGGCGCATGGTTTCTAAATAGCGTTTAAACTCATCTTCAAGCTGCAAGAGTTCACGATGATTTGGCATCACTACTAGCCCCACCTTAATAAAGGTCTCTGCATTGGTGAGATCCCCTTCATAAAGCGCTTTTTGCGCATTTTGGAAGTAGAGATTGGCAATGTCATGAAGCCCTGCTTTCGCGACTGGATTCTCGACATCTAAAAAGAGTACTTGCGTATAAAAATAGTACGCATCATCATGATTCACGCCAACATAACGCCCCTCAGACATCGCATGTTGCGCTTGATCGATAAAACTTTCGATTTGAACTTGCGCCCGTTCCAACTCAAAATCTTCAGCATTTGCATCATTCAGTGCATCACTACCAACAGAGGTAAGTGATAACTTAGGGAGCGAATCTTGATCATCAGTTGCAGTTGATGACCCTTCACCTTGCCCCACTGTTTCCCCTACACTTGAGAGTTTTAGATCAAAATCAGGGGCTTTGGCAATCTGCTCGATCTGCTCGAGCTCTTCTGCATTGATCTCCTCTTTCACCGGTGGCACATAGATATAACTTTGGCGCACCTCTTCAGGAATTTGCGGATTAAAAATCACCTGACCGTTATCCGTCGCTTGATCGAGCACATATTTTGGCAACCCTTGATGACGATTTTCACCGCCCACCATAATATAGGTCACAATGCCGAGCCCGAGCAGGATCACAAAGGTTAAAAATAGATTAAATCCTTGGAAAAAACCCCATCCGAGCGATGAGCCCGATGCTTTACGCTTCTTCTTTGGCTTACTCGCTTTTTTTTGAGCTTCAGGACTCTGCTTTTGACTGGCAGTGGTCACGCCATCGGTTTTCGCTTTAGGGGATTGCTTGGGCGGTGTAACTTTTAACATATCAACTTAACATCTCATCAGTTTTTAGCAATTTGAATGGGATAATTATACCCTAACTCGGCGAGTGCTTCCCTTAATTCATAGAGCGGCAATCCCATAATGGCATGAAATGAGCCTTCAATCTTTTCAATCATCGGCGCCATCAGTCCTTGGATCGCATAACCACCGGCTTTATCCTGCGGCTCACCGGTTTCCCAATAATATTCGGCAAACCCATCTGGAAGCGTCATAAAGGTCACATGATTTTCGCTTAACTTAATAGAAGAACGAATTGTGCCATCCTGATCATCCTCAATGCCATAGAGTGCAATCGCTGAATAGACAATGTGGGTGCGCCCTGAAAGACGCGCCATCATCGCTTTAAAATCAGCAAAATCGACCGGCTTGCCTAAAATTTCATCATCAATCGCAATCGCGGTATCTGACGAAAGTAATAATTCATGACTCTCTAATCCTCTTCCCTCTTTTTTAAGCGTATCTAACGCAAGCTCTGCTTTGCCGCGCGCCATCGCTAAGACATAGGTTTTAGGATCAGTAAAAGGCGCAGTATCTTCGTCGATCTGCGCCTTTAATACCTCGAAGGGCAATCCCATCAACGCAAGAAGCTCCCGGCGTCGTGGGGATTGCGAGGCTAAAATAATGTGAGGAACCGTACCCAATTATAACCCTTTTACAATGGCATCAATGGCTTTAATCTGAGTTAACAGTGCTTTCATCTCAGATAGAGGCATGGAGTTTGGCCCATCTGAAAGTGCTTCATCAGGATTTGGGTGCGTCTCCATAAAAAAGCCCGCAACCCCGACCGCTGCCGCAGCGCGCGCAAGTGGAGGAACAAATTCACGTTGCCCACCTGAGGATGTGCCTTGCCCGCCTGGAAGCTGAACCGAATGGGTTGCATCATAAACCACGGGACAGCCCGTCTCTTTCATAATTTCAAGCGAACGCATATCAGAAACTAAATTGTTATAGCCAAAGCTAACACCGCGCTCACACACCATAATTTCATCATTACCGACGCTACGCGCTTTTTGTACCACATGCTTCATATCCCAAGGCGCTAAAAATTGCCCCTTTTTGATATTCACCGGTTTCATTGTGCGCGCCACATTTTGGATAAAATTAGTTTGACGGCATAAAAACGCGGGCGTTTGCAGAACATCCACAACAGACGCCACTTCATCGAGCGGGGTATCTTCATGCACATCGGTCAAAATCATCACCCCGAGCTCTTTTTTCACTTTCTCTAAAATCGCAAGCCCCTTTTCAAGACCTGGGCCACGATAGCTCTTTTCAGAGGAGCGATTCGCTTTATCAAAAGAGGATTTATAGATAAACGGAATGCCCAACTCATCGGTGAGCTCTTTAAGCGCCGCCGCAACATCAAAGGTCATCGCTTCTGATTCCACTACACACGTTCCCGCAATGAGGAAAAAGGGGGCATCGTTACCAATCATCTCATAAAATTTACTCATCTCTTTGCTCTCCTAGCCTCGTCTCTACTTAAAATAGAGCCGTTAATTTAATACCTGATCCATCTCGGTAACCGCCGCGTTGATCTCTTTTTCATCGCGTACCGCTTTTCCATCGATCAGCAATTGCACGTCCAATCCAATTTTCCGACATGCAACAAAATAAGGCATCACATCGCCACGCTTCTCACCGGATTTTATGCAATAACTCGCTCCATCGAACAGATAGCGAAGTTGCTCTTTTTTAACATTATAGAGCGCCGCTAGTCTACGAAGAGCCGTCATTTGATTGATGGGAGGAATCAATTTCCCCTCAAAAATTACCTGATAACGTTTATCTGTCATACCTATTCTCTCTTATTATGAATCGAGATCTTCTTGATTCACACTCACAACACGACGATTTTTATCGAACTGAACCGCGATGCGATAATGTTCTAATTTTTCTCCGTCTGAACGATAATGTGCAAAGACATAATGCCATACTGTATCATCAAAACTATCTTTAATCATAGGGGTACCGAGAATATGAAGCACTTCACGCTCACTCATTCCCGGCTTTACATTTTCAAGGCGCGATGCGTCAACATAGTTGCCCTGTAAAATATCAAACTGATGCATCCCAGGCATTTTAGCGCATCCCACTAAAAGTACGGCGAGGATTCCAATCATTCCGATTTTTTTCATATTATCTCCTGTGATATCGCTATCCAACACGACTCTCTAAATCTAACCAGCGCTCATATTTTTGTTCGAGCGTTTCGTTTAATTCTGTTAAATGATGCAGACGTTCTTGCTGATACGCATGCGATGTTTCGTAAAATTCGACGGTCTGAACCTCATTAGTAAGCACCTCAATTTCACTCTCTAAATTCGCGATAAGCTCCGGCAAACTTTCAAGCTCGCGCACCTCATGATAGGAGAGCTTTTTCCCTTGCGATTGAGTAGGTTTCGCCTCATTCACAGACGTTTTATGCTCAGCTTCCGTCTGTGTCTCTGATTTTACTCTATTTTCAGTGCTCGATTCTGCTTTTTTATCGCGCGCATCACGGTAGGCTTCCCAATCGCTATAACCGCCAATCGATTCAGTAATTTTACCCTCGCCCTCTAAAATAAGGAGCGATGTCACCACTTGATCGATAAAGGCGCGGTCATGGGAGATTAACAGGAGCGTGCCATTAAATTGTAATAGCAAATCTTCAAGTAGCTCGAGTGTCTCAATATCAAGATCATTCGTCGGCTCGTCCATTACTAAAAAGTTGCACGGTTTCGTGAAAAGTTTGGCAAGAAGGAGGCGATTTCGCTCACCGCCTGAAAGCGCATTCACGGATGATCGAGCACGATCTGGGGAGAACATAAAATCTTGAAGCCAGCCCATCACATGGCGTTTTTTACCATTAATCTCGATAAAATCACTGCCTTCACCCACATTTTCCAGCACCGTTTTATCAAGCTCTAAATCCGAACGAAGCTGATCAAAATAGGCTACTTCAAGTTGCGTACCTAATTTTACCTCACCCTTATCCGGCGATAATTGACCAAGAAGCAGTTTAATGAGTGTCGATTTCCCCACACCATTGGGGCCAATAATTCCGATACGATCACCGCGCATTACCGTTAAATTGAGCTGATCGACAATGGTTTTCCCGCCAATTGCGTAACTCATATCGGTCGCTTCAATCACTTTCGCACCAGTCACGCCTGCCTCTTCAAAATGAAGCGTTGCCGTTCCCTGACGATTGACGCGCTCCGCCCGCTCTTCGCGCATTTTAAGAAGTGCCTGCACGCGAGCTTCACTACGAGTTCTTCGGGCTTTTACCCCTTTTTTAATCCATACCTCTTCACTTGCAAGCTTTTTATCAAAGGCTCGATTTTCTTGCTCTTCGTTATACAGTTCAATTGCTTTACGCTTGAGATATTCATCATAATTACCCGGATATTCGCTTAAATTACCGCGATCGAGCTCCACTATTTTGGTCGCGATGCGCCCTAAAAAAGCTCGGTCATGGGACACAAATAAAATCGCGCCTTGATGCACCTCAAGTAGACGCTCTTCAAGCCAGCGAATCATCTCAATATCCAGATGGTTTGTCGGCTCATCAAGTAGAAGGAGATCGGGCTTTGATACCAAGGCTTTCGCAAGAAGTGCCCGGCGAATCCAACCCCCAGATAGCGTATTGAGACGAGTTTTCCCATCGAGTTCAAGACGGGTTAAAATCTCATCAATGGCCTGATCGCTATTCCAACCATTTAATTGATCGAGCTCTTGTTGCAAGATACCCAGCTGATTGAGCGCTACATCTGTTGTCGCATCCTCTAATAGTGCGTAATAGGCTTTTAGCTTTTCACCGATAACGCCGAGCCCCTCCGACACAAGCTCATACACCGTACCCGTTAAATCAGTGGGAATCTCTTGCTCAAGTGTAGCGATTTTTAAATTTTTATCAAAAATAAGACGACCATCGTCCGGCGTAATGCGTCCACCCACCACTTTTAAAAGGGAGGATTTTCCTTCGCCATTTCGTCCAATAATCGCAATCCGATCGCCCCGCTCAATCGAGAGTGAAGCGCCGTTTAAAAGGGGCGTAGAACCATAAGCTAAATGAATGTTATGTAATTGGATTATTGACATCGTGTCTCTTTAAAATTATTCACCAATTCGATTGCCTGAAACAACCGATAAATTAAGGGCCTTCACACTGCTCGGAAGATGCTGAATACCCGTTTTAGCCAGAGCTTCACTGCCGTATGGCCCGATCACCGCAACCCATCGATTGCCCACCTGTTTAATAATTGGCGCACCGGGAATGGTTCGCCCTTTCAGATGATTTTCAACGACTTGTTTACTATTTCCTTCCGCAAGTTGAATGTAGTATTTGGAATCAGTCGCTGGTTTTGTCACCGGTTTTGTCACCGATTTTGCTACTGTCTCTTTAAGAAGCTTCGTCTCAGTTTGTCCTCGATTTACCACTGACTCGTCCGGCTTTTCCTCCTGTTTTACCGTAACTGTTTCTTGAGGCTTCGCCGTTTGAGAATCGCCTTTTATCGCCACCACAATGGGAGCTTTTTTAACGAACTTTTCTTCATCAGATTCAGGCGCGCGATCCACTTTAATGGTCTCAATTTTAACCGGCAACATCGCAGGAGGATTATTCGCTTCAGCCTCAATTGTTTCTACTGTAGCAACCTGATCAGCATTTCCGGCATTTCCGTTTTTTTCATTATTTCCCGCTAACTGTTCTACGCGCGCTTTTACATTGGGCTCATCGCCATCCACCACCGAGCTCACGGTAACGTTGGCATTTTTTTTCTGCTGCGCCATCGCATCGGTAATTTCTGGTTCTTTAATTAGATAAAACCACGCCGTTCCCGCAATTAACAGCCCAAGCACAATCACCGATGCCATCACATTGCGCAGTGTTAAAAATCGTTTCGGTTGAGGCGTAATTAATTTAAGCACACGCCCCGGATAACCATAAGAGAGCGAATGAAGCCGGTTCACTTCGGCATGGCTAAGCTCATCATCCGTTTTACCGAAAAAGGCATTGGCATGATCAATGAGGCGTTTTAACTGCATCGCATTAACCGGCGATAGCGTATAGTTCGTTGAGCGATTTAAAATGCGCTTAATAAAGAGATCTTTCTGGTGGATATCCATAAACAGAAAGAGGAAGAAGTGGCGGGACTGCTCATTACAAGCAACGCGAAGTTGGTCGAGAAGTTTAAGCTCGGTAGCATTTAAATTCTCGGAAGCATCAATCAACAGGACGATCTTTTTACCCTCTGCAATAAGCGCTTGCAAAATCGACAACACATCATCACGCAGGAAATTCGATTGAGTCATCTCATCGCCAAGGGAGCGACGAAAAAGCGTTAAGACATCGGTCTCTTCACCATTAATCATGGTCAGCACAATCTCGTCATTTTGACGTAGACGCTTACCCAGCTCGAGCATCATGCGGGTTTTTCCCGATCCCGATGCCCCATGCACACTGCAAAAATCATGCCGACCCGACATGATATTTTCATAAAGACGATCCAATACGCGTTGCGTCGGCATTAAATCGAGCCACGGCAAATCGCGCAGTAACGTTACTCTACTCATTAAACCATTCCGTATTTGATTGCTGCTAAAATTAGACCTTCCTCTATCGCATCAACTACCTCAGCCGATCCCATTGATTTTAGGAGAACAAAGCGAATTTTTTTATCACGATTTTTCTTATCAAGACGCATCGCGCTCATCATCGCATCCATCTCAATCACCGTTTCTTGACGAATAGGTAAACCAAATTCATCAAGGAGTGACTCCAATCGAGCAAAATCCGCATGAGAAATAAAGCCTGCAAGCTCAGAGAGTTTCCCAGCCATTACCGTACCAATCGACACCGCTTCGCCATGCAAAACGCCTTGATACTTCATATTTCGCTCAATCGCATGCCCAAACGTATGCCCAAGATTGAGGAGCGCACGAACGCCCTGCTCTGTTTCATCTTGATTGACCACATCTCGCTTAAAACTACACGCACGGTAGATCATCTCAGAGACCACCTCAAAATCAAGCGCTAAAATTTTCTCACGATTGACCTCGAGCCAGATTAAAAACTCATCGCTTAAGATAAAACCGTACTTTAAGACTTCGGCTAAACCACTTAAATATTCCCGTTTGGGGAGTGTTTTAAGAAGCGTGAGGTCCATTAAGACAGCGCTTGGCTGATAAAAACTGCCGATCATATTTTTCCCTAAAGGGTGATTGATCGCCGTTTTCCCACCTACAGAGCTATCGACTTGCGCTAGAAGCGTTGTCGGCACTTGAATAAAATCAATGCCGCGTTGATAGATACTTGCAGCAAAGCCCACAAGGTCACCAATCACGCCACCGCCAAAAGCAATCAGCTGACTATTTCGATTAAATTCAAGCGTAAGAAGTTCGGTTAAAATTGTATTGAGCGATTCGGCGCTTTTATAACGCTCACCATCAGGCAAAATCAATACGCGCGAAGCATCTTGATCCACCAGTTTTAAAATAGTCTCTTTATGATAGTCATAAATCGTATCATTGGTAACCACTAGACGCTGTGATGGGTTTAAAAAAGAGGTGATCTCTTCACGCTCCAATAAATTTTCAGCCATCAAAATGGGATAAGAGCGCGTGCCTAAATCGATCGTTAATTTTTTCATCTATTTATCTCAACTAACCAGTCAGGGTAAGGTCTATCATTGTTTATAATATGCTCTATAATACCATCAACCACAACTTTCGGAGGCAGTTTATCTGAAAAGATCATATAATTTGAGCACTCACGATAAAGCGGATCACGGATGCTATAGAGCGTTTCTAAAACCTTCAGCGGATCCTCATTTTGCAAAAGCGGGCGATTGGTATCATATCGCACTCGATTAAATTGCTCTTGTGGCGACACATTCAGATAGATCACCTGCCCACGTGCCTTTAACAGCTCACGATTTTCTTTAGTGACGACCGCGCCACCCCCGGTTGATAAAATCATCGGAGATATTTGCGTAAGCTCATCGATCATCGCCGTTTCTCGTTTTCGAAATCCGACCTCCCCTTCCACATCAAAAATATGGGGAATGGTGACGCCTGACCGCTCGACAATCGCTTCATCACTATCTTTAAATGTGCACTTTAACCGGCGTGCTAGTAGCTTCCCAATAGTACTTTTGCCCGACCCCATTGGCCCTATCAAAAAAAAACTGTCTTCCAAAGGGAAGACAGTTTGATCATTTGTATACATCATTTCGATTAATACTCTTGAAGATCAATAATATTAGGGGTTACAAAGATAAGTAACTCAGCCTTACGATTGCTGTTCTCTTGACGTTTGAAGAGATTTCCTAAGATCGGCAAATCACCAAAGAAAGGTACTTTACTATCAATCTTAGAGCTCTCTTGTTCATAGATACCGCCTAGAACAATCGTTTCTCCATCAGAAACCAGTGCCTGAGTTTTTAACTCTTTCTTCGCAATAATTGGCTCTTGGTTTTGTGCATACCCTGCAAGCTCATCTTTAGTGATCAAAAGATCCATAATAATTTTATTATCAGGGGTGATCTGTGGCGTTACGTTAAGCTCCATAACCACTTCTTTAAACTCAACATTTGCTACCCCATCATTCGATGTCACACTATATGAAATCTCAGAACCTTGCTTAATATACGCTGTTTGACGATCCGTTGTTAATACAACTGGCGATGCTAAGGTCTCACCTTTATTTTCAGTCTGCATCGCAGAAAGTTCTAGGCCCAACTGAAGTTCTTTTCCTAAAACCATATATTGAAGTCCAAAGGTCTTATTACTCGCGCCCAGATTAATCCCTGTATCAAGTCCACCTAAAACGCCACCTTCAGCTCCGTCACTTTGTAGGCTTCCGCCCCCTTGTGCTTTACCTTTTTGGTAACCGCCCCCCCAAACAACACCTAAGTCGCGAGCAAAGTTATCAAATGCCGCTACGATTTGTGCTGAAATTTGCACTTGACGTACAGGACGGTCAAGCTCTGCAATTAAATCTTTAATGATTTTAATTTGACGATTGGTATCTTGGATAATGAGCATGTTTGTGCGACGGTCAACGCTCACCGATCCATGTTTTGATAATCCAGCACCCACTGCATCTACGTTTTGTTGCGCGCCAACACGGGTTGCAATCACTTGTGCTAAATCAGATGCATCAGCATAGTTAATTTGAACCAGCTCAGTTCTTAAGTTAACGCCTTCAAAACGAGTTAATTGATCTTGCGGAGCGATAAAAATTACATTTCCATCACGGGCTTGACCTAAACCTGAATAGAGAAGAACCGTATCAAGCGCTTGGTCCCAAGGCACATTGGTAAGTTTAATGGTAATGCGGCTGTTAACGGTATCGCTCACTACAATGTTTAAGCCAGTGTAGTCCGCAATAATTTGTAGTACCGCACGCACATCAATGTCTTGGAAGTTAATAGAGATCGGCTCACCAGACCATTGGTCACGTTTAAGCGCACTGCCCTCATCAAGACTTGCCACTTTCGCTTCAATCTTCGGTGATACCGTTAAACGATATTTATTTCCGTTAATTTGTTGCGCTGTGTAGTCATAGGATGAATGCGTCATGATATCAACGTAAGCACGTCCTGCAATATTCACCACTTCAACCGCAGATACCGGCGTTGCAAAATCCGTCACATCAATACGACGATTTTGTGATGGATCCCAAGTATGTCCACCTACCATTAAGCGAATCTTGTTACGCTCTTCTACAACATTAACCGGTGTTTGACTGCTAGGTAAAAACACATCAATCACGCCCGCGCCTGCTGAATTGCGCATAAAGTTAATATCGTTTAATGGCGCAACGTTATCAACTTTTTGGTTTTGGTCAACAAGGTTGTCCCAATTCGCTTTTGTTAATTTTGCAGTGTTAGTTAAGTGAACCGTGACTACATTGTTTTTTACTGCGACTGTATAATCGGTTTTGCCACTTAGATTCACCGTTGAACGAAGACGATTATTCATATAAACGTTTTGAACGTTATCGATTAAACGCGTATCAAGCACTCGGTTTTTTGCATTTTGATAAACGCCTTTTGCGTTAAAATCAAATACAAGTACATCGCGCTCTTTAATATAGTAATGGCTTGGCGCCGCTACTGACTGATCAAAGTAATATTTTAATGTTTGCGTTCCGTCTTGCAAATCAACGGCTTCAACGTTTTGAAGCGTCTGAGCAGACGCACTTAAAAACCCGCTTAACAGCAGTAAAACCGCACCGGTTTTTGTGATATTAGATGCATATCTTTTCAATAACATAACCAACAGCTCCTAAATACAATAGCCTTTACTTAATCTCTAAATTAATAATTCGTTCTTTTGCTTCCCAACCTTCTTCGGTCTTATCTGAAGCAAATTTCTCTACAATTCGCACATATTGATCAGGAACAATCTGCACTACCCGTCCAAAATTGGTTCCCATATAATCACCAAGTCCAACGGTTTGTGTCGCCAGTGGATTTTCACCCATCACCTTCACCAACACTTTTGGATTCTCGGTCGTTCCAATAGTTCCTATTAGAGTAAGCTCTTGTAAGGAGTACTGTTCTAATAAGCCAGGAATATAACCCTCTGGGCGCTCTGGATCCACATTCAGTGTATGCGTTCCATAGCTATCAGGCCCCCCTTTCGGATTTAAGATATCGCTTAACTCAGCCTCAATCTCAAAAGGATCTGGATATTCCTTTCCTTCATAGGGTCTTGAGAAATTTTCAATCTTCATCGGAATGATTGGCTCACGTTTGACCGTAAGATTCACTTGTTGTGACGCTTTTTGAAAGCGCTCATTAATTAATTCCTCTACATCGGGCTTGTCTGTATCAAAAAAACATCCCGTTAATAAGGCAGGTAGAGCCACTGCTATCAATACTTTTTTCATATCTTTTTTCACCCTCGACTACTCTACGTATTTATAAGTAGAGATGGTCGCTGAAAAAGGGTAGCCTCCCCCTACTTGCTCACAGTTGACGCGATTAGACACACGAATATTGACACCTAAATTCCCAAAACTCACCTGACGATTATTTAATAGATCAGGATCGCTCATCGTAAATTCATCGAGCGTAATAATCCGTTGTAAGTTAGATAGATTCGCAACAAAGTCACCAATGCGGTGATACGATGCACACCCTTCAATCAAAACGGGAATCTCTTCAACAAAGCCACTTTTATGCTTTTTCATCGCAAGCGGGGTACGGCGCGTAAGATAGATATCATTTTCAGTTGCGTTACGATGAAGTTCCGCCATGAAGTTCGATGCTTCAACAGTCTCTGGCAACATCAATTTAATCTCATCAAGCGTTTTTTCCGCCTCTTCGATCGAACTCTCGTAGTGCTCAACTAATAGAGATGCGCGTTGACGGCGTTCTAACTCATCAAGCTTGCTCTCCTCATCACGAGCTAATTGCTCAAACTTTTCAGGATAAGCACTGTATGAATAGATCAATCCGAGCGCCGCAACTACCGCACTGATAATAAATACCACAACCACCACACCATAACGAATCGGCGCTTTCAGTTTTGCAAGGCCACTTAAGCTTAATATATCTTTATTCACGGCTTACTCCTTTGACTCTGCTTTTTTACGTTTAACTTCGGGGTGAATTTTGATCCCAAACAGGGTCAATTTTGCATTTCCCACACGATGCTCTTGAGAGTAAGGAATTGGCGCAAGTCCAACCTCTGTTTCAAGACGCTCTGTAAATGAAATTAGACGCTCTTGAGACAACGCCGCCCCTACAAAAGAGATCTCTGTAGGTTTAAAGTCAAGAATGTGAATCGATACACCGCTCTCTTTTGACGACGCGAGTTGCTCTAATATAGTCACCATCTCAGCCCGTTGTGTATTAAGGCCATTCAACACCTCAAGCTTATTCGATAGATCCTTAATCAGTGCCTCACGCTGTCTTAAGTTGGCAGCCGCTTGCGCATATTTAGGCTTATTCATCTCAGTTTCAATAGTGGTAACGCGATAGGTTTGGCTGTCATAATACATGCCAGCCGCATACCACGCCGCAATCCCAATTAAAATCCCAAACAGTACCGCTACTGCGAGCGTTTTCTTTAAGCGGTCTTCGCGTTCGAACTGAAGCGCTTCACGCCAAGGCAATAAGTTAATCCGAATATTATTCATTAGAGCATACTCCTTACCGCTAAACCGCACGCAATGGCAAATTTCTCAGCTTGAACGCCAGGTACATTAAATTGAACCATATCGCTCGGATTGATTCGCTCAACCGCGCGATCAAGGGATCCTGAAAGCGCTTCAACAAAGCCCGGTACCAGCGCGCCACCACCGGTTACAAAAATCTGTTTTAAACTCACTTGTGGGTTATTGGGCACATAGGCATGCATTGCAGATTGAACCTGAATCACCATCTCTTCGATAAAGGCCTCTTTGCATTTCGCTAAGATCGGATTGCTTTCCCAATCGGCATTCAGTTTTTGAATTTCCGCATCATCCATAGAGATATCAAGCTCATCTGAGATCATCTCTGTTAAACGGTCACCGCCAATCGGCATCTCACGCGCGTAGATTGTTCCGTCACCTTTTAAAATGAAAAATCCAGTACGAAAAACGCCCGACTCGATGTAGACAATCGCATCTTGTTTAATAAAATTTGAGAAATCATATTTAAGCCCGAGGAGCGTTGTGAGCGCATAGATATCCGCATCCACAATTTTAACCTCAAGCCCTGCAATTTCTGATGAGAGCGAGCGTGAGTTTACAAACTCTTTTTCCGCTGCAACAATGAGCACTTCATTTTTATACTCTTCTTCAATTGATGAGCCAATAATCTGGCAATCCATCATTACCTCATCGGCCGAAAATGGGATATATTGCCCTAAGTTCGCTTCGAGCGTAGTAAATAGCTCATCGCCTTTAAGGTTTTCATCGATCACCGCGTTATAGGTCATAATTGCAGTGGAGGGCACAGACATTGTCACCTCTTTACTGCCGCCAAGCTGTTTCATCGCCCGTTGTAGATGGATCCCTAAAACATCCACTTCTTCCGGAAGACCGTCTCGCATGACTTCTTCATTAAACATATATTCATACGCACGATCGATCGAGAAGTCTGTTCCTCGTCGGTTTCCTTCGACTATTCGGATCGAAGTCGTGCCGATATCGATTCCTACAGCTTTATTAGGTCGTCTTGCCACAGTGAATTTCCTTACAAAATAAATTGATAAAATTCTTTATTTAAAATTTTAAAATAGCTAATTCTAATTATCTTATTTCTTGCATTGTGATGATACTATCGAAGTCAGGTAAAAATCAAACACTCAAGTCAATATAATCATCAGTTTTCAAAAGGTATTTACATTTCTTTAGTTTTAGTTAACTACTTGAGAAAATTGAGTATCTTCGATCCAACGTTTCCGCGCTTCACGTTCTCCGCGAGCGAGCAACTTATCAAATACAGAGGACACATCTTTGAAATCTTCGACAGTCAATTGAACTAACCGTCTAGTCTTATAATTCATCGTTGTTTCACGCAATTGAATGGGATTCATCTCCCCAAGCCCTTTAAATCGGGTAACCGTGACTTTACTGCGAGACCCTGCATTCTTATGCATTATCTGATTCTTTTCTTCCTCATCGAGCGCATAAAAGACCTCTTTTCCCACGTCAACGCGATAGAGTGGTGGTAAAGCAACAAAAATATGACCTGACTCAACTAATTTTTCGAAATGTTTCACAAAAAGTGCACAAATTAAGGTCGCAATGTGAAGCCCATCGGAATCCGCATCCGCCAATATACAGATTTTACCGTACCGAAGCCCAGAAATATCGTCGGTATCAGGATCAACCCCAATGGCAACAGAAATATCATGAATCTCTTTTGACGCTAAAATCTCCGAGCTCGCCACTTCCCAGGTATTTAAGATTTTCCCGCGAAGCGCCATTACTGCTTGCGTGTCACGATCTCGCGCCTGCTTTGCCGATCCGCCTGCCGAATCCCCTTCCACTAAAAAGAGCTCGGTGAGATTCACATCGGTACTAACGCAATCTGCCAATTTTCCCGGAAGTTTTGGCCCTTGTGAAACCCGTTTACGGGAAACGGTTTTGGAACTTTTAAGACGGGCTTGCGCACTTCGGATTACCACATCAGCGATCGCTTCTGCCTCTTCCACATGATTATTGAGCCAAAGTGCAAAAAAGTCGCGCACCGCATTGGTAATCACGCCCGCAATATCGCGCGAACTTAGACGCTCTTTCGTTTGCCCTGCAAATTGAGGCTCTTGCATCTTGACTGACAATAGATAATTGAGCTGCGCAAAGAGATCGTCCGGCGCAATTTTCACCCCGCGTGGCAGTAGACTTCTTTGATCGCAAAATTCACGAAGCGCATCAGTTAATCCGGCTTTAAGACCGTTAACGTGCGTTCCGCCAAGCGTTGTAGGAATGAGGTTTACGTAGCTCTCTGCCATCACCGGCGCGCCCTCTTCATTCCACGCCAATCCCCAAATAATCTCTTCATTGTCGGCTTTAAATTCGCCGAAAATAATTTCACTTGGCACATGATCGACATTTTTGAGTGAATCATAAAGATACTCTTCAACGCCCGATTCATAATGCCAAACAATCTCTTGTTGATCCGATTCTTTTGCGGTCTCATCGATGAGTTTAATGGTGAGCCCTGCGCATAAAATCGCTTTAGCTTTAAGGAGATCGCAGAGCGACTTTTTAGCAATTTTTGGGGAATCAAAATATTTGGGATCGGGGAGAAAACGGATATCGGTCCCGCGATTATTTTTCCCGACGGTGCCGATCACTTCCAAATCACTGGCTTTATTTCCATCGTTAAAGACGATCTTATGCTCTTTTCCATCGCGTTTAACATAGACCTCAAACACCTCGGAAAGCGCATTCACGACCGAAACGCCAACCCCGTGAAGTCCGCCTGAAAACTGGTAGTTATCACTATTGAATTTCCCGCCGGCGTGAAGCGTTGCTAAAATCAGTTCAACCCCGCTGACACCGTGCTCTGGGTGAATATCAACCGGCATCCCGCGCCCATTATCTTTCACCCCTAAAAATCCATTTTCATAGAGCGTTACCACCACCTCATCGGCATATCCTGCGAGCGCCTCATCGACGGAGTTGTCGATCACCTCCTGCAAAATATGATTCGGACGCGACGTGTCGGTATACATTCCTGGGCGTTTGCGCACAGGATCGAGACCGGATAACACTTCTATCGACGTGGCGGTATACTCTTTATTGCTCATAGTTGTTTGTAACTCTTACTCTTAAAGTCGTTCATTGATCGGATAAAAAAAGCGATGCAAGATCGCTTTCAGATGGGATAATCTAGTTATTTTACGTGATTTATGGATGGCAAAGCTGATATAGCTCACTCATTAATTCACGAAACATTAAAACTTGTAATTGCGCACTGCCGGCAGCGATGGTGTAGAGATCATCACTCTCATCAAGCTCTTCATGAAAGGTCTCTAAATATTTAACGCGTTTTAAAATGAAATCTTCCCCGAGTGAAAAACTCACCGCTTCATTAAACAAAAGTGATAAACGCGTCACATCCCAACCATCTTCAAGATTTTGTAAAATCTCTTTTGACATCGCCGGAATGCCTTTATAACGCGCCGTACCGCCCTCTTCTTTAGTGAGCTCTTTCATCTCAATTTCATCAAGAAGGGTGAATCGCTCATTGGTAATCCCTTTTTGCACCCATTCGGTCATCACGCTCGCAAGCGCAACTTTTGGCGCAAGCGCAACAACGGGCAGTGTGCCGAGCGTTTTACGCAAAAGCCCGGTTAATTCCGATGCCTTTTTCACGCTCGTTGCATCGATCACGAGCCAATTTTTGTCGATATCGATATAGGCCGATAGCGAGCTACGCTCCGGAAGTGCATTAGCCATCAATTCATTAATAATGACCTCTTCCACCTCTTTATATTGGCTGCGCGTTTCGATTTTAAGCTCTCGCTCTTCCGCGCGCTTTTCAACGGCGGTTTTAATCGCTAAACGGGGCAGTTTTTTACGCTCAACGCCCATGCGAATAAAATACGCGCCATCCACGGCCTCAACAAAGGTTTTTCCGCTATTGAAGGCCGTTAGCCAACCAAAGGATTCCATCTCCTGCTCAAAACATCCCACAAGAGGACGCTCGGCAAGGGCTTCTTCAAGCTCAGACAGCGTGAGCTCAAGCGGTTCTTCAAATTGGTAGACTAAAAAGTTTTTAAATAGACGCATAATTATTCATCTTTCACTAAAAGTGCCATTGATTCCACATGGGCGGTATGCGGAAACATATCCATCACGCCGGCAGAAACGAGCTTATAAGGATGCTCTTTGGTGAGCAGGCCCAAATCTCGCGCAAGCGTTGCCGGATGGCACGATACATATAAAATTTTCTTCGGCGCAAGCTGACCAATATAAGCCATCATCTCAAGCGCACCGGAACGAGGCGGATCGATCAATAAGACATCGTACATCTGATTCATCCACGGCTCTGATGATTGATCTTTCGTTAAATCCGCACAATGGAACTCAACGTTATCAATGCTGTTAAAGCCTGCGTTACGCCCTGCCCAATCGGTAAGACTCTTATCGCCCTCAACGCCGATCACAGATTTTGCCTGTGTCGCTAACGCTAAGGTAAAATTCCCAAGGCCGCAGAAAAGGTCGAGCACATGTTCATCGCCTTTTAGATCAAGAAGGTCGAGCGCTTGACGCACCATCTTATCATTCATCACAGGATTGACCTGCGTGAAGTGATACGGCTTAAAGTAGAGCGTTAAGGAATCGAGAAGCGAATAGGAGATCGCCTGATCCGACTCACCCCGCTCAGAGAGCGACACGGTAGTCGATTCATTGCCAGGCTGCAGATATAAAATGAGATCGTGCTCTGCCTCAAAGGCTTTTAAAATTGCAAGATCCTCTTCCGTAGGCGTTTCTAAAACCCGCAGACTTAACGCATGGACCGATTCACCGACCGCCACTTCAATTTGCGGAAGCGCGCCGGCAATGGTGAGTTTGCCAATCATTTCAGAGAGCGGTTCAATAAGTGAATCGATCTTATCTTCCAAGATGGGGCAACGTTTCATATCCACAATAAAGGGCGTTAAACGCTCACGAAAACCGACTAACACCCGCCCTTTCGCCGGAACATTTTTAACGCCAAGACGGGCTTTATAACGATAGCCTTCTGACGCACTTCGAAGAGGCGCTAAACGCTCATATTCGGTTAATCCCGCTTGTCTTTCGAGATTACTCTCAAGTTGCATCGCCTTAAATTCAATTTGACGATTCGGATCTAAATGTTGCAGTCTACAACCGCCACACATGCCGTATACATCACAAATCGGCGCCACGCGATCTTCAGAGGCTTCTAACACCTCGGTCACCTGCGCTTCATCATAATCTTTACGCGTTTTTGTGTATTGACACACCACACGCTCGCCGGGCAACCCGCCATCGACGAAGATCACCTTTTCATCCAACTTGGCAACGCCTCGCCCATCGTGGGCAAGGTCCTGAATGACTAATTCAATCGGCTCTGCCGGCACACGATTGCGACGACCGCGTCCTCTTCTTCGACTCACGCTATTCTCTCTTTGCTAACAAATTCTAAAGAAGAGCATATTATCATAATCATGCTTCAAAGATAAAAATTGCGCAATTTTTCAAACCTACACAAAAATTAGCGCGCTGATAACGCCTCAGGCGATGCCTCAACTCGGACGATTTGACGTTGATTAAGCCCCGCTAAATTCACCGTCGCCGTCACTTCCACTGGCACTTTCAGTGCATGAGCCGTTTCAAGTGCGGCCACTTGCACTAAATACTCAATATCCCGCACCTCCATATGATTAATAAATCCCTTAATATAGTTTTCAAGCGCGAAGAGTTCTAAAAAAGTCTCCCCCGCACAATATCGTATCGAAAGGGTTGAGCCCGCTCCCGGATTTTTACTCGCGTGGCATAAGATCGGCAGATCAATCTCGTGAATCTCTTCCGCCTTTAAGGTTGGGAATCGATTGCGAATTAGATCAATCGGATAATCGTGATATCGAGAAGGGTATTGAAGCACAACGGTGCCAATAATGGGCGCTTTCATAAGATATAATCCTAAAAATAGATAACAAAAAAGAGAGAAACACAGAGTAATCGATCGTGATGATTAAGCCGATACCGACAATTTTTGCGGATCGGAGTTAACCGGCTTTTTCCGCCAATCTTTAAAGAGGGCACGCCCCATAACGCTTGTGGCGATCAGATATTTAGCGATCACATCGGCAAAGATAATCTCAATCATCATGGAAAACTCAAACACGCCTAAAAAGGCGATCATGGTGAATAGCGCACTATCAAGGGGCACGCTCACCGCATTACTTGCCAGCACTTTCACCGGCCACGTCCTACCGCGTAAGCGTTCGAAAATTGCCGTATCGGCGAGCTCACTGAGTAAAATTGAGAGAAATGAGGCGATCAAAAATCGCGGGGGAATCTCAAACCAGAGGGAACAGAGTGTATTGACCACAATGGCAATGGCGATCCCAAGGAGTGCAAATTTAAGCCCATAGCGATGAAGGTGATCGCGCAAGGTAAAGACAAAGGCGAAAAAAATCGTACCGTAGCTTAAAAGACCAAACATGGGGAGTTCAATAAATCGATCGAGTACGAGGTTCGCAATCAAGATCGAGCCGACATAAGCGGCCAAATAGATATAACGCATCTTTAAACCTTTTTATTTAGATTTGGGGGTGAGGGAACCCAAACGTAATTGCAATGAATTACCGTAAAACAATGTATGTGAAATCGTATTCTACTCGTTTTTAATCGAGTGTGCGACCTTAAAACTCATAACCGCGACGAAGCAGCACGAGCGTTGCCCCGCGTCCGCCCATATATTGAGGAGCATTACTAAAGGCGAGCACCTCATTTTTAAGGCGTAGCCACTTATTGACAAATCCGCGAATAATAGGCCCTTCCGGCGAATTATAGCCCTGCCCATGCACCACAATAACGCAATAACAATTATCTCGTAGCGAATCGTATAAAAAGGCACTCAGTTCATCGCGCGCCTCTTCCACCGTAAGCCCGTGAAGATCGATCCCTGCTTCCGGTTCAATCCGCCCTTGCGCCAGTGTTTTCAAGAGCCTGCGCTGAATGCCCGGTTTTGCGTAACGCATCTCCACATCGGGATCAAGATCAAGCCAATGGGAGGCATCGCTCATCATATCGATCGTTTTTTGATTTTCCGGCAACGCACGACGCACCTTCACCGAAATTTTTCGGCGCGCGTGAACCACTTTATCGTTTTTGATCGGCTTAATACTGCCGAGCGTGGTGCGAAAAAGCGCTTTATCGTCATCTGAAAGAGCCATAGCAATCGTGTAATTATCTCGAGATTTTTAAATTTTAAGTTTAATACGTTCAACCCCGCGATCGGGGCAAACTGAGCAAATAGTAGCATATATTTGGCGCACAAAAAAAGCCAGCGCATGAAACGCTAGCTTTTCTCTCGGTTCTGATTCTTGATTGATTAGATCAATACTTAGGCAATCACCACCGTTCCGGTACGTCCTGCTAATCCATCTTTGGCTTTTTCAAGGGAGGTAATCAGCGCTTTACGGCCCGGTTTACTATTGGCAAAACTAATCGCCGCTTTCACTTTAGGGAGCATTGAGCCCGGCGCAAATTCACCGCTTTGGATAAATCCTTCCGCTTCACCCGGCGTTAAAACATCGAGCTCCACTTGATTGGGTTTCCCAAAATTGATCGCCACTTTTTCTACCGCAGTTAAAATGACTAGATAATCGGCATCGATAATTTCAGCAAGTTTCGATGAGGCGTAATCTTTGTCAATTACCGCAGGTTTGGTATCGGTGATGCCACTTGAAACCGTCACCGGAATCCCGCCACCGCCGACGGTAATCACAATTTCACCGGCATCAATCAGCGCTTCGATCGTTTTCTTTTGAATAATATTTTGCGGAATCGGCGATGCCACCACGGTACGATAACCACGGCCCGCATCTTCAATCATGTTATAGCCTTTTGCCATCAATTGATCGGCCTCTTCTTTACTATAAAACGCGCCAATCGGTTTTGTCGGATTCTCAAACGCGGGGTCATTCGGATCCACTTCCACCTCGGTAATCACAGTAACCACTTCTTTATCAATACGGCGTCGTGCTAGTTCGTCTCGTAGGTAGCGCTGTAAATGATAACCGATATACCCTTGGCTCATCGCCCCACACTCGGTGATCGGCATGGCCTCTGCATTAATGTGTTGGGTGGCAGCATCCATCGCAAGTTTAATCATGCCCACTTGTGGCCCATTTCCGTGCGTAAACACCACATCATGCCCATCAGCGATCAAATCCACTAAGGGAACCACGGTGCTTTTTAAGTTTTCATGCTGCTCTGAAACGCTGTATCCGAGGGCGTTTCCACCTAATGCCACGACAATTTTCATTCTTCTTCCTTTTTAGTATTGATAATTATTCTACGAGACGAATGTTTTTACGCGAGGATTCTTTTTTCATCAAATTCGCGCTCAAACACCCTATCTTCCTCCCTAATCTATAATTTCGTCAAATAAAAAAAATAAAAATCATAAAATGGAGTGAATTGGCTTCAAATTTGCTTCTATATCTCCTTTTTTAACCCAAAACGTGCAAATAGTGAGCTGTTTTTAGGCGAATATTTCTTATAAAATTTACGAAATTTTACGTTTATTAGCTACACTACGAGCGTTATTTCCATTTATTTATTTTATCAAAGGATTTTTCAATGAAATTATTTAAAGAGTTCAAAGAGTTTGCGATGCGCGGTAATGTGATCGACCTCGCCGTTGGGGTGATCATTGGGGCGGCGTTTAACAAAATCGTCTCCTCACTCGTTGCGGACATTATCATGCCCCCACTCGGGATTTTAATTGGCGGAATCGACTTTAAAGATTTCTCGCTCGTCTTAAAAGCCGCCACCGAAGAAGCGCCGGAAGTGGTGCTCAATTACGGACTCTTTATCCAAAATATCTTCGACTTCACCATCGTTGCCTTCTCAATCTTTATTGCGATTAAAGTGCTCAACAAGCTCCATAGCAAAAAAGAGGAAGAAGCGGCTGCAGCGCCTGCAGAACCAACCCCTTCAAAAGAGGAATTGCTTTTAGGTGAAATTCGCGATCTACTTAAAGAGAGCAATCAAAAATAATCATCTAATGTAAATTAAAGGAGTGCCATGCGGGTTCTATTTACCTCGACAAACGAGAAGAGTTTTGCGCGCTGGAGGGACCAACTTTCAGCGCTCGATTCACGGATTCAACTGGTCAATCTCACGGATAATCCCGATCTTGATTCGATTGAAATCGTCCTTGCATGGCAACCTCCCGAAGGGGTTTTCCCTCAGTTAAATAACTTAAAATTGATCCAGTCGCTCGGCATGGGCGTCGATCATCTCTTTAAATGCCCCGATCTTCCTAAAGATATTCCCATTAGCCGCATTATCGACCCCGATATGACCGAGCAGATGTGCGAATATGCCCTCTACGGCACGCTCAAAGCCTTTCGTAAATTTCATCTCTATCAGCGTCAACAAAAGGATCAAATCTGGGAGCCGCTTTCGCGGAATTTCCACGATCAATTTTCCATCGGGATTTTAGGTTTTGGAGAACTTGGCTCTGCCATTACCGCACGGCTCTATAAAAATGGATTTACCAATCTGCACGTCTGGTCGAGAAGTAAAAAACGCACCAAAATGGCGCTCTCTTATGCCGGAAGTGACGAGCTCAATGCCTTTTTAAATGAGCTTCAGGTGCTGATCTGTCTATTACCGCTCACCCCCGAAACGACGGGCATTTTAAACTGCGATACCTTATCAAAATTAGCGCCCGGCGCTTTTTTAATCAATCCCGCCCGCGGCGAACATCTTGTTGAAAATGATCTTCTTGAATTGCTCGATTCTGGTCACTTAAGTGGCGCACTTCTTGATGTGTTCAATGAGGAACCGCTTCCACAAACACACCCTTTCTGGCAATACCCCGATATCGAGATGACCCCGCACATTGCAGCGAGCACTAATCCTCGTACTGCAGCAGAACAGGTCCTGCAAAACATCCATCAAATTATGGAAAATAAAGCGCCATTAAATTTGATTGATGCCGTGAAGGGCTATTAAAAATTATGCTATAGTAAGAGCCGTTCTCACCGCAGTGTAAAGGCGTTCGTTATGTTAAAGTTTAATATGTTTGTCTATTATCTCGGCATTATTCTCACCACCGTTGGGTGCGTTTTGGGCTTGCCGATGCTGATGTTCGGAGAGAATTTCATCTATGAGATCGGGAAATATATGGTCACCATGGTGGTGCCCTTTGGATTTTTACTCTGGTTCTCAGGCTTTACCGCATACCAATTGATTCGCCCGAATGAGTATCGTAAAGAAGATGAAGAGAAGGTGTATCATCGCCAAGTGCCCGATTAGAGATGCGATCTTCGCACCGATAAACGGCAATCCGACAAAGGCAATCGACATAAAATAATCATCATTTTAGATGAAATAAAAAAGCACATGAATTCCTCAATTTTGAGGTCAACCATGTGCTTTTTTAGTGTTTCCAATAATTACTTATTGAGTAACTGACAACCTATAAGCCTTGGCGCTGACGGTACGCTTCACCCAGAGTAACCGCCGTTGCAACCGAGACATTTAAGCTCTCAATTTTGCCTTCCATCGGGATTTTTACGATGAAATCGCACTGCTTTTCCGTTAATCGGCGCAGCCCCTTTCCTTCTGACCCCATCACAATCGCAACCGGACCGCGGAAATCGGTGGAATAGACCGTTCCTTCGCCGCCGCCAGCCAATCCATAGGTCCAGATACCCTGCTCTTTAATGCTCTCTAAAAAGCGCGAGATATTAGTCACTTCCACAAAGGGCACACGCTCAGAACTACCACTTGAGACTTTACGCACAATCGGCGTTAATCCACAGGAATTATCTTTCGGAACAATCACGGCATCGATCCCAAACGCCTCTGCCGTACGCAGACACGCGCCCACATTATGCGGGTCTTGCACTTCATCTAAAATGAGTAAAAAAGGCGGATGACCGATCGATTCAAGTAAGTTATAGATAAAATCTTCATTTTCTGGCGCGCGCACTAATACTTCCGCCATAATGCCTTGGTGACGCACATCGTCTGCCGTCTCATCGAGCAATCTTCCATCGCCATAATTGACCACAACGCTCTTTGCATAGGCTTTCTCTAAGAGCTGATTCATCCGTTTATCGCGGCGCGTTTTATCAATCACCACTTGTAAAATTTCGCCCTCATCGAGTGCGGCTTCGATCGCGTGGAATCCAAAAATCCACTCTTTTTGCTTCATCATTGTTAACTCAATACCCGTAAAATAAAAAACCGCCCTCATCGAATCACTCGCGAGGACGGCTTATAGTGTAAAGGATTTACCGTTTAATTAGAATCTAATTAGACTTAAATTAGAAACGATTCATCGCATTTAGATCTTCAAATGCTTTCAATACGCGATTCACCATGCTCTCTTGACCGGCACGTAACCAAGTGCGTGGATCATAGAATGCTTTGTTCGGCGCATGTTCGCCTTCAGGGTTACCGAGTTGGCCTTGGAGGTAATCTTTCTTCTCGTTATAGAAGTTTAATACCCCTTCCCACGTTGCCCACTGTGTATCGGTATCGATATTCATTTTGATCACGCCGTAGCTGATCGCTTCACGGATATCTTCTAAGCTTGAGCCTGAACCGCCGTGGAATACGAAATCAAGTGATTTTGCAGGAAGATCAAATTTCTCAGAAACATATTTTTGTGAATTGTCGAGAATGATCGGAGAAAGCTCTACGTTACCAGGCTTATATACGCCGTGGACGTTACCAAACGATGCCGCAATCGTGAATCTGTGGCTCACTTTGCTAAGCGCTTCGTACGCGTAAGCAACGTGCTCAGGTTGCGTGTAGAGAAGGGCGTTATCGATCGCAGTGTTATCCACGCCATCTTCTTCGCCGCCGGTAATACCAAGCTCGATTTCAAGCGTCATATCAAGAGCATGAAGTTTTTCCATATACTCAACACAGGTCGCGATATTATCTTCTAAAGGCTCTGCCGATAGGTCGATCATGTGTGATGAAAAGAGTGGTTTGCCCGTCTCTTCTTTGAATTTTTTACCCGCTTCTAAAAGCCCGTCAATCCATGGAAGGAGTTTACGCGCTGCGTGGTCGGTATGTAAAATTACCGGAACGCCGTACGCTTCCGCCATCATGTGCACATGTTTTGCACCGGCAACCGCGCCTAAAATAGCCGCTTCATCGCCATCAAGTTTAAGACCACGGCCGGCATAGAATTTTGCACCGCCGTTTGAGAACTGAATAATAACCGGTGATTTGGCTTTTGCTGCCGCTTCTAAAACGCCATTCACAGATTCTGTGTTTACAACGTTAATGGCAGGAAGCGCAAATCCGTTTTCTTTCGCGATTTTAAAGACTTTTTGAACATCATCGCCATAGAGAACGCCTGGCTTTACTACATCAAGAATCGTTGACATACTACATTTCTCCTACATAAATTTAAAACACCCATATTCTACCGTTTTATCACGCCAAACTTCAACCAAAACGCCTAATTTATTCCTATGATTTCATCTATTTACTACAATTCAATTACATAGCGATTCAATTGTCCGCTCGATTCGATTTTTTGTGGTTTTTAACGGATCGTTTCACCGCGTTTCCCCATAAAATTTTGCTAACAAAAAAAGGCCATCGAGTTCCCTCCATGACCTTTTCTTTTTTCCGCTACATTCTTAATCGTTTAACACGACTAAGACCAGTATACACTTATATACTTACGCCACAACGCCATCTTTTTCAAACATAGCGCGAATGCTCTCTAACGCAATCGCAGTGCGCTCATCATCGACAATTAAGCCTAAACGCACAAAATGATCGCCCTTCTCACCAAACCCAATCCCGGGAGAGACGGCAACGGACGCTTCGTTAATCAGCTTTTTAGCAAACTCCATCGAGCCCATGTCGCGATAGGCTTCCGGAATTTTCGCCCAAACAAACATCGACGCTTTCGGTTTTTCAACAGGCCAACCAATCGCATTTAATCCATCACAAAGCACATTACGGCGATGCTCGTAAAGATCAGAGATCTCTTGCACACACTCTTGCGGGCCGGTGAGCGCTTCAATCGCAGCCATTTGAATCGGGGCAAAGGTGCCGTAATCAAGATAAGATTTCATTTTCGCAAGCGCGGCAATTAAGATGGGATTGCCCACCATAAACCCAACGCGCCAGCCAGGCATATTATAACTTTTTGATAGCGTAAACGATTCCACCGCAATCTCTTTTGCCCCTTCCACCTGCATGATGGAGGGCGCTTTATAGCCATCAAAGGCAAGGTCGGCGTAAGCAAGATCGTGCACAATCCAAATGCCGTGCTCTTTGGCGATCTTTACAATACGCTCAAAAAAATCAAGATCGACACATTCGGTCGTCGGATTACTTGGGAAATTGAGAAACATCATCTTCGGTTTAGGGCTTGCTGATTCAATCGCTTCTAAGAGATTTGCCTCAAAATTTGTATCGGGGCCAGTTTCTACATGAATTACTTTTGCACCTGCTATAATAGGTCCGTACGGATGGATCGGATATGCAGGATTTGGTGCTAAAATGGTGTCGCCCTCAGAGAGCGTTGCTAAAGTTAAATCCGCAAGCCCTTCTTTCGAACCGATGGTATAGATGGTTTCCGTTTCCGCATCGAGGGCAACATCGAAACGTTTTTTATACCAAAGAGCGATCGCTTCACGGAGTTCTAGCACCCCGCGCGATTGAGAGTAACGGTGATTTTCACCCACCTTGGCGGCTTCAATTAAGGCATCCACAATATGCTTTGGCGTAGGTTGATCTGGGTTACCCATACCAAAATCGATCACTTCCTGTCCGGCGGCTTTGGCTTTGGCTTTGAGTTCATCAATCACGCTAAAGACATACGGAGGAAGATTATCAATTCGTTTAAAGGAAGTGGATGGTTTGACGGACATTGTTAGCCTCTCTAATTAATAAAATAAATGATCCATATCAATAGCAAAGTTACAAGCGTTTCGAGACGTTGTCAACTCTCTAAGCCCCCTATTCTTTACCATTTTTAGAGAAAAAAAATGAAAAAAAGAGTAGAATATGGAGCTGGTAGTTTTTTATACAAATAACATAAGATATTTAGATGATACAAAATTTACGAAATATAGCCATTATTGCCCACGTTGACCATGGTAAAACAACGCTGGTGGACCAACTTTTAAAACTTTCGGGGACCTTTAAGGAACACGAAAAAGTTGCAGATCGCGTAATGGACTCAGGTCAAATCGAGAAAGAGCGCGGCATTACCATTCTTGCTAAAAATACAGCGATCGAGTGGAAAGATTATCGCATCAACATTGTGGACACCCCAGGTCACGCCGACTTTGGTGGTGAAGTAGAACGCGTTCTCTCCATGGTCGATTCGGTATTATTACTTGTGGATTCTGTTGAAGGACCGATGCCACAAACCCGCTTTGTAACGCAAAAAGCGTTTGCAATGGGCTTTAAACCAATCGTGGTGATCAACAAGATTGACCGCCCGGGCGCGCGTCCTGATTGGGTGCTTGACCAAACGTTTGAACTTTTTGACAAACTTGGCGCAACTGACGAACAGCTCGACTTCCCTGTGATCTACGCATCGGGCCTCAATGGCTTTGCAGGCCTAACTTCTGACGTTCGCGATGGCAACATGGACCCGCTTTTCCAAGCGATTATCGACCACGTTGATCCACCGAATGTGGAAGTGGATGCACCGTTCCAATTACAAGTATCATCGCTTGACTACAACTCATACGTGGGTGTTATTGGGGTTGGCCGTATTCAACGCGGTAAAATCACTAAAAACTCACCGGTTAAAGTGATCGACCGTGAAGGCAACATTCGTACCGCGCGTATGCAACAAATTTTGGGCTTCCGTGGACTTGAAAAAGTCGAATTTGAATCGGCGCAAGCAGGCGACATCATCTCCTTTACCGGGATTGAGCCGCTCTATATTTCAGATACGCTCTGTGATCCTAATCACCCTGAAGCGCTGCCTGTATTAACCGTTGACGAGCCTACCGTATCGATGAGCTTCCAAGTCAATACCTCACCATTTGCCGGTAAAGAGGGTAAATTTATTACCTCACGCCAAATTCGTGAGCGTTTAGACCAAGAGCTTGTGCATAACGTTGCGCTTCGCGTGGAAGATACCGATAACCCTGACCGCTTTAAAGTGTCCGGTCGTGGTGAGCTTCACTTATCAATCTTAATCGAAAATATGCGCCGTGAAGGCTATGAATTAGCCGTGGGTCGTCCTGAGGTTATTATTCGTGAAGAGAACGGCGTTAAAACCGAACCTTACGAAACATTAACCTTTGATATCGACGAAAACCATCAAGGGGCAATCATGCAACAGATGGGTGAGCGTTTTGCAGAACTGCAAGATATGATGCCGGACGGAAAAGGCCGTATTCGTATCGATTACATCATTCCATCGCGTGGTTTAATCGGTTTCCAAACGGAATTTATGACGCTCACTAGCGGAACGGGCTTGATGTATCATAACTTCTCACATTATGGCCCTTATAAAAAAGGGGAAGTCGGTCGCCGTAAAAATGGGGTATTAATCTCAAACGGTGAAGGGAAAGCCCTTGCTTACGCCCTCTTTAACTTACAAGAACGCGGTCGCCTCTTCGCATCACATGGGGATGATATTTACGAAGGCCAAATTATCGGGGTTCACTCACGCGATAATGACCTTGTAGTCAATGCCCTTAAAGGTAAACAGCTCACCAACATGCGTGCCGCGGGAAGTGACGAAGCTTTAACGCTTTCACCGCCTATTAAGTTAACGCTTGAGCGCGCCATCGAGTTTATCGATGACGATGAGTTAGTAGAAGTAACGCCAAAATCAATCCGTATTCGTAAGCGTTACCTCACCGAGAACGATCGTAAACGTTTCTACCGTTCACACAAAGACGAAGATTAATCTACAAAATTGATCAACGTATCTGATCATCATATTTGATCAGCGTTCATTTAAATGCCTTTGAATCTTGGGTTACCCCCTAAGTTCAAAGGCTTTTTTATGCCCGTTCGGTGGGTGCTTTATTCTGAAACACCCCCTCTCTTTCTGCTACAATCGCCTGTAAATACCTCTCTTACATATCCAACAAAGGAATCCCTATGAGCGATGCTGAAATGGTCTTAATTGATGGGGAAGAATATCCCCGTGAAGTCGATGGAATGGTGCTCGTCGATGTGTTTTACATTATGAAAGAAGATGTGGAAGCCTACACCGCCGACCGCGAACATTACGCCCAAAAAGCGCTGCAGTTTTTTGCCACGTTTTGCCCCTATCCCGAGCGTGATTGGGCCGGCACCGAAGATGGTGAGGCAGTCTTAGGGCTTAATTATAACGGTGAAATTCGCGCCATGGTTTATCTCGATCCCGACGGCATTGATGGCATGAAAGAGGCCGATGAAAAAGATGAATTTGAAGCGCATCTGCTTGAGATTAATGAGATCACTCCTGCACAGTTTGAGCACTTCCAACAAGAAGTGATCGAACGCGGTAATTAACCCTACCCACAAAAAACAGACATTAAAAAGCCCGAAGTGTTAATGCTACGTTCGGGCTTACTCTGGCTTTTATCTAAGCTAAATAGGCTCGAATCGCATCAAAATCATTACAGAGCAACACAATATCGATGCCGGCATTAAAGCACGCCGCGACTTTATCGTGCACATCGCCAAGCGCATCCGCCGCCTTCATATCGAGATCATCACTAATAATAACGCCCTGAAAATCGAGCTCTTCCCGCAGAAATGCCATGCATTTTTTCGATGACACTGCACTATAATCCGGATCGATCGCATCATAAATAATGTGCGACGGCATCACTCCTTCAATCCCGGCGTTAATAATTTCACGAAATGGAATAAGATCAAATTGCCACAACTCATCGAGGGTTCGCGTATCGCGCGCTGTCTCTAAATGTGTGTCAGCGGCTACATATCCATGCCCCGGAAAATGTTTTGCAATCCCCACTGACCCAGCTCTGTTAAGCCCTTGATGGAGCGCAATCGTGAGTTTTGCCACCACATACGGATCATAATGAAACGCGCGATCACCAATGGCACTATTGAGCCCAAAATCAAGATCGCATACTGGCGTATAACTAAAATCAACCCCCACATCTTGCAGCTCCCGCCCGATCGTTTCACCATACTCTGTCGCCTCTAACAGCGCTTTTTCAGGATCAAAATCATAAGCGTCGCCAAGCGTTCGCATTGGCGGAATGTGAGTAAATCCGTCCCGAAAACGTTGCACGCGCCCGCCTTCATGATCCACTGAAATAAGAAGTTCTGAACGCACCGCTTTAATCGAATCGGTGAGCGCTTTTAACTGCGCTTTTGACTCATAATTCCGGGCAAATAAAATCACCCCACCCACTTTCTCTGAGCGTAGCCAGTTAGCCTCTTCCTCTGTGAGCGATAGCCCTGAAATCCCGATAAAGACTTTACCGGTGAGCGATAATAATTGTGATTGAATGGCGTTCATTGCATCCTCTTACTCTTAAATAGCGGTGGGAAGATCGTTATAGGTCGATCGACTCTAACAACAGCGCGATCTCCTCTTCGGTAAATCCTGAACGAAGTCGAGCTTCGGTATTAATCGGCGCGCGAATGGTCTGCTCGTACTCATCAAGCAAGCTAAAAAAGGTCTCTTTGGGATCGAGATTTCGCTCACGACAGAGATATTGATACCAGCGATTGCCGATAATCACATGCCCTTCTTCTTCCCGCACAATGCGCTTAAGCATGGCAACCACACCAGTTTGCCCCACCTCTTTTAAACGATTAATAATTCCGGGAGTGACATCAAGGCCGCGCGCCTCAAGCACTCTAGGCACCAGCGCCATGCGGATAAGGGGGTCGTGAGCGGTGCGTTCCGCCGAATCCCATAAACCATTGTGCGCGGTAAACGCGCCATAGCTTGAACCCACCGAAGTTAGATAATCCGCTAACATCGAAAAGTGATCCGCCTCCTCTTTCGCGACCAAAAGCCAATCGCGATAGAAACGCTCCGGCATCGAACGAAAGCGATACGCCGCATCAAGCCCCAAATTAATGGCATTAAATTCAATGTGACAGATGGAATGAATGAGCGCATGCACGCCCTCTTCTGAGCCAATTTTACGGCGTGGCACATCCCGCGGGGAGACAAGCTCCGGCTTTTCCGGTCGTCCTGAAGGTAAAATTTCGGTTAAATCATCGGCCGCATAAGGCGCAATCTCGCCCTGAGTAATAGCATCATATAGCGCATAGACTTGCGAGAGTTTCGCGGCGACATCGGTTTCATAAAGGGCCTTGCCCACCGCCACATAAAAATCCGGTTGAGTCATATCGTTTCCTTACGAGATTCGATCGGTAAAACTATTCTCCGTCAGGGGTTAATCCAAAATATTCCCAACAGGTTTTGGTGGCAACGCGTCCGCGAGGGGTGCGCATAATAAAGCCTTCTTGAATGAGAAATGGCTCAATCATATCTTCGAGCGTCCCTTTCTCTTCCCCAAGCGCCGCTGAAAGTGTGTCGATTCCAACGGGGCCGCCATCAAACTTTTTCACAATCAAGCGAAGAAAATTACGGTCATGCTCATCAAACCCATATTTGTCGATATCGAGCATATTCAGCGCCGTATCGGCAATATCACTGGTGACGTTACCATTCCCTTTTACTTCAGCCACATCTCGAACGCGGCGTAACAGACGATTGGCAATTCGAGGGGTTCCCCGTGAACGGCGACCAATCTCATGAGCGCCATCATCGGTGATCGCCACATTTAAAAGATTGGACGAGCGTTTGACAATGGTGGTGAGCTCTTCATGGGAATAGAACATAAGGCGCGATACAATGCCAAAACGATCTCGAAGCGGTGAGGAGAGTAGCCCCGCCCGCGTGGTGGCACCAATTAGGGTAAAGTGTGGCAGATCGATCTGAATTGAACGGGCTGCCGGCCCTTCACCAATCATAATATCGAGTTTGAAATCCTCCATCGCAGGATAGAGCACCTCTTCGACAACGGCGCCTAAGCGGTGAATCTCATCGACAAAGAGAATATCGTTTTCTTGAAGATTGGTTAAAATCGCTGCTAAATCACCCGGTTTTTCTAAGACAGGTCCTGAGGTTTGTTGCAAACCGACTCCCATCTCGTGGGCAATAATGTGCGCAAGTGTAGTTTTTCCTAAACCTGGCGGGCCGTAAAGAAGCACATGGTCGAGCGCCTCTTCACGGTTTTTTGCCGCCTGGATAAATATTTTTAACTGCTCACGGATACTCGATTGCCCCGTGTAATCGTCTAAGGTTTGGGGGCGTATCGCCCGATCAATCACCTTTTCTTCAGGCAGTGAATCACCACTGACCATTAAACGATCCGATTCAATCATAGAGGTATCCTAATTGGTTATTCAAATGAGTAGACGATTTCCGCGTACGCCTGATGATTATGAATCGATTCAAAATTCTCAGATTCCACCGTAAACGACGCTAAATCTTCGCGCTCTTTTAAGATTAACACAAGATCACGCACCAGATCCTCCACAAATTTGGGATTATCATAAGCGTGCTCGGTCACATATTTCTCATCTTCACGTTTCAAAAGCGGATAGAGTTTGGATGAACCGATATCTTCCATCGCGTGGAGCATCTTGTCGATCGAAAATGCGCCAATTGATGCGGCATCTTTAAAGCGAAGCTTAATCTTCAAATGCGAACGTTGTGAGTGCGCACTAAAGCGCGAGATCTCTTTAGAGCACGGACAGAGGCTTGTTACCGGCGCCATCAAAGTAAGCTCGTAAAGATTACGACGTTTATCCGCGCGGATTTCACACTCAAAATCCATAATGCTCGCGACATTTGTCACCGGAGAAATACGCTCATAAAAGAGCGGGAATGCCATATGGCACTGCGCATTTTCCGCATCTAAACGCTCAATGAGTTGATCGAGCAGCTCGTCAACGCGCGCAAGGGAAAATTCATCGGTAAAATTGTGCCACGTCTCAATAAAACGCGACATGTGAGTGCCTTTACGCTCCGCCTGTAAATTAACGGTGAGCTCTGCTTCCATCACGGTGTGATTTTTGACCGTATCGTTAACAAAAACAAGCGGCAATTTAAGCCCTTTAATGCCTACTTTAGTGATCTCAATATTGCGTAGATCTTGGTACGCCTGTACATCATTCATTCT
Organism: Ignatzschineria sp. RMDPL8A; assembly: GCF_029815055.1. Taxonomy (NCBI): domain Bacteria; kingdom Pseudomonadati; phylum Pseudomonadota; class Gammaproteobacteria; order Cardiobacteriales; family Ignatzschineriaceae; genus Ignatzschineria; species Ignatzschineria sp. RMDPL8A. The sequence goes on along the minus strand of NZ_JAPPWA010000002.1, from coordinate 1,005,730 downwards.
TGCGAAAATCCTTTTTCACGCTCTAGTTTTTCAAAGGTTGATTGGGGGTCGATTTTAATACCGCGCTGAGACGACGCACAAACATCATTCCCATCTCGTCGGCTAACTCTTTTTTCAATTGATTTTCACTCGCTGCGCGCCCTAATACATCGCTCTCAGCATGAGTGAAGGCCTTGCTCTTTTGGAAGACTTGATCCAAAACGATCTCATCATTTTGGTCTGTCACTTTAACATCGGCCACATAGGTTTGCGTATATTCACGGGTTTCACCGCCGGCGTTACTTGCGAGCGTACGTGAATGATAGCTCTCCTCGATCGAGACATATAGATCGGCATCTTCAGGCGTATCCACCACGCGAAGTGCTCGGCCTAAGCGAGTTTTAATCACATTGGCCATATTGGAACTATCGTTTAAATTATTATTGCTCGTCACATAGAGTGTTTGATACTCAGGCGGCAGTGCAATATTCCCGCGCAGATGAAAGCCACAGCCCACCAAAAAGGTCAGCAGTAGCGTAAGCAGTGAAAAGCGTTTTAACCACTGTATCATTATTTAAATCACCATTTGGTCGAAATCAAAATCAAGACTGTCCGACGGCTGTCCCAGCATGCGCCCACTTGCCAGAGGAATCGCATATTCCCACACCATCGCCATCGCCGATGGATTGTCTACCCCTTCTGCCATTAGCATCACGTTGCGGTTTTCAATATCGCTAAAAAGCGACACGATTTTCTCTTTCATACGGCGATCGGTTAAACGGCTCAAGCGCGATACAAAGTTCGATGCAAGGGTCACATAATCGACAAAGTTTAAGCCTTCTAAAATCTCATCAACAAAATCTTCGTTATCGCCACCATAGAGCACCCCTTTAATGCCACGCGCTTTCATATCACGGAGGAACGTTAATGCTTTTTCACGGTTGGTTGTGAGCAGATCCTTATTGATTCCAACCACAATCGATTTGCCTTCAATGGCGCTAAAGACGCGATTGGCCATCTCTTTTTCATCCACAATGCGCGCCGTTAATAGGCAAAAGACCTCTTTCTCTTCATTACCGGGCTCGGCAATGCGTGCAAGTGCGGTATTTAAAATGAGTAGGTCAAGTTCGCCCCCTGCGGGGTTACTTAAACCGTAAAGATGCGCTTTGTTCCACGATAAAATATTGCCGTTTGCATCATAAATTTCATATTCAGCGAGATAGCGATCTTTCGCTTCGCCACTAAAGCCTGAAATCGGACTAAAAGCCACTTTAACGCGATTCTCTTTAAGTGCATCGCCAAGCACCGAGAAGACCCCGAGGTTATCGCCCTCTAAATCTTCCGTACTTTCGATCTCAACCACCGCGCCGGTTTGATCAATAAGCTCTGCCGGAATGATGCGCGAGTTACGTTCAATGGTACGAAGCGCATCAAAAATTTGATCTTCTTGAATCGCTAAACTGGTGTAGGTGTAATCACTCTCTGACTGAATCTCTTCACCGTTAAATTCGAGCACATGGCTACGCACGGTATTGGAGATGGTATTGCCGATTCGGTCGATCGTGGTGATATCACAATCATTAATAACCATCAATAACGCGCCGGCACTGTAACGCACCATATTAAGATCGTGGAATTGACCTTTAATATTACTCATCACGCCTTGGAAATAGCTCTCAAAGGCTTCCACCCCTTTTTGCCCCCAAATGCGGAGATAGTCGGTCATGGTGACGCAAAGAAGCCAGTTTCCTGACCCTAAATCATTTTTAATCGATTTGATAAAATCAAGTTTCGTCGGAACGCGTACGCCCCCTGCAGTACCACTCTGTGCAGTTGTCGCTGGCGCTGATTGATCTTCATCCAATACCGGAATTGAGATCTCAAGACGCATCTCGCCTTCATAATTGACCATGCGGGCAATGTAATCATGGCTAAAGAGCGCACCTGTTTTCAGATTTTTAAATTCCCCTTTCTGTTCAACCGGTTTTTCTGAACGGCTCACCTTACGGTTCACTTTCTTAAACTCGGAGAGGTAATTGGGGCTAAATAGATCAAGCAGTAAAATACCCGAGAGTTTCTCAGCGTTTTCGATCCCAAAGAGATCTAAAAAGGCCTCATTGGCGTAAACAAAAAGTCCATCGGTGGAGTACGCGATGGCATTTTTAGTTTTACTTAAAAACTGTTCCGATTGTTCTCGAAGTTGTACTAATTCCCGTTTCGTTTCACGAAAATCAAGGCGCACTTTTCGAGTATGAAGGGAGTAAACCACATATTTGTAGAGTGCATTAGGCGTTGCGAGCGTGGTGACAAAATCGGCGCCCTCTTCAAGCAAGAATTGGCCCGCTTCAAGCTCGCCTTTATTAACAATTGAGAAGATCGACACATTGGTAACATCAACTAGCGCACTCACCTCTTTCACCGAAGGGAGTCCATCGGCGTGTTTTAACAAGAGCAGATCACACCCTTGAGTCTGGATATGTTGATCAATATCAGAAAGTTGGCTAAAACTCGCGACATCGATTAAAAGATCACTATTTATGCCGTAGGTACGGATAATCTGCTTTAATCGGGTAATGGCTGCTTCGTCCGTATCGACGTAAATTAGTCTATATACTTTCTTTTCACTCATAATGGTTCACTAAAAATAATGGATAATTGAAGGGCGAGAACCTGGCAACCCTGTTGAGAATTACCCGTCACCGCCCACCAAAGATAGAAATTTTGAGATTATTATAGACCATAATTGGCACTCCATCACATATTTCTCTTGCGTCTAAAAATTAACCATTTGATTTTTGCATAGATTCCGTCCTCAAATACAATGACCATTTTTTCACCTAAAGAGTGTGATATCATAATTTGTTTTAATCATTTTATTTTATAGGATCGATAACGATCTCGCGTGATTTGTGTATGAGTAACCGTATTCCACCAAAGGCCTCTGATCATAAGCTCCTCGCCTTTGGAATTTTTTGTGCCAAATGGGTAGCGCTCCTGCCGATGCCCTTTCTGCTCTGGCTAGGTCGCCAAATTGGGCGCGCCTCCTATTATGTCGCGAAAAGCCGTCGGCGCATTGTTGAGCGCAATATTGAGCTCTGTTTCCCCGATCTTTCCAAAGATGAGCAAAAAGCCCTTGTGAAAGCCAATTTCCGCGCGATGGGCATGGGGATTTTTGAGGTAATTGTGGCGTGGTGGAAGCCGGATCGTCAAATTAAAAAACTCTTTGTCTACGAAGGCCTTGAGCATGTGGAAAAACTCCGCGAAAGTGGCCAAGGCGCGCTGCTTTTAACCGCTCACTTTTGCCCACTTGAGATTGGGGGACGAGGAGTGAGTCTCATGACACCGGTACGCGGCATGTATCGCCCGCATGAAAATGAATATTATGAACATGTGCAATATCAGATGCGTTTTGATCAATCAGGCCTTGAGCCCATCACCCGCGATGAGACGCGCCGGTTGATTAAACTGCTACGTAAAGGGGATCTTATCTGGTATGCGCCCGACCAAAACTACGGCAATATCGATCACGTCTTTATCCCTTTTTTTGGGGTGAATACCCTCACCATTACCGCCACCTCAACGCTCACCCGTTTAGGAAAAGCGAGAGCCTTGCCCTATTTTTGCATTCGTAAAAATGGCAAATATCATGTGAAATTCTTAGCACCGCTCGAAAACTTCCCAACCGATGATTTAGAGGCCGATACCTTACGCCTCAATCAAATGTTCGAAGAGTGGATTATGGAAGCGCCGGAGCAATATCTCTGGGCGCACCGACGTTTTAAATCTCGTCCTGAAGGCGAGAAAAGTCTCTACGACTAAGGGGTTTGCGATCGGATTGAAACAGAAACGTTAACTCGCGACATTAAAATTTTGATCGCAATCCATAAAAATTTCTTTTTAGGTAAAAGATTGAAATCACACCAAACCACACCATTATGAGGACGTGGGCAAAAGAGGGAATTTCTGACTTTTATCTTAAATTAAACCTAAGGGAATGATAATATTAGGGGTCTTGCATACAGGGGCTCTGTCATCCCTACCCGTACAACTTATATATAAAGATAGGAACGAATAGTGACTAAACAATCAAGCTTTACTCGTGAAGAGTTAATCGAATGCGCACAAGGTAATCTTTTTGGCGAAGGCAACGCACAACTTCCCATGCCTCCGATGTTAATGTTCGATCGCATCACCTCAATCACCGAAGATGGTGGTAAATACAATAAAGGTTCGATCACTGCTGAATTTGATCTTAGCCCCGATCTTTGGTTCTTCCCATGCCATTTCGTTGGCGATAACGTCATGCCTGGCTGTCTTGGTTTAGACGCAATGTGGCAGCTCGTTGGCTTCTATTTAGGCTGGAAAGGCGGTCAAGGTCGTGGCCGTGCACTTGGTGCTGGGAAGGTAAAATTCTCTGGTCAAGTGCTCCCTACTGCCAAAAAAATAACCTATAGAATCCATATGAAACGTGTTATTTTAAGACAACTTACCATGGGAATCGCGGATGCGACTATGGAAGTTGATGGAAAAGAAATTTATGTTGGTGAAGACTTAAAAGTAGGTCTTTTCACATCAACAGAGAATTTTTAATAAATTTAGGAGTTAAACTATAATGAAACGTGTCGTTATCACAGGCCTTGGTATTGTATCAAGCATCGGTAACAACAAAGCGGAGGTACTAGAGTCTCTTAAAGAGGGGAAGTCTGGTATCAAGTTCTCTGAAGAGATGGCTGAGATGGGTTTTCGTTCCCAAGTTCACGGCGCACTCGACATTGACCTTCCGTCGTTGATTGACCGTAAAACCTACCGCTTTATGGCAGACGCTGCCGCATATGCTTACATTGCAATGCAACAAGCGATCGAAGATGCAGGATTACCTGAAGAGCTCGTTTCAAATGAGCGCACCGGAATTATCGTCGGCTCAGGCGGTGCATCTACGAAAAACCAAATCGATGCGATCGATACTCTACGCAAAAACGGCTCTACACGCCGTATTGGACCATACATGGTCACTCGTACCATGGGCTCAACGGTGTCAGCGTGTTTAGCGACACCTTTCAAAATTAAAGGCGTGAACTACTCAATCAGTTCCGCTTGCTCAACCTCAGCACACTGTATCGGAAATGCCGTTGAACAGATTCAACTCGGTAAACAAGATATCGTATTTGCCGGCGGCGGTGAAGAACTTCACCCTTACATGAGCGCGATGTTTGACGCGATGGGCGCACTCTCATCAAAATACAATGACAATCCTTCCGTTGCCTCACGTGCCTACGATAAAGATCGTGATGGCTTTGTGATCTCAGGCGGTGGCGGAATCGTTGTGGTTGAAGAACTTGAACACGCTCTTGCTCGCGGCGCAAAAATCTATGCAGAGATCACCGGTTACGGCGCAACTTCTGATGGATATGACATGGTTGCCCCAAGCGGTGAAGGCGCTGAACGCTGTATGCGTCAAGCAATTGCTACCGTTGATGGCGAAATCGATTACATCAACGCACACGGTACGTCAACTCCCGCTGGTGACTTACCGGAAGTTCGCGCGATCAATAAAGTATTCGGCGATAAATTCCCGAAACTGACCTCAACCAAATCACTTACCGGTCACGCACTTGGCGCAGCTGGAGTGAATGAAGTGATCTACTCACTTTTAATGATGGAAAACAACTTTATCGCAGCAAGCGCGCATATCGATGAGTTAGATACTGAAGTGGCTGAGTATCCAATCGTACGTGAGCGCATCGATAATATCGAGCTCAATAATATCTTAAGCAACAGCTTTGGATTTGGTGGAACGAACGCGTGTGTTGTTCTCAGTAAATACAAAGGCTAAGCCAGAAACAATCTGGAATTAATCCTCGTTAATCAACGCCCCATTTATCATAAAGTGGGGCGTTTTTTTGTCCGCCCTTTTTAATTTATAGTATGATAGAGCCCTATTTTTCAACAACGATGTAAGCAACGTTCTATGCAAAGCAATACCCCAAAAGTTGGTTTTATCTCCCTTGGTTGCCCGAAAGCCCTTGTGGATTCTGAATATATTTTGACGCAACTTCGCACCGAAGGGTACGAGATTGTGCCCGATTATGAATCGGCGGACCTTGTGGTGGTGAACACCTGTGGATTTATCGATTCGGCCGTTCAAGAGAGTTTGGACGCGATCGGCGAAGCCCTCGATGAGAATGGTAAAGTGATCGTCACCGGTTGCCTTGGCGCCCGCTCAGAAGAGATTCTCGCAAAATATCCCAACGTTTTAGCCATCACCGGCGCGCACGCGTTCCAAGAAGTGATGCATGCGATTCACATGCACCTGCCCCGCCCGCACGATCCATTTACCGATTTAGTGCCTGAAGGCGGGATTAAGCTCACCCCACGTCACTACGCCTACCTTAAAATTTCAGAGGGATGCAATCATTCCTGCACCTTCTGCATTATTCCAACGATGCGCGGAAAGCATCAATCTTACCCGATTGATCGTGTGTTAACGCAAGCAAAACAGCTCGTTCATGCCGGCGTAAAAGAGCTATTAGTGGTGGCGCAAGATACGAGCGCTTACGGCGTTGATACGAAATATGAGCTCGGATTTTGGGATGGCCGCCCGGTTAAATCAAACATTCAAGAGCTTTGCGAACAGCTTGCAACGCTCGGTGTTTGGGTGCGCCTCCATTATGTTTATCCCTATCCGCACGTAGACAGACTGATTCCACTGATGGCCGAAGGAAAAATCCTTCCCTATTTAGATGTGCCATTACAGCACGCCTCTCCGCGTATTTTAAAAGCGATGAAACGCCCCGCCAATAGCGAAAATATGCTCGAACGCATTAAAAAATGGCGCGAAATTTGCCCAGAAATTGTGATTCGCTCCACCTTTATCGTCGGCTTCCCGGGCGAAACGGAAGAAGAGTTTGAAGAGCTTCTCGATTTCCTCCGTGAAGCGAAACTTGATCGCGTGGGCGCCTTTAAATATTCACCGGTTACTGGCGCAAAAGCGAATGATATTGCTGAGCTCATCGATCCTGAGATCCAAGAAGAGCGCTTAGCTCGCTTTATGGAAGTGCAGGCAGAGATCTCGGAAGCGAAACTTGAAGCGCGCGTTGGCACCACCATTGAAGTGATCATTGATGAATATGACGCTGAAGGCGCGATTGGTCGCTCAAAAGCCGATGCTCCCGATATTGATGGTGTCGTATTTGTGGATAATGCACCGGATAATCTTGAGGGCAAAATCGTCCTTGCCCGCATTGATGATTATTCATCACACGATCTGTTTGGTGAATTTGTTGGAATTAAAGAGTAACATCCCTATACCCCATAATAAATATTTAGGCAAAAAAAAGAGAGCGAAGGATGATTCCCCGCTCTCTTTTATTTTGACCACTTCGATCATTGTTTATCTTGTACAGCTATAACCACAAACCCATCATTCACGATGATAGGGATGATTGTGAATAATGCTCCACGCTCTAAAGAGCTGTTCGGCGATAATCACGCGCACCATCGGATGCGGCAGCGTTAATTTTGAGAGTGAGATACTTGTCTCAAACTCTTTTTTAATCTCCGGATCAAATCCTTCGGGCCCGCCAATTAAGATGGCGACATCGCGCCCCATCTGCATCCAATTTTCCAATCGCTGACTTAACTCCGGCGTTGAAACCGCTTTACCGATAACATCAAGCCCAACGATATAGGCATTTTTCGGAATCGCTTTACGAATTCGATCGGCCTCTTCTTTGAGAATCTTCTTCGGATCGCTCTTTTTCTTTCGCGGCGAGGGAGCGACTTCAATCAATTTAAGTTCCACCTCTTGTTTTAGACGCGAGGCGTACTCGTCATAGCCCGTTTTTACCCACGCCGGCATATTTTGACCGACGGCAATGAGATAGATGACCATTACACCATGAAGAGTTTTTCAAGTTGATAAAAATCGCGCTTCTCTTCACTCATCACATGAAGCACCAGATCGCCAAAGTCGATCAAAATCCAGTCTGCCCCACGTTGCTGACCTTCGATTCCGATCGGTTTATAGCCCTCTTTAAGCATTGCCTCTTCGGCTTTACGAATCATCGATGCAATGTGCGCGCCTGATGTCCCTGATACCACTAACACCCAATCGGCATAACTCACAATATCTTTAACATCATACGCTTTCGGGTTGATCGCTTTCATCTCATCGAGCGCATTTAAGAGTGCATCTTTAATATTTTCGTCCATATAGTGTCCTTATCTAAATAACTCCGCCTATTGTAGTGAATTTAATCGCATTGAACAAATGGAGTTTTCCCTTCATAATATTGTCAGAGAATTTATCGATTCATCGTTATAAAAAGGATTAATTGAATATGAGTCATTTTGATAATTTATATGCAGAAGCCCAAAAATACATTCCCGGCGGTGTGAACTCTCCCGTTCGCGCGTTTAAACAGGTGGGTGGCGCGCCGATCTTCTTCAAAAAAGGAGAAGGTCCTTACATTTACGATGAAGAAGGTAAAAAGTATATCGATTATGTCGGTTCATGGGGTCCGATGATCGTTGGGCATGCTCATCCTGAAGTGATCGATGCGGTGATTGAAACGGCAAAAAACGGCCTCTCATTTGGTGCGCCAACGGTATTTGAAACCGAGCTTGCAAAGCGCGTCATTGAGATCATCCCTTCGATGGATTCCGTGCGCATGGTAAGTTCTGGAACGGAAGCGACCATGAGTGCGATTCGTCTTGCTCGCGGATACACCGGACGCGATAAAATCATCAAATTTGAAGGGTGCTATCACGGCCACTCAGACTCGTTACTCGTTAAAGCGGGCTCGGGCCTTCTAACCTTTGCCGAACCCTCATCACCGGGCGTTCCTGCCGATCTCACTCAGCACACGCTCGTTTTAGAATATAACAACATTGACGATCTCAACGCCGCCTTTGAAAAATATGGCGATACCATTGCCTGCGTTATTGTTGAGCCCGTTGCCGGAAATATGAACTGTATTCCGCCGGTAAAAGGCTTTTTGGAAGCGATTCGTCAAAACTGTACCGATCATGGCGCGGTCTTTATTATGGACGAAGTGATGACCGGTTTCCGCGTGCACAAACACTCAGCACAAGGCTTATATAATATTACCCCCGATCTTTCCACCTTCGGAAAAGTGATCGGTGGCGGAATGCCTGTTGGCGCATTTGGCGGAAAACAGGAGATTATGGATCACCTCTCACCAAACGGTGCCGTCTATCAAGCTGGTACCTTATCCGGAAACCCCGTTGCGATGGCAGCCGGTTTAAAAACCTTAGAACTTGTGTCAAAAGAAGGGTTTTACGATGAGCTTAAAGCGAAAACCGATTACCTCATCGAAGGCATCAACAAGGTCTTTGAAAAACATGGCAAAACCATCTCAACCAATCACGTTTGCGGAATGTTTGGACTCTTCTTTACCGACCGTAAAGTAGAAAGCTACAAAGACGCGATGAGCTCCGATATCGAGTTTTTCAAAAAATTCTACCACGGCATGTTAAATGAAGGCATCTACCTTGCGCCAAGTGCGTTTGAAGCGGGATTTGTCTCAAATGCGCACAGCTATGATGATCTTGATGCAACTATTAACGCGATGGATCGCGTACTTGCATCGATCTAACGATAAACATTAGGAGATTTAAATGATGAAACAGACGCCTTGGATCGCCCCTTCCATTCTCTCAGCGGACTTTGCTCGCCTTGGAGAGGAAGTGGATGCGGTGCTCAATGCTGGCGCAGACATTATCCATTTTGACGTAATGGATAATCACTATGTGGAAAACTTAACCTTCGGCCCGACGATCTGTAAAGCGCTACGCAATTATGGCGTGACGGCTCCGATCGATGTGCACTTGATGGTCTCTCCCGTTGATCGCATGATTGAAGCCTTTGCTAAAGCGGGCGCGACCTATATCACCTTCCACCCTGAGGCAAGTCTTCACGTCGATCGCTCGCTTCAATTGATCAAATCACTCGGCTGTAAAGCGGGGTTAGTCCTCAATCCAGCCACACCAATTCATGTCTTAGATCATGTTTGGGATTACTTAGATATGGTACTAGTAATGAGTGTTAATCCTGGCTTTGGCGGACAGAAGTTTATCCCCTCAGCACTCGATAAACTCAAGACATTACGCACGATGATTGATCAACAAGATCGCGAGATTCGTCTCGAGATTGACGGCGGGGTAAACCTCGATAATATTGCTGAAATTTCAGCCGCGGGAGCCGATACCTTCGTCGCCGGCAGTGCTATCTTCGGAAGTGAGCTTACATATCAAGATGTTATCGGACAGATGAAAAATAATGTAAAATCTTAGTAAAGAAGTGCTAATATTTATGTTGTTTAAAATTAAGCCATCACTCCTATTGAGTGGTGGTTTTTTAAGTCAATAATATCTGCGCCGCCGATAAGAAGCATACGATCAATTTTTTGTGACTTTGTCTCCTACGCGCAATATTTAAATGATAACATATTGTCTTAATTGCATTATTTAGCTTACAAAAGGTTTTCTATTTATGAATTTAGCGGATTTACTTGCCTTCGTGGTCAAGCATAACGGTTCGGACCTTCACTTATCTGCAGGCCTGCCTCCGATTGTGCGGATCGATGGGGATATTACTCGTATTAACCTACCGGCGCTTAGCCACGATCAAGTTTATGACCAAGTCTATGGCGTCATGAACGACTCGCAACGTAAAACGTTCGATGCCAACATGGAAGTCGACTTCTCGATTGAAATCCCTGGAATTGCTCGTTTCCGTGTTAACGCATTCCAACAAAGCCGTGGTATGGGTGCGGTATTTAGAACGATCCCAACCGACATTATGACCATGGATGAGCTCGGCATGCCGGCGATCTTCCGTCAAATGATCTCGGTTCCTCGCGGATTAATCTTGGTAACAGGACCAACGGGTTCGGGTAAATCAACCACGCTCGCTGCGATGATTGACTACCTCAACCGCAACAATCCTTACCATATCTTAACCGTTGAAGACCCGATCGAGTTCGTTCACCCGCCCCGTAAAGCCCTTATTAACCAAAGGGAAGTTCATAGAGATACGCTAAGCTTTGAAAACGCGCTCCGCTCCGCACTTCGTGAAGACCCGGACGTTATCTTAGTTGGGGAGCTTCGTGACTTAGAGACCATTCAGCTTGCGCTAACCGCTGCCGAAACCGGTCACTTAGTATTCGGAACCTTGCACACCACATCAGCTGCAAAAACCATCGACCGTATTATCGACGTATTCCCGGAAGGGGAGAAATCGCTCGTTCGTTCGATGCTCTCAGAATCGCTTCAAGCGGTTGTTTCTCAGACTCTTCTTAAGAAAATTGGGGGCGGACGAGTGGCGGCTTGGGAGATCATGGTGGGAACGAATGCGATCCGTAACTTAATCCGTGAAGATAAGATTGCACAGATGTATTCAACGATCCAAACCGGACAATCATTCGGAATGCAGACCCTTGACCAACATCTTGAACAGCTTGTAAAAGCAGGTCTTATCACGGCAGAAACCGCGGCAAGTAAAGCGAAAAACCCAAGTCTCTTTGCAACAGGGAAATAACCCACGAGATTTAATTTGTATTAAGCTCTATTTTCAATTACAATAATGACGTTTAGTTCGTTCGTAATTTTTGTGATAAAAATTATCATTAGTTAAGGTTAGTGAATCATCATGAGTAAAGTATGCCAAGTAACTGGGAAAAAGCCCGCAGTCGGCAATCACGTATCCCACGCAAATAACAAAACGCGTCGTCGTTTTCTTCCCAACTTACAGACTCATCGTCTTTGGGTTGCGAGCGAGAACCGTTTTGTATCATTACGTGTATCTCCAGCAGGTCTTCGCACAATCGATAAAAAAGGCATTGATGCGGTTTTAGCTGAACTTCGCGCGAAAGGCGAAAAAATCTAAGGAGTAGACCATGAGAGAAAAAATTAAATTAGTATCATCAGCAGGTACCGGTCATTTCTACACAACGACCAAAAACAAACGTACTATGACTGAGAAATTAGAACTTAAAAAATACGATCCTACGATCCGTAAACACGTTCTTTACACTGAAGCGCGCTTAAAATAATCGCAAATTTAGTGATCAATAGTGAGAAAACTAGCTTTTATAGCTAGTTTTTTTTGGCCTAAAATAATCTGAATTCCCCCACCACCCCCTCTTAAATGATATACTTTTAAGATTAATTTTAAGAGTACATTTCGTTTATCTTTAGATTTGGAATATCAAATGGAACAGACCTATCAACCCCAAAATATTGAGAAAAAGTGGTATCAATATTGGGAAGAGAAAAATCTCTTTAAACCCACCAATGACGAGAATGCACCGAATTACTGTATCGTAATTCCCCCGCCGAATATTACCGGTAGCCTCCATATGGGCCACGCATTCCAAGATACTATTATGGACCTTTTAACGCGCTATCATCGTATGCAAGGCTACAACACGCTCTGGCAACCGGGAACGGACCACGCGGGCATTGCAACGCAGATGGTGGTCGAGCGTCAACTCAATGCGGAAGGAAAAACGCGCCACGATCTTGGCCGTGATGCCTTTGTTGATCGAATTTGGGAATGGAAGGAGCAATCCGGCGGAAACATCACTAAACAGTTACGCCGTATGGGCGCAAGCCCCGACTGGACGCGCGAACGCTTTACCATGGATGAAGGTCTATCGGCGGCGGTGCATAAAGTCTTTATTGAGCTCTATGAAGAGGGCTTAATCTATCGCGGTAAACGCCTTGTTAACTGGGACCCTGTTCTTAAAACCGCTGTGTCGGACATTGAAGTGGAATCCAACGAAGAGCAAGGCTCGATGTGGCATCTACGCTATCCGATCGCAGGCACCGATGAGCATATGATCGTAGCAACTACGCGCCCTGAAACCATGCTCGGGGATACTGCCGTTGCGGTTCATCCTGAAGATGAGCGCTACGCAAGCTTTATCGGAAAAATGATTGATCTTCCTTTCTGCGATCGTCAAATCCCGATCATTGCCGATGAATATGTCGATCCTGAATTTGGTACCGGCTGCGTTAAGATCACCCCTGCGCACGACTTTAATGACTATGAGATGGGCGTTCGCCACAATCTCCCGCTCATTAACATCTTTACCGATGATGCGAAAATTAACGATGAGATGCCGGAAGCCTATCGCGGACTTGATCGGTTTGATGCACGTAAACAACTCGTCAATGACTTTAAAGAAGCCGGCCTTTTAGAGAAAATTGAGCCACATACGCTGATGATTCCACGCTGTGATCGTACGAACCAAATTATCGAACCTTACCTCACTGACCAATGGTTTGTGGATGCGAAAACGCTCGCTAAACCGGCGATCGATGCGGTTAAAAATGGCGACATCAAATTCATTCCTCAAAACTGGGAAAATACCTACTTTGAGTGGATGAACAACATTCAAGATTGGTGTATTTCGCGTCAGCTCTGGTGGGGTCACCGAATTCCTGCGTGGTTTGACGAGGAAGGCAACATCTATGTAGGCAAATCAGAAGCCGATGTTCGCGCAAAATATGATTTAGGCGATATCACTCTTAAACAAGATGACGACGTATTAGACACTTGGTTCTCATCGGCGCTCTGGCCTTTTTCAACTTTAGGCTGGCCCGATAAAACCCCTGAACTTGAGAAATATTATCCTACTTCTGTGCTTGTGACCGGGTTTGATATTATCTTCTTCTGGGTGGCGCGCATGATTATGTTTGGCCTCCACTTTATGAAGGAAATTCCGTTCAAAGAGGTCTATTTCCACGGACTCGTTCGCGACCAAGAAGGTCAAAAAATGAGTAAGTCGCGCGGAAACGTGCTCGACCCAATCGATCTTATCGACGGAATCGATCTTGAATCGCTCGTGCAAAAGCGCACCACCGGCCTGATGCAACCACAAATGGCGCCTCGCATTGAAGAAGAGACTCGCCGTCACTTCCCTGATGGGATTAAAGCATTCGGAACCGATGCACTCCGCTTTACTTTTACCTCGCTTGCAACAAATGGACGCGATATCAACTTTGATACCGGCCGCGTTGAAGGCTATTCAAACTTCTGTAACAAGATCTGGAATGCCTCACGCTTTGTCTTTATGAATGCCGAAGGAAAAGCGATCAAACACGATGAGAGCAAACTGTCGCACATCGACAAATGGATTCTCTCACGCCTTGATACCACGCTCAGCGAAGTAAAACGCTACATCGAATCCTATCGCTTTGATTTGGCCTCTCAAGAGATCTACGACTTTACTTGGCACGCCTTCTGTGACTGGTATTTAGAGCTCACTAAACCAATCTTAAACGGCGATTTTAGCGAAGATGAGAAAGCGGCAACGCGCCACAATCTCCTCTTTGTTCTCGATGCGATTTTAAAAGTGATGCATCCCTTTATGCCTTACATTACCGAAGAGATTTGGCAAAAACTCGTGGTAATTGCACCGCAATTTAAAACTACAGAGAGTATCTCGATCGCCCCATTCCCAAGCGTTAACGCGAAAGATGCCGCGCTTGAGAAAGAAGTCGATTGGCTCCAAGAAGTTCTGCTTGCCGTACGCCGTATCCGCGGTGAAATGAACATTGCACCAAGCCGTCCGCTCGATGTTCTTTTTGAAAATGCGAGTGCTGATGACCTTAAACGCATCGAGAGCAACCTCCTCTTTATTAAACGCATGGGACGCATTGAGTCACTCACTGCGTGCGAAGGGGATGCGCCTGAATCAGCGGTCGCCGTTGTCGGTCGTATGCGTCTTTTAATTCCGCTTGCGGACTTAATCGATAAAGACCAAGAGCTTAAACGTCTTGAGCGCGAGATCGCTAAAATTGAGCCACAAATTAAAGGTCTTCAAGGCAAACTTGGGAATCCTGGATTCTTAAATAATGCCCCTGAAGCGGTTGTGGCCGGTGAAAAAGCGAAGCTTGAAGATTTCGAGAATAAACTCGCTGAACTTAAACAGCAATTTGAGAAAATCAAAGCGCTTTAATCGGCACCTATTACTGATTAAATAAACGTAAAACTAAAAAGGCATCGAGCGGTTACCCCATTCGATGCCTTTTTCTTTACCGCTTTTTAAGCGCCAATTCATAGAGATCATCACGGCGATTTGGTAACGTCATCACTTGATTGCGCACGCTCTCAAGATACGCAAAATCGATCTCCGCCAGAATCACACCGGGCTTATCCGGCGCTTTAGCAATCACATTTCCCCACGGATCCACCACAAGCGATTTTCCATAGGCAGTAAATGCTGGCTTCACCCCACATTGCGCAGGCGCGACCACATAACAGCCATTTTCAATCGCACGCGCACGAAGCAACGCCTCCCAGTGATCTTTTCCCGTATTTAAGACAAAGTTCGCCGGCACAAATAAAATCTCCGCACCTTGCAGCGCCATTAATCGAAATAGCTCACCAAAACGAAGATCGTAACAGATCGAAAATCCTAAATGCCCAACCGCGCCCGTATCAACGGTAACAATCTTATTGCCTACCGAGATCTGATCCGATTCGCGGTAGCTTGGTCCCTCTTTTAGCTCCACATCAAAGGGATGAATCTTGCGGTACACACTCACAAGCGCCCCATCAGGATTAATCAGCATCGTGCTATTAAAAGGTTTAGCGGGATCTTTAGGGTTAATCTCATAGATACTTCCCCCATGAATCCAGAGCTGATGCTTTTTGGCAAGCGCCGAAAGATGTTTAAAGGTCACCCCTGTCGCAAGTTCTTCCGCTTCATCACGAAATCCGCGCCCGATAAAATTTGCCATCTCTGGCAATGCAACCAGCGATGCGCCCTTCTCTTTTGCCTCACCGATAAATCCTGCAATCGCCTCTAAATTTTTCGCTTTATCATTCTGCGTATCGAGCTGGATCACCCCGATCGTTATATTTTTTCTCATCACTCCTCCCTTTGATTCACCCATAAAAAAAGACACCCTCTTAAGATGTCTTTTTTTGCAATAAACTGCAATCTTTTAACGCTAAAAACCTGCTTATGCCGGATTCAATTGCGCACTCACTAGCGTAATAATTTCATCAGCAATCGTCTCTTTTGAGGCTTTTTTAAGGAGGTATTCTCTATCGCTTCGATCAAGAATAATCATCTCGTTACTATCTTGCCCGAAAACTTTACCGCCGGAGACATCATTAATGCAGATCATATCGAGGTTTTTACGCGCACGCTTTTCTTTTCCGTGCTGAAGTACGTCATTGGTTTCCGCGGCGAACCCGATACAAAAAGGGCGTTTATTTTGGGGAAGGCTTGAAACGCTTGCTAAAATATCAGGATTCTTTGTGAGTACGAGCGTCATTGTGTCACTATCATCGGTCTTTTTAAGTTTTTGCACAGCGGGATTAGCAACACGATAATCCGCAACAGCAGCGGCGGCAATAAAGATTCCATCAGCATCAACACTTTTGAGTGAGGCATCTAGCAGTTCTGCAGCCGTTTTAATTGAGATAAACTCAACGCCCGCAGGCGGTGTTAACGCAACAGGCCCTGAAATTAATGTCACCTCAGCACCGGCTTTTTTCGCACTTTCCGCGAGCGCATAGCCCATTTTCCCACTGGAATAATTGCTGATGTAACGTACAGGATCGATCTCTTCAACGGTGGGCCCTGCGGTAATCACAACGCGCTTTCCCGCCAATAGAGTCGCGCGTGCTTGCGCTTTTTTACCGTAATGACCCATCAGATAATCCCGAATTTCGAGCGGTTCAGGCATGCGCCCTTTTCCCACTTCACCACAGGCTTGCGAGCCACTGCCGGGCTCCATAATATCAAGGCCACGCTCACGCAAAAGCGCTAAATTATCTTGAATCGCCGGATTATCCCACATGAGCCGATTCATTCCCGGAGCGATCACAATCGGGCATGGCGCCGCTAAGCAGATCGCGCCCAATAGATCATTGGCAAGCCCGCAGGCGAGTTTAGAAATCGTATTGGCACTTGCTGGCGCAATCACAATTAGATCCGCCCAGCGGGATAATTCAATGTGCCCCATCCCCGCCTCATGAGCAGGATCGAGAAGATCATAGACCACTGGATTTCCCGATACCGCCTGCAGTGTGAGTGGCGAAATAAATGCACGCGCACCATCGGTCATCACCACGCGCACCTCGCAATTTTGCTCTTTTAAACGGCGCACTAAATCGGGGGTTTTATAGGCGGCAATGCTGCCCGCAACACCAACAACAATCTTCATTTTCACTCCTTTTTAGAGGGGCAATCTTTTTCTGTTTTCTAGCTTTGTTTCTATTTCTGTTTTTTATTGGATCAATCCAACGAGATCGCAACAATTCGATCGGAAACTACATCGGCACAATATCGAACTGCTCGACACTGTAGAGCTCTTCCGGTTGCAGACGAATATTGGTATCGATAATATTTTGCAATTCCGCAACGCTATGAGCTTCCTCATCAAGAAGCCTTTCAACCACTTGCGTTGATGCTAATACTAAAAATTCTTTCACATTTGGATACTGGCGCGACTCACGTAATAGCTCACGAAATACCTCTAAACAGACCGTTTCACTCGTTTTCACATAGCCTTTCCCTTGGCATTTCGGGCACGGCTCACAGAGTACATGTTCAAGGCTTTCTCGCGTACGTTTCCGCGTCATCTGCACAAGTCCTAGGCTCGTCACTTCACTAATTGTGGTGCGCGCGTAATCTTGCGAGAGATAAAAGGCAAGCTCATCAAGAACGCCCTGTTTATGCGCCTCACTCTGCATATCGATAAAGTCGATGATAATAATGCCGCCGAGATTGCGTAATCGCACTTGGCGAGCAAGGGCTTGCGCCGCCTCTAAATTAGTCTTAAAAATGGTCTCTTCGAGATTGCGATAGCCGACAAATGCACCGGTATTCACGTCGATCGTCGTCATCGCTTCGGTCTGTTCAATCATCAGATATCCGCCCGATTTAAGGGGAACGCGTTTTTCAAGCGCGCGTTCAATCTCTTCTTCAATATTGAAAAGATCAAAGATCGGACGAGAGCCTTGGTAGACCTCAATCCGTTCGGTTAATTCAGGTAAAAAACTCTGAGTAAACTCGATCATATTCTCATAAGCTTCATGAGAGTCGATGCGAACGCGCTTAATATCTTTACTGATATAGTCACGCAAAATGCGCATCTCAAGCGGGAAATTCCCATAAATAATCTCACCGACTTTCGCCTTTTTCATGCGGCCGGTGATATTTCCCCAAAGACGGCTTAGAAACTGCATATCAGCACGCAGCACCCAAGGATCAACCCCTTCCGCTGCCGTTCGCGCAATATAGGCTCCGCCAATCTCTTCTTGGAAAAACTGGAGCGAGGTTTTAAGACGATCGCGCTCCTCTTCGTCATCAATTCGGATAGAAACGCCGATAATATCGGAATCCGCAAGATGGACTAAATAGCATGAGGGAATCGAAATTTGCGTCGTAATTCGCGCCCCTTTCGTCCCGAGCGGATCTTTAATCACCTGTACGATAAGCTCTTGCCCTTGACGGACGAGCTGGCTAATATCGATCGGTTTTTTGGGCTCCTGCGAACCACCAAGCTCATGCTCAAGCGTCTCTTTATCATCCGTTAGATCAAAGCGTTTTTGGATATCGCTTACATGCAAAAAGGCAGCGCGTTCAAGGCCGATATCGACAAACGCTGCCTCCATGCCAGGCAAAACGCGAACAACGACCCCTTTATAAATATTGCCCACTAGACCACGCTTCTCTTCGCGTTCGATCAATATCTCTTGAAGGGTTCCGTCGGTAATTACCGCTGCACGCGTCTCTTTAGGCGTAATATTAATGAGGATTTCGTTGTTCATAATCACTTATTTTGCTCTTTTTTCTAACATTTCAACTGCAGGCAATACTTTTCCTTCCAATAACTCAAGGAATGCACCGCCCGCCGTTGAGATATAGGAGATATTCTCCGTCAATCCAAAGGTTTCAACCGCCGCAACCGTATCGCCACCGCCGGCAATGGAAAACGCATCACTTTTTGCAATCGCTTCGCCCAATACTTTGGTACCGTTGGCAAATTGCGGGAATTCAAACACACCTACAGGACCGTTCCAAACGATGGTTTTCGCATCTAACATAATTTTTGCGTAAAGTTCAGCGGTTTTTGGCCCAATATCGAGAATCATCTCATCGTCCGCGACATCGTCAGCGGCTTTCACAATCGCTTCTGCATCTTTTGAAAACGCTTTTCCTACCACTACATCGATTGGAAGGGGGATCTCTTTGCCTTGCGCCTCTGCTTTTGCAAAGAGGGCTTTCGCATCATCCACTAAATCCATCTCAACCAAGCTATTGCCAACGCTATAACCTTTCGCCGCGAGAAGCGTATTGGTAATTCCGCCGCCTGGAATAAGCGCGTCAACTTTATCTAAAAGATGATTTAACACAGTGAGTTTTGTCGAGACTTTCGCGCCGCCTACGATCGCAACCATTGGCGATTTCGGTGCGTGAAGCGCTTGTCCAAGCGCCGTTAATTCATCGGCTAAAAGAAGGCCCGCCGCCACTTCGTCGGCGTAAAGACCGACACCATAAGTCGATGCTGCTTTACGGTGCGCCGTTGCAAATGCGTCCATCACATAGACATCACACAGCGCGGCCATTTTTTTAGAAAGCGCCTCATCACAGGCTTTTTCGCCCGCTAAGAAACGGCAATTTTCTAATAATTTAACCTCGCCGACCTTAACCTCAACGCCGTCGATCCACTCTTTAACTAACGGCACGTCAAAACCGAGTGCATTTGAAAGCCATGCCGCCACAGGAGCGAGGGAAAACTCATCACTATACTCCCCTTCCGTTGGGCGACCTAAATGACTCATCACAAGGACACCCGCGCCCATTTCAAGCGCTTTTTTGATGGTCGGAAGGGAGGCCACTAAGCGTGCATCTGAGGTAATCGCGCCATTTTCAAGCGGAACGTTTAAATCTTCACGGATCAGAACGCGCTTGCCATTTAAGTCTAACGCGGTTAATTCATTAAATTTCATCTAGTTTTCCTTCTGGTTACATTACTTTTGACGAGCTAAAAAACGTTCAGCATCCAATGCTGCCATACATCCTGTTCCTGCGGAGGTGATCGCTTGACGATAATTAGAATCCATCACATCGCCACATGCGAAAACGCCGGCTAAATTGGTTGCCGTTGCATTTCCATTAATGCCCGATTGCACCACGATATAGCCATCGCGCATCTCTAAGGCATCGGTGAAAAGATCGGTATTGGGCGCATGGCCGATTGCAATAAAGACCCCTTCAAGGTCGAGCTTTTTAATCGATTCATCGTTAACGTTGCGGATATTGATCGCCGTAACAACGCTCTCATCCCCTAACACCTCATCAAGCACTGAATCTAGGTGAAGTTCGATTTTACCTTCATTAACACGATCCATCAGTTGATCGATCATAATTTTTTCCGCACGGAACGTATCACGGCGGTGAATTAAATGCACTTTTGAGGCGATATTACTAAGATAGAGTGCTTCTTCCACAGCGGTATTACCGCCGCCCACAACCGCGACTTCTTGATCACGATAAAAGAATCCATCACAAGTTGCGCATGCGGAAACGCCTTTCCCCATATATTTCTCTTCAGAAGGAAGGCCAAGATATTTTGCTGAAGCGCCCGTTGCAATAATCAGCGCGTCACAGGTGTAGGTACCGTAATCACCCACAAGGGTAAAGGGGCGTTTTGAAAGATCAACACTTGAGATCTGATCCATCACCATTTCAGTGCCAAAACGCTCGGCATGAGCCTGCATATTTCCCATTAATTCTGGGCCTTGAAGCCCCTCTTTTCCACCTGGCCAGTTGTCGATATGGGTGGTTGTGGTGAGTTGCCCGCCCATCTGCATACCGGTAATTAAGAGCGGATTAAGGTTCGCACGCGCCGCATATAGCGCCGCAGTGTAACCCGCAGGTCCCGAACCAATAATAATAAGAGGCGCATGACGTTGAGTACTCATAATCGTTTATTCTTCCTGAAATTTTACAAAAATTGAAACCCTTATTATACAATAAAAAAGCCTGCAAATCGCAGGCTTTCAAAAACTCTCAGGACTTCAGAAAAATCCCAATTATAATAGAGGTTTAATCGCTTCTGATGCTCGTTTGATATCAAGGAAGATTAGACCTAAACGTGCATTTGATTTAGCCAATACAGAGAGTACTGCATCTGGGCCGGCCGAGGTCAAAATCACATATCCTTGCGATCCTTTTACCAATACCTGCTCGAGTTCACCACGAACAAGCTCTTCAGATGTGCGGATACCAAGTGAGAGCATCGCAGCACTCATCGCTGCTACGTGGTCCTCATCCACATTCGATGGTAAAAGTGAACTAATAATTAAACCATCCGTTGACAGAATAGCCGATGCTTCAACATCCGCTGATGTTCCGTTCAATTCACTTAAAATTGATGTTAATACTTCTTCGCGCATACAAACCTCATATTAATTTATGTAAATTTTACCCTCAAAAATTATTATACTACAGAATTGCCATAACGGTAGGTTAAAAGCCAAACGATGTCTCTAAATGTTCGTTGATTTAAAAAGGGAGTATCCCCAATCGTGAGCGTAAATACTACGCCCGAGACATCTAACATAACAAACCCAAGTTTACTAATTCCTTGGTTATTAACTACGGCCGTTGCAGCATACTCCTTGTTTAACGATTGCGATAAGAAGTTTTTGTACGTTGAGAAAATTGTACTGAACTCACTACTCACGACCGCTAACTGTTCAATATCTTCAGGAGCAAATCCTGTACTACTAATTTGAAAACCGTTACTGTCGATTAAAAGTGTCTTCCCTGAACTTGAAAGAAGACGTAAAAGAGTGGGTAATTCTTTATGAATATTGATATCAGGAACTCCAACTGGCTCACTCTCTGCTTGCACAAAGTGGCGCACCTGAAGCTGATATAGAACCGCTTCCGCGAGCTTTTCATCATGAAGCTCGGTAAGTTCTAACAGCGATTCTTGAGTTAATTTAGGACTCACTTTCATATTCAGAAGTTTCATTAAGACCTCTTTGGTCTTACTCTCTTCTGTTGTACTTGTTGCAAACAGTGCGCCTCGCGGGGTCACCGTTAAATATTGAGCTTCCTTTTTTTCCATATCTTACTTAACCCGTAATACGATCTCTTCAACCAGTCTTGCCACCTCAGCACGACTCCGAGGATCCACACAACGTGTTAAATCCTGCCCACCATAGCGATTATTGAGCGCTCCGCAATACTGTTCTGCGACCGCTCGGTCCACTAAATCGACGTGGGTAAATCCTACCATAAATGGCATACGTTCGATAAAGCGTGTATACTCGCCTACAATTTTGTAGAGATGCTCTTCTGATGTGACGGTTGAAAGATCTACAAGAATAATAACCCCAAGGCATCCTTCGGAAAGGATATCGAGCATAAATTCAAATCGCCCTTGCCCTGGCGCTCCATAGATATGAAGCTTTTTTTCACTACCAAACGGAAGCGTACCATAATCCATCGCTACCGTAGTTTCATGTTTAATATTTTTAACATCGTCTGTAGGCTTTACCTCTGTAGTTAACACATTATCGCCACATAATGTTTTAACAGCCTCTGTTTTTCCCGAGGCTACCGGTCCGACAAATAAAATCTTATATTGCTTCATCTACCCAATCCTACAATCTACAATTGTTTCAATTCTTCTAATAACATGTTCAGGTCATCTTGCTTATTTTGCTCACGCGCAGCTTCTTCTTCGAGCTCAGCGGTGCGATCACGCTCGTTAAAAAGCCCTAAGATCGCCGCCACAATATAAAATGAAAAGATATATCGCTGTGGAAGAAGCAACTGCCCTACGAGCTCTTTTAAGGTCATTGGTGCATTTGCCCAAGCCTCTTTCACTCGATTAATCTCGGGAAGTTTCAGTTGCGTAAAGATCTTGTGATCAGGTTGCAAGAGCTGATAGGGCTCATCAACGCTTGTGCCTTCAGGAAGACGACCACGGGATGACCAGAGCGCTAGTACAGCAATCAGATAATCAAGATTGGAATAATAGACCACATCATACTTTTGGACATATTCCGCTTGTGCCTGAGATGTTTCTAAGATGTCAATTTCAGGGGCATCACGTAGAGGCATCAATGAAATTGCATATAAACTGGTTTCCGGAAGACTGGTGTAAATAGACTGATCTTTTGGATGAATCAGCATATAGTCATTATCAATTGTGAGCACCACAGGACGCATCGCTTCAAGCGCAATTGATTTTGCTTCCGCAACGTAATGACCTAAATAATCGGTCACATTAAAAAATGTTTGGAGCGGGAGATGATCAAGGCTCACATCTTGTGATTGACCACAGATTTTCTTACTGTCTGCTGCTTGTTTATATTCAAATGGATAGAGTCGTACACCATAAAGCGCCGCACCCGGTGAAAATTTATCACGCCCTTTCTCTTTTTCCGCATCCGCCTCTTCTTTAGCAGGTCCGGTGTCAGCAGGGGTAAAACTTGCTGTAGCGAGGTCACGCTTTGCTTGTTCCGCTTTTTCCGCAGCAACTTTTGCTTCAGCTTCCGCCTTACGAGCAGCCTCAGCTGTGGCTTTAGCTACACGCTCTTCTGCATCACGTTCCGCTGCTTCTTTTTCGGCTCGGGCTTTCTCAGCTTCAATCGCAGCACGCTCGGCGGCCTCTTTTTCGGCTTTTGCTTTGGCTTCCGCTTCCGCTTTTAGGCGCGCTTCTTCCTCTGCTTTTTCACGGTCATTTCCCGCTTTATGAGCTTGCTGTAATGAGGCTAAATATTGGTCGCTGTGAAATTTCGCAAAGGGATTGCCTTGCGCTTTCGCTTCACCCGCGCCCATTTCATGATTGGCTAATTCTTTGGAAACATCTAATAATGTCTTGACGAGATCTTCGCTTTTAAGCGGCTTTTGGATTACATGAGAATATTCGTTATAACGACTCACCATCACTGTCATAATGACCGCATATTCCATCGATTCGTCACGAATATAACGAATCCCATCAACCGAGTCCCCATCAATTAAGAGAAGTGATGCGCTCTGATCGATAATAAATTTTTGTTGCTGGTTACGTGACAAGACGAGCTTAATCCCCGCCTCTGTCCGCGAATCGACCCCTACTAACTTAACTCTCACTGCATTACTCATAACTATATCTCAGCCTTATGATGCATAGGGATTGTCAATGAAATTAAAATGACCTTGCACATCTTCAGTAAAGATACTCCATTGGTTATAGGGTAAAACGGTTGCAGAACTAAACTCTTCTTCTAAATTATCGTAAAAGAGAAGCAACCAATCGTCCCCTAACACATTAAGTGATTCTTTTAAAAAGTCGAGACGTTGGAGGTAATCTTTCGGTTTAGAGCAGATGTAATAATCTGTCAGCGCACCGGCGAGCGTCGACTCCGTACCACGCTCTATTTCAAAACGAATTCGAACGGCATGATCTCCCATCGAATCTGCTCGATTGAGGAGCGTATATATAAACGCTTGCCGACGGGCATTGTTTGACTCTGTATGTTTATCTTCCATTCAATATATTCCATCTATTTAAACGATAGATTACCCTACTATAGCCTCATGAATCAAACGTCTATTTATCCCCTTTGATACTGGTCAATAGCCCGCTCGATTCCGCTCTTATTCTGATGACAAACCCATTTATGGCATGGGGAATACAA
This sequence comes from Ignatzschineria sp. RMDPL8A, assembly GCF_029815055.1. NCBI lineage: Bacteria > Pseudomonadati > Pseudomonadota > Gammaproteobacteria > Cardiobacteriales > Ignatzschineriaceae > Ignatzschineria > Ignatzschineria sp. RMDPL8A. Next base: position 981,057 of record NZ_JAPPWA010000002.1, on the reverse strand, counting down.
GGGTGTGTGTCGCCTACCACGTTCGATCTATCATAATCGTTTTTTTAGTTAAGCGGCTTATAATCCATCATTTTACTAATCTATATCATCTTCGTTGCACAATTATGATACTGGTGTAAATTGACTGTTTTTAACAGCATACAACGCCTATCATCTTATCGTAAATTAGGCGCATTTGCCGCTTTATTTTAATTCGATCAAAAAAAGATGACCGTTTCTGGCCATCCCTTTTTACTCCCTCAAATCGAAAGGGTTTTTGTCGTTAATTATTTTTAATTTTAAGCCAAATTTTCATCAATTTTTTCTGCTCGCGCTGCGTGTAGGGCTGCTTCACGTTTAAGTTTGAGCGAATCTCTTCGGGTGGATAGAGATTTGGGTCGTTATAAAGATGCGGTTTCACAAAGGGAAACGCCGCTTCCACAGAGGTTGAATACTCAACGTAATCCGCTGCACGCGCGTTCACTTTCGCATCGAGCAAGAAATCGATAAAGGCATAGGCTTCATCCACATTTTTCGCATCGTTTAAGATCGCAAATTGGTCAAACCAAAGAAGCGAGCCCTCTTTCGGAATGCGATACTCAATCTTAATATCCGGGTTAAACTCTTCTGCACGCGCTTTCGCAAGATAGATATCCCCCGACCAGCCGAGCGCCAGACAGGCATCCCCATTTGCGAGCGCATTGATATATTCCGATGAGTGGAATTTTTTAATGTAGGGGCGAATTTGCTTAAAGGCCTCTTCCACCTTCGCAAGATCTTTATCATCGGTTGATTCAGGTGGAAGCCCCAAATAGCGCAATACAATCGGGAAAGTTTCACTGGGAGAATCCACCATATAGATCCCGCAGCTCGCTAATTTTTCCGCATATTTGGGATTAAACATCAGCTCGAGCGAATCGGTCGGCGCATCGGGCACTAATGCGTTAATTTTATTCTCATCGTAGGCAATGCCCGTCGTTCCCCACATATAGGGCACGGAATATTCATTCACCCCTTCGAGCTCTTCTAGTTTATCGTGCACGTAAGGCCAGATATTTTTATAATTCGAGAGTTTTGCGGGGTCAATCTTATGCAAACGGTTTGCTTGAATCATATATTTCACCGTATATTCCGAAGGAACAACGATGTCATACCCTGAGTTTCCGGTTAAGGTTTTAGCCAATAACACCTCGTTGCTATCGAAGGTGTCATAGATCACTTTGATGCCGGTTTGTGCAGTAAATTCATCGATCAATTCGGGGTCGATATAATCGGTCCAGTTATAGACTCGAACTTCCTTTGCCGAAACTCCTGCCGTACCCACAAGAGCGGTCAAAAGTGCCGCGCTTAATAATTTCTTCATGATTATTTCCTCTCACGTGACAAAAAAACGACTAACTCCATTATAGAATTAATCGTTTTAAAAGCTTTATTCTTTTACGATTATCGCGATTGTGCGATAAATTTAGTCTAACTGCAACCTAAATATCGTGAAATATCGAGATTAGTCTGCTTTGTAGACGTCGTGGCATGATTTACATGTGCCACCAAGTTTACCAAGTTGTGGACGTAATGTTTTAAGATCCGCCGCTGCGTCAACCATCGCTGCTGCTTCGGTTTGGAACGCCGTCATTTTTTTATCGAAATCAGCACGATCTCGGTTGATTGCAGTTTTTACATTACTGCTCTCATAGGTGCCGTCGATGAAGGTTTCTGATGAAGCGATTGCCATCATATTTAAGCGCTCTGCCGCAAGTTTCGCTTTATCTGCGTCAAATGCGATATCGCCTTTTGCCATGCCTGAAAGAACGCCCATTTGACCGCTAACCACGCCAAAAATGCTTTGACGATAGTAGGTGACTTGGTCTGCGTCCACTTCTGCGTGAACAAATCCTGCTAATCCCATGCCTAACATGGCTACTAATGCTAAACGTTTCATTTTTCTATTACTCCTTTTGCTTTAAAAATACAGCGGATCACATTATATCATTTTATAAACTATAATGCCTCTCCAGACTTACGCTCAATACTCACCGTATTATCGCATAAAATTTATTTTTTGTTTCTAAAGGTTATTAAAAAGATCAGAATTGAAACAATCCCATAGCTCGCCGTTTTAAAACTAAAGCCCGCTTCGCTTTCAAGTCCAAGGCAGAAGAAAACGAGAAATACGACACCAATCATCCCAGAGATTAACCGGAGTGATTCACTGCGTCGCGCCGCTTCATATTTCTCCCACTCCCCTTCCGAGAGCACCACTTTCGCCTCTCCTTTAACCAGCTCGCGAAGCGCCACATTGGCGTTTTGCATCACCTCAGGAAATTGCTCAATCCAATTGGGGATATCCCGCTTATAGCGCATCGCAGTGGCTTTAATCCCGCGTTTTTCTTTAACAAAATTGACTAAAAACGGTTTTGCCGTCTCCCAAAGATCAAGCTCAGGATAGAGTTTTCGTCCTACACCTTCAACGGCAAAGAGCGTCTTTTGTAGGAGCATCAATTGCGGTTGCATCTCCATCTTAAACCGGCGCGCCGTCTGAAAGAGTGAGAGCAAAAAGGCCCCAAACGAGATATCTTTAAGGGGTTTATTGAAAATTGGCTCACAGAGCGAGCGAATCACCGCCTCAAAATCATTCACCGGCGTATCGGCGGGAACCCAACCGGATTCCACATGGAGTTCCGCAACGCGAAGATAATCTCGATTAAAAAAGGCTAAAAAGTTACTGGCAAGGTAGTGTTGATCACGCTCGTTGAGCGTACCGATAATGCCAAAATCGAGCGCAATGTAGGTAGGGTCTTTCGGATTGGTGACATCGACAAAGATGTTCCCGGGATGCATATCCGCATGGAAAAAACTGTGCACAAAGACTTGGGTAAAGAAGATCTCGACACTGCGTTTTGCAAGAAGGGGAATATCAACCCCAAGCGCTTTAAGCGTCTCCACTTCACCCACAGGAACACCACTAATGCGCTCCATCACCATCACATTTTTACGGGTGTAATCCCAATAAATTTCGGGCACATAGAGGATTTCAGAATCCTTAAAGTTTTGACGAAGTTGCGTGCCGTTTGCCGCTTCAATCGTTAAATCAAGCTCATTTAAAATAGTGCGTGAATACTCTTCAACCACCTCAATCGGGCGCAGTCGTTTGCCATCTTTATAGTAACGCTCAAGCAAATAAGCGAGCGTCTCCATGAGCTGAATATCACGCATGATCACTTTGCGAATATTCGGGCGCACCACTTTTACCACCACGCGCTTCCCATTTTTTAACACCGCGCCATGGACCTGAGCGATGGAAGCTGCTGCCATCGGTTCTTCTTCAAACTCTAAAAAGAGCTCTTCCACCGGCGCTTTAAGCGATGATTCAATAATCTCGCGGGCTTTTTTGCTATCAAATGGCGGCACCTGATCTTGCAGTTTAACCAGCTCATCGACAACCGCCTCATCTAAAAGGTCATACCGCGTTGAAAGGGCTTGCCCAAGCTTAATAAAGGTCGGGCCCAACGATTCAATCGCAAGGCGAATTCGCACTGGTAACGACTCATTTTTATACCCATTAAAGAGCTGCAATAACGGTTTTAAAAAACCAAAATAGCGGAGAATGGGGAGGGCAAAGAATGGGTCGTAGAGTCCATATCGAAGAAGAACCCACCAAATCTTTACCATGCGCAACCAGCGTGAAATCATGCTCTATCCTTTATTTATACTCAGATCGGCGCTTAACCTCGATCCAGTTTGAATCGGGTATCCCGAGCTTAAGCGCTTTTGACTCTCTTAATAGACAAATCCGCGATGCACCGCGACAATTCCGCCCGTTAAGTTTTTATAATCCACCTCATCAAAACCCGCTTCAAGCATCATCGCTTTAAGCTCTTCTTGGCCAGGATGCATCCGGATCGATTCCGTTAAATAACGATAGCTCGCTTCATCATCGGCGATCAATTTTCCCATTTTAGGAATGATATTAAATGAGTAGAAATCATAGAGCGATCCAAGACCGGGAACCGTTGGTTTAGAAAATTCTAGTATTACCGCTCGCCCACCGGGTTTAAGCACACGTTTCATCTCTTTGAGTGCCGCTAATTTATCGGTGACGTTGCGCAGACCAAAGCCGATAGTGACAATATCAAAAGTATTATCTTCAAAGGGAATGTGTTCGGCGTTGATCTGTTTAAATTCAACGTTTTCAACAATGCCTTTATTGATAAGGCGTTTGCGCCCCTCTTCGAGCATTGAGCTATTAATATCCGAAAGCACCACACGCCCTTTTGGCCCAACACGGCGACTTAACAAAATAGTTAAATCTCCCGTTCCGCCGGCAAGATCGAGCACTTGATCGCCCCGTTTTGCGGCTGCCAATTGCATGGTAGTGTTTTTCCATAAGCGATGAATTCCAAAACTCATCACGTCATTCATGACATTATATTTGCTCGCAACGGAGTGAAACACTTCGGCAACGCGCTCTTCTTTTTGGTCTTTATCGATGGTTTCGTATCCAAAATGGGTCTTTTCTTCAGACATAGCTCTCTTCCTTCCGCATATTTACGATATAGCTAAGTATCATAACAAAATTTGAATAATTCAGGCGATTAATCCCCGAGATTAATTGCGCAATAATTGATAGACGCCCGCCGTATCGGGCAGGCAATTAAACCAAAATTGGAACGCATAGGCCGCTTGCTCAATCAGCATTCCAATGCCATCAAACACCGCTTTCCCGCCCTTTTCAAGGAGATATTCCATAAAAACTGTGGGCTCATCGGAATACATCAGATCATACCCGATCGTATCACCCCCAATTGCGCCTTTCGGAAGCGGGGTAAACGTATTGGATAGCGAGCTACTCGTTGCATTAATGATCACATCAAAGGCTCGCTCTCCAAGCATCTCATCTTGCCACGAGGTTGCAGTTAACACACGCTGATATGTCGCATCATGAGCATAATACTCATTCACCAATTGTTCTGCCCGCGAGACGGTTCGATTCACTAACACAACCGCTTCTGGCAATTCATCTAAAATTGGTTTTAATGCGCCACGAGTTGCCCCGCCTGCACCTAAAATTAAGATCCGTTTTCCCGATAAGATCGAGCCTTTTGCTTTTAGATCGCGCACAAGTCCAATACCATCGGTATTGTGCCCCCAAAGTTTTCCATCACGAAAATGTAGAGTATTGACCGCGCCCGCAAGTTTCGCTTCACTCGTTAAATGATCGCACGCTAAGATAACCCCCTCTTTATGAGGAACGGTAACATTCGCCCCCACAATTTTCCCCGTTTCAAAGGCATGTCGCACCGTTTCAACGAGCGTTTCAGGCGGAACATCCCAAAGATCGTACTCTAGATCAATCCCATTTTCCTTACCAAACACCCCGTGAATCGCCGGTGATTTCGAGTGACTCACCGGATGTCCAAAGAGCGCTAACATCTGTGTCATATCCATTCCTACCAATTATTGTCCGCGTAAAAAGAGTTTATCGAGATCGCCCATACCAAGGGATGTCCAGGTCGGCCGGCCATGATTGCATTGATCGGCGCGATAGGTGCGCTCCATATCCCGGAGTAACGCATTCATCTCCGGCAGCGTCAAACGGCGGTGGTGACGAATCGCACTGTGGCACGCCATCGTCGATAAAATCTCATTCATATGATCTTCAATTTTTTTGCTCGAGCCATAATTTTCAAAATCAGCAAGCACATCGGCCACCAATCGCTCGATCGCTTTGGCATTCATTAGACTTGCCGGCACTTCTCGAATCACTAAACTATCGTGACTGAGCACCTCAACAAGCAATCCCAATTTTAATAATTCTTCCCCAAACTCCTCCACCATCGCAATCTCTCGCGACGAGGCTTCCATCGTTTTTGGAATCAGGAGCGCTTGCCGCACAATGGGCTCACCGGTATGAATCGCCGATTTAAACCGCTCATAAATAATCCGTTCGTGAGCGGCATGCATATCAACGAGCACTAAACCATCGCGATTTTCAGCCAAAATATAGGCCTCATGCAATTGCCCAAGCGCGTAGCCTAAAGGGGCCTCATCGGGATTAAGCTCGAGTTTTTCGCTCGTCTCATCTTCATAATCATTGAGATTCTCAGGGCGATTCCCCTCTTCAATCACTTCACCCGATTCAGGATCAAATCGTAACGACAATCCGCGATCACCCTGCAATACTTCACGCGCACCGCCAATCGCCTCATACACATTGATCGGATTTTGTGACGGCAACTCTCGGCGTGATCCGAACGACAAGCCAATCTGACGATGAGAACTGTCCTCTTCAATGGGCCCGCGCGGGCGAGAGAGCGCTATCGTTTCCGCTACTTCTTGCTCAAGATCACCAATCACCTCCGGCTTTGAGATCACATGATGGAGCGTACGAAATAAAAAGTCGTGTACCATGCGCGATTCACGAAAGCGTACCTCATGTTTTGCCGGATGGGCATTGACATCCACCGCACTCGGATCGAGCGTTAAATAGACAATAAAGGAGGGGAATTTATCCCCATACATTACATCGCGATAAGCCTGACGAATCGCGTGCGCCACAAGCCGATCTTTCACCATGCGTCCATTAACATAGACAAATTGCCAATTGGCATTATTGCGATGAAAAGTTGGTTTCGCGATCCAGCCCGAAAGCGTCAGGGTACGAGGATCGGAGTATTCATTGGGATAAAATTCTTGGCTATGCTCAAAATGAAAGCTCGCCTCTAAAAAATCTCGACTAAAAATCGCTTCAATCCGCGCTTCTTTAGAGGCCATATCATTGGCAATCAGGCTTTCAAAAACGGCGCGCCCGTTATGAATTAAGGTAAACCCAATATCAAATCGAACGAGCGCTAAGCGTTTAACGAGCTCATCAATATGCCCAAATTCGGTGCGTTCGGTGCGTAAAAACTTCCGCCGTGCGGGGACATTGTAAAAAAGATCGTGCACTTCAACGGTGGTTCCATCTAAATGCGAAGCCGGCATCGGTTCGTTCACCTCATCACGCCCCTCACCTGTCACCGTAAAAGCATAATCCGCCTCACGGGTTTTTGAGGTGATCCGAAGTCGCGAAACCGCCGCAATGCTCGGAAGTGCCTCACCACGAAAACCAAGGCTTGTCACCTCAACAAGATCATTTACCGATCGAATTTTACTCGTGGCGTGACTTGAGAGCGCAAGGCTTAAATCCTCTTGATCAATTCCGCACCCATTATCGCGCACTAAAATCTGCTCAATGCCGCCCGATTTAATATCAATGGTAATGGCGGTTGCGCCCGCATCGATACTATTTTCCACCAGCTCTTTCACAATCGATGCCGGCCGTTCCACCACCTCGCCAGCGGCAATTTGGTTAATCACATGCGGGGGGAGTTTTGCAATCTTCATCTTTTTCCATCCATAAAAAAACGCCTGACCAAGCAGGCGTCTTCTCATTATCTGATTAGTAGAGACTTGAGGTAAGTTTCTTCACTAACGGCTCAACCGGCATATTCGGTTCTTTCGGCGTAATTTCAATCAAGGTTTGATTGTTACCCTGCTCCGTTAACACCACGCTATAGGTATCATAGACCGTCGTTTTCTTGAAGAAGCCTTTCGTTTTTGCCGCGCGGAGAACAGTATAGGTTCGCGCACCACGATCAAGCTCATCGACTCTAAAGTCTGCCCCATCATCAAAGAGGTTGCCCACTTGTAACCATACTGAATTATAAGGACGATTGATGGTAAAGCGGTTATCGGCAAGGGTCTCAATATTGAGTGTGCCTTGTGCTTTCACCTCAGCCCCTTCAGTACCACCTAATTTTACCATTAAGCGTGATAAAAATTCAGCTTCAAGTTCAGGATCGCGTGGGCGCTCAACCCAAGTATGATATTGGTCATCATAACCCGACGCTTTATCTTTCAGCCCATAATGGGTGACATGCACCAATACTCGATCGCCCTCACGCTCTAAACGGAGTTTAAACTTATCACGCGTTGGCGATGAGAAGAGCTGATCGGCAATGCCCGACATCAATTTACGCAAGAATGTTTCAGGCACATCGGCGCGATTACTCATCCATTTACTCTCAAGCGTACCTGCTTCAGGGTTGGAGTTTTCCACCTCTAAACCAAGCTCTTGGAAGAGTTGTACCGATTGCGTCCAAACAAATTCAGCTGGGAGTTTCGCTGAAATCCAACGATTCTCTCCTGCACGAACGAGCTTCACATCCGCTGAATTGGGCAGAACATTGACCCCAGCCGTTTTGCTCTTACCGTGATTTTTATTGTATTCACTCAACACATTCGTTGCGTAATTTGCATCACGGGTGCGGTTTGCTAAATTAGGCGGCAACTCAAGTGGATTCGCTTGTTGTGCTTTCGTATAGTTTAAACGGTCGCGCGCTTGAATATCGCTTGTTGAACACGCTGAGAGGACAAATCCGCCCACGATCAGCGCCGTAACAATCTTAGTTTTAGACATATAAATCGATACCTATTGATTAATAATTCGGCCAATTATACCAGTAATTTGTCAAAATGATTAAATTAACGAAACTTTGCGTAACGCCTCTTCCACCGTTAGATGAAATTGCTTATCAAGCGGTACTAACGGTAAACGGATACCTGGCTGGATTTTACCCATGCGTTGCAGTGCCCATTTAACTGGAATCGGATTGGCTTGTAAGAAAAGTACGTGATGAAGCTCCGCAATCTCTTTGTCGAGCGCTAACGCTTTTTCACGATCACCTTCCAATGCTGCATGAATCATATTATGCATTTGCAGCGGCGCAATGTTTGCCGTTACTGAGATAACGCCTTTCGCACCCGCTAAAACGGACTCAGCGGCCAACCCATCTTCTCCTGAGAAAACAGCAATTTTATCACCAACACGGCGAACTAATTGCTCAACGCGTTCCAATGTGCTCGCCTCTTTAATCGCGACGATATTATCAAATTCACAGAGACGCTCAACAGTTTCAGGCAAGAGATCACAGCCACAGCGGCTTGGAACGTTATAGAGAATTTGGGGGATATCCACGGTTTCGGCAATTAAACGATAGTGCTGATAGAGCCCTTCTTGAGGTGGACGGTTATAGTATGGCGTCACTAAAAGACAGGCTTCTGCACCATCTTCTGCTGCCCAATGGGTTAAGCGAATCGCCTCTTCGGTAGAGTTTCCACCGGTTCCGGCAATAATAGGAATCCGTCCGTTAGCGAAAGCGACCATGCGCTTCACCACATCACGATGCTCATCAAAGTTGATGGTTGCCGATTCTCCGGTCGTACCGACAGCAACGATCGCATCGGTCTTGTTCTCAACGTGAAACTCAACGAGTTTTTCTAAGGTATCGTAATCGATACGGCCGTCGGGAAACATCGGGGTGACAATTGCGACTATACTTCCACTATACATAAAATGACTCCTCAAAATGATTGTCGTTTTTCAGTTAATTTCTGTTTAATTTACCTAAGTTCTTAACGTAACACAACACTTACCGGTGCGTGATCCGATGGGCGCTCATTCGCGCGAACATTGAGATAGACCTTCGTCTCCATCACCCGCGCACTCACCCGTGGGGACAAGAGCAGATGATCAATTCGGATTCCATGATTTTTATCAAAGCCTTGACTGCGGTAATCCCACCAGGTGAATTGCCCTTTTGGCTCAGCAAAAATGCGTAACCCATCGGTAAGTCCAAGCGCTAGTAATTCATTAAAGGCTGCACGCTCTTCATCGGTACATAAGATGCGATCTTTCCACGCTTTGGGGTTATGAACGTCATCATCCGTGGGGGCAATATTAAAATCCCCCAACACCACGACCGATTCATGCGCCTCAAGCTCTGTTTTTAGATAGGCTGTAAGCGCTTTTAGCCAAGCGAGTTTATAGCTGTATTTATCTGATTTAGGATCTTGCCCATTCACAACGTAGAGATTAATCACCCGAATGCCGTCGATGGTTCCCGCGATAACGCGTTTTTCATCATCTTCAAATCCGGGTAGATCATAACTCACATCGGTAATTTCAGAACGACTCACGAGCGCGACGCCATTATAAGTAGGCTGCCCATTTACCGCGACATGATACCCCGCCGCTTTAAGCTCATCATAGGGGAATTTATCGGTATCGCATTTAAGCTCTTGCAGCCCTGCGACATCGATTTTGCTCTCCTCTAGCCACTCCAGCAATTGAGGTAAACGAACCGTTATTGAATTAAGATTCCACGTTGCAATTTCCATTAAAACTCTTTTTGATCCTTATTAATTTAGTGTGATGCGCGCCAGCGTTTAGCCTTCGTGCGATGGCATCAGTTTATCATTTAATAGCTCGTAAACGGTGAATATATCTTTATCGCCACGACCTGAAAGATTGACAATTAAGGTCTGCTCTTTATCAGGGTTTTCACGCACCAGTTTAAGGGCGTACGCCAATGCATGCGATGATTCAAGCGCGGGAATAATCCCTTCATGCTCTGAAAGCTCTTGGAACGCCGATAACGCTTCCGCATCATCAATCGCCACATATTTTGCACGGCCGATCGACTGTAAATAGGCGTGTTCAGGCCCAGCTGACGGGAAATCAAGTCCCGCGGCAACGGAATAGGATTCCCCTACCTCGCCTGCATCATTAAGCATTAACGGCGCGCGCATACCAAAATAGACACCCGGAGTACCGGTTTGAATCGCCGCACCATGTTTACCCGTCTCAACGCCCAACCCACCAGGCTCAACGCCAATTAACGCAACCGATTCATCATCAACAAACTCAGTAAAGGCGCCAATCGCATTTGAACCGCCGCCCACACATGCAATCACGGCATCCGGAAGACGCCCCTCTTTTTCCATAATTTGGCGCTTCATCTCTTCGCCAATAATTTTTTGAAACTCTTTAACCATAAGGGGATAAGGATGCGGACCGGCCGCCGTTCCTAACAGGTAATGCGTCGTTTTATACTCTTTAGCATAGACGCGAAGCGCCTCATCACAGGCTGCTTTAAGGGTCGCCTCTCCGTGCGTGACCGGAATCACTTCCGCCCCCATCAGACGCATACGAAAGACGTTCGGCTTTTGACGCTCAATATCTTTTGCACCCATATAGATACGGCATTTTAAACCCAAAAGTGCGCAACCTAATGCCGTTGCGACACCGTGCTGACCTGCACCCGTCTCCGCGATAATCTCTTTTTTGCCCATGCGTTTTGCAAGGAGCACCTGCCCTAATACCTGATTGGTTTTGTGTGCACCGCCGTGTAACAGATCTTCCCGTTTGAGATAGATTTTCGCCTTCGTGCCTTCCGTTAAATTTCGGCAAAGCGTCAAAGGGGTTGGACGACCGGCATAATCAGTTAATAGCTCATAAAGCTCTTTTTGAAAGCTCTCATCGTGACGAATCTCAGCATACGCCTTCTCTAACGCCAATAACGCAACTTCCAAATCTTCCGGCACATACATTCCGCCAAACTCGCCAAAATAGGCAGGCAAACAGGTTTTAACCTCACTCACTCAACTCTCTCCTCATCATATATTTGATTTTCGCATCTCTCAGGCCGAACCGAATCGCCCATGAGAAATCAATCCATTGATCATCATAGAGTTTTAGCCATATCTCGTCAATCACTCCGCATGCATTTCGCCCGTTTAATTCAAATTTACGCTAATTTATGGGCAATTTAAGAACAATTCGGCTAAAGGTTATTCAAAGAAACGTGGCTTCTTTTATTTTCTTTATAAATCGCACCCAACTCTTCAAAAAAATTAATAAAAAAGGCGTGAAAAAGTGAGGGACAAAATCAGCGCGCCCAATGTTTGAGATTTCCCATTTTTTAGCCCTTTGAATGTTTCACGAATTGAAAGCGATGATTCACCGCTATTTATGTGGGGTTTAACTACTTTTTAATTATCTGAAAAAGAAGCTTTTTTCGCCTTTTAAAGGAATCAATACTATTTTTCTGAAAGAGTACATTTATCGAGAAAACTCCTCTATAATAGATAGCTTGATATGATTTTTACATTCTTCAAGGCAACCTGCCATTGAAGAGGCTTTTTATTGTGCTCAAGGAGAATACATGCCTGCTTATAGTATCAGCTCTGTTCTGACTAAAATAATGGATAATGAGATTAAATTTGTAGACTTACGCTTTACAGATTTACAGGGACAGCAACACCACTTTACCATTCCAGCACAGCAGGTTGACCAAGATTTTTTCGAACAGGGACGCATGTTTGACGGCTCAAGTTTTGCCGGTTGGAAGCACACAGAAAACTCCGATATGATCTTAATGCCCGATCCTAGATCCGCCATTATCGATCCTTTTCTTGAGCATAAAACCTTAATTTTAACCTGTAACGTGATCGAACCTGATACCTTAAAAAGCTATCAGCGCGACCCACGTTCTGTTGCCCTTCGCGCCGAGGAGTATCTTAAATCAACGAGCATTGCCGATATCGCAAACTTAGGCCCTGAAAATGAGTTCTTTGTTTTTGATGCGATCGAATTTAGCAATAAGCCGAACAATTTAAGCGTACGCCTTCATTCCTCTGAAAGCATGTGGGAAACCGGCCTTGAAAATGGCGGACTTGGACATCGCTCGGCGTGGCAAAAAGGGTATTCACCGCTGCCTCCCCGCGACAAACTCCACGATCTTCGCAGTGAAATGTGTGAAATGATCGAAGCGATGGGGATTAAAGTTGAGATCCATCATCGTGAAGTGGCCTCTGCAGGCCAATGTGAAATTGGTGTTGCCTTCAATTCGCTCCTTCAAAAAGCGGACGAAGTGCAAACGTTTAAATATGCAATTAAAAATACCGCGCTCCAATTTGGAAAAACCGCTACCTTTATGCCAAAACCCTATCATGGTGAAAGCGGCTCGGGAATGCACATTCACATATCGCTTGTTAAAGATGGCGTAAACCTTTTTACCGGTGATCAGTATGGTGGTCTTTCTCAAACGGCGCTCTATTTTATTGGCGGCATCATCGAGCACGCCCGCAGTTTAAATGCCTTTACCAATGCATCAACCAATAGCTATAAACGCTTAGTGCCTCATTATGAAGCACCAGTGATGCTCGCTTATTCATGCAAAAATAGAACCGCATCGATCCGCATTCCGCACATCCCCAATCCCAAAGCGCGCCGTATTGAAGTGCGCTTCCCCGACTCAACGGCCAATCCTTATTTAGCCTTTTCAGCCGTTTTAATGGCGGGCCTTGATGGGATTGAAAATAAGATTGAACCGGGCCCTGCGCTCGATAAAAACTTATACGATCTTTCTGCCGCTGAATTTTTAGCGATGCCGAAAGTCTGCGCAAACTTAGATGAAGCGCTGAAAGCGTTAGAAACCGATCATCACTATCTCTTAAAAGGCAATGTCTTTGATGAGGATATGATCCATGCTTATATCGCACTAAAACGAGATGAAGTACGTCGCGTCAATGAAACGCCCCATCCCGTTGAGTATGAGCTCTATTATTCGCTCTAGCCCTAAAATACTTAAATACACTCTTAACGCAAAAAAACCCAATGAACATTGCATCATTGGGTTTTTTATAACTTGGATTTCAAAACTTAGAAACTCTAAAATAGACGCTTGGGAGATGAGCACAAATCCTTTAGAAAGCAAAAATAAAACACTACTTAAAACCAGTAATGCTTTAATTGCCCATAGATAAAAGCATAAAATAATCGTTTGCCTAATTACCTACACTAAAAATCAAAATACCGTAGACTTACGCGTTTGTATCATTATTTATGAATAAAAACGTTTAAGCTTCCGTACTGTTGATTACTTGCTCGGCTTGAATCTTCTCATACACCTCTTCACGAAAAATTGAAATCTCCTTCGGTGCTTCAATACCGACACGAATTTGGTTTCCTTTAATCTCAAGGATTACCACTTCAATATTATCGTCAATGATGAGTTTCTCGCCAACCTTCCTTGTGAGTATCAACATGATCACAATCTCCCAATAAACATAAATTCGCCAATACCTCATTCATATAAGGCACTGATATATTAAGACAATCAAGCACTTAATAACAACGAGAGCGCTCCATTTTCCTTAACTACATGACGTAGATCACTCTTTTTTTTGCTTTAACGCTGTTTTCTTCTTTGCCTCGTTGAGTCGCCAGGCCGCTATTTTTTTATGATCCCCAGAAAACAGGACTTCGGGAACCGTTAGATTATTAATGACGCGGGGGCGCGTGTAATGTGGATGGTCCAATAAACCCTCCACACTAAACGAATCGTTTTCGTGCGACTCATGATTCGATAAAGCACCAGGGATTAATCGCACCAACCCATCGAGTACAACGGATGCCGCCAATTCTCCTCCTGAAAGGACATAATCCCCAATCGACAACTCCATGTCAATCTCTGTGTCAATAATTCTTTGATCAATCCCTTCATATCGGCCACACAAAATGACTAAATGATCCGCACCTACATGCTCGCGCAAAAAGGCTTGGGAGAGAGTTTCCCCTTGAGGCGAAAGGAAAATTCGTTTCCCTCGACTCCCGCGAAACGCGGTAATATCATCCAATGTCGCTTTAAGTGGCTCATACATCATCACCATGCCCGGCCCGCCACCAAAAGGACGCGCGTCCACCGTATGGTGACGATCCGAGGTGTAACTCCGAGGATTCCAAAACTTAATCTTAAAGAGATCATTTTGATACGCCCGCCCCACAACACCATATTCCAGCGTGGGTTCGATAATTTCTGGCAGCAGTGAAATGATATCAATCGTTAAGGTCACGCCTCATCCTCGCTCCAATCAACGATCATTTCGCCCGCATCATAATCCACATCCAATACAACCTCGCCATACGCATAGGGAATATAAGTTGGCGCACCTTTTTCGTCTTTGACTACGAGCACATCATTTGCGCCCGTTTCCATCATAGAGTCGATTTTACCGAAGATTACGCCCGATTCGTTGCGAACAGTTAACCCCATAAGGTCAACCCAATAAAACTCGCCCTCGGGGAGCTCAGGCATTTGTGAGCGATATACCGCTAGAGGTGCACCTAACAAAGATTCCACCAGATTACGATCTTCATACGCTTTAAAGAGAAAGAGGATATTTTTTCCATGCTCTCGCCCCTCTTTCACCTCAATCGTCTCCCACTCTTTACCTTTTTTAATTAAAAAGCTTGAATAGGCTAAAATCGCCTCGCGTGGACGTGTTTCAGAAAAGACTTTTACAAAGCCTCGAACCCCGTGAAAGCCGTTGACCTTCCCAATTTCTATAATTTTATCTTTTTCCATAATCCCATAAAAAAGCCACCTTGCTGAAGGGCAAAGTGGCTAATCTTATCAATTCTAATAAAAATTAAGCTTGAGCAGCTGCTTTTTTAAACTCATCTAACAATGAAGTTACACGTGAAGAAGGTTGCGCACCTACGCCTACCCAGTAATCGATACGATCTGTATCGATCGCTAAACGCTGCTCTCCACCTTTTGCGATTGGGTTGAAGTAACCTACACGCTCAATGTAACGGCTAGTAGCAGCGCGTCTGCTATCTGCCACAACGATTTGATAGAAAGGGCGTTTTTTAGAGCCTCCACGAGCTAAACGAATTGTAACCATAAAACCTGAAATCCTATATCTTCTAAAATAAATAATGAATTATTTTTTATATTGTTAGAGACACGTTTAAATATAAAAATCTATAATCCCGTAATTCTACTGCATCTAAAGTAAAATGTAAAATTAATTCCATGCAGGGCTAAAGTAATTCACCGGTGACTCGAGCGCATCCTCAAAGGTGACGAACTCATAAGCACTGGAATCTTTAACCAATTCTCGAATTAACATGTTATTCATCATATGGCCTGCTTTATAGCCAACGAATTTACCTAAAATCGGATACCCGAGCTGGTAAAGGTCGCCGACGGCATCAAGTACTTTATGACGAACAAACTCATCTTGATAACGCAATCCATCTTTGTTTAAGATGCGATAATCATCAACAACGATTGCATTATCAACACTTCCACCTAATGCAAGATTAAGCTCACGCATCTTTTCAAGATCACGCATAAAACCGAATGTGCGCGCGCGGGAAATCTCTTCAATAAAATATTGGCTGGAGAATTCACACACATGGCGCGGCGCAGTTTGATCTAATACCGGATGATTGAAATCGATGGTAAAGTCGAGCATAAAGCCATCGTGAGGGAGCAATTTTGCAAATTTATCCTCATGACGATACTCAACCGCCTTTTTAATCTTAATAAAGCGTTTTGGCGCATCCTGCTCAACGATTCCTGCTGATTGCAATAGATACACAAACGGCGCTGAACTACCATCCATGATGGGCACTTCTGGCGCACTCACTTCGATTAAAATATTATCAATTCCAAGACCGCAAAGAGCTGCCATCACATGCTCAACTGTCGAGATATTTGCCTCGGGCATCTCGTCCGTTGAGATCGTGGTTGCAAGCTGAGTGCTGACAACGGAGGTCGCGCTTACTTTAATTCCAGGAGCTCCTGAAATATCGCTACGTCTAAACACAATCCCGTGATCAGCGCCTGCAGGATAAAAGGTCAAATAGACTTTTTTCCCTGAATGGAGGCCGATCCCTGTTGATTTAATAACCTCTTTAATTGTGCGTTGTTTTAACATCTTCATCCTATTTTTAACTAACTTAAATCGATTCCTCGATTCAATTCCTGCTTGGGTCAATCCGTATCCGTTTTTCCGTAAAGCGTCTACACGATTAGTCTGATTGACGGCGTAAAAATGCAGGAATATCTAAAATATCTGTAAAGAGCTGATCTTGCGTACGGCTCTTTTCACGCGGCGCTTTTTCAACCCGCTCGGTTACGGAGGTTGTGGCACTCTCTTTGGTATTTCGGCGTGCGCGACCTGCAGGTGCATTAAAACGCCCTAAACCAGTTGCGATAATGGTTACGCGAAGCTCATCACCAAGCTCTTCATCAATGGCCGCCCCAATAATAATGGTCGGATCGTCATTGACAAACTCACGGATCATACCACCAATTTCATAATACTCACCAATGGCAAGACCAGGACCACCCGTGATGTTAACTAAGATACCTTTCGCACCTGAAAGATCGATATCATCAAGTAATGGAGATGAGATCGCCTCTTGCGTTGCTTCACGGGCACGGTTATCACCGCTTGATACCCCAACGCCCATCATGGCCATACCTTGCTGGCTCATAACGGTCTTCACGTCGTTAAAGTCGAGGTTAATCATCCCCTCTTGAACGATGCTTTCAGTGATGCCTTGAACCGCGTTATAAAGCACATTATTCGCTGCTTTAAACGCATCGATTAAACTGGCGCCTTTTCCTAATACCGTCATAAGACGTTCGTTAGGAATCGTAATGAGAGAATCCACATGATCTGCGAGCACTTTTAACCCTTCGTTAGCGGCTGCATCACGCGCTTCGAAAGCAAAAGGACGCGAAACAACGGCCACCGTTAAGATGCCAAGCTCACGCGCAATCTCTGCAATGACAGGGGCTGCACCTGTTCCGGTACCGCCTCCCATACCTGCTGCGATAAAGACCATATTCGCGCCGTCTAATACTTCGCGTAAACGATCTGAATCTTCAAGTGCCGCATTTCGTCCAACTTCAGGATCTGCTCCTGCGCCAAGGCCTTTTGTTAAATCCGCACCGAGCTGAACTAAAATTTCAGCCTTCGTCTTATTTAAAGCCTGCGCATCAGTATTCGCAGCAATGAAAGAAACGCCTTCCATTCCTGATTCAACCATATGAGTCACAGCGTTACCGCCCGCTCCACCTACACCAATGATTTTAATAATAGGTCTTTGATCAGAATAATCTTGATGCAGTTCAAATTTGGACATGTTTAACCCTCATTAAAGAATTTGTTAACTAGTATAATAGTACTTTTTTAAAAAGTTTTTTTGATAAATGAGTACATCTTACTAAAAATCCCTTGCTTTGACACGGTATTTTGGATCTTTTTTTGCCACGACTCATGATGATGGTGAAATGCTAAGAGCCCAAAGATAGCAGAATATTCAGGCCCTTCCAGTTCCTCGATATTTCCATCGATATTCCGTGCCGTCCCAACCCGTGCTGGCACCTGAAATACTCGCTCTGCCAATGCCTCAACGCCGTGCACATTCGCCGAGCCACCTGTGAGAACCACTTTCACCACTTTTGAACCATAGAGAAAGTCGATCTTTTTCGCTTCGAGCTTTTTCTTAATCATCTCGAAAATCTCGTCATAACGTGCCTCGATAATCTGCGCAAGCTCTTGACGGCGCATATTCCGACCATCGCTTTGATTTGAGATCACGGGTAATTCGATCATCTCATCGGTACTAATATGCTCCGACATGCATGATCCATATTCCACTTTAATCATCTCTGCCACATTTGATTGCAGGCGTTTTGCAAGGGCAATATCGAGCGTCACTCGATCACCTGCAAGCGGAAGCGATTCTGTGTAGATCACCGCGCCTTTCGAATAAACGGTGATATCCGTCGTTCCACTTCCCATATCGATCAAGCATACACCAAGTTCTTTTTCATCGTCGGTTAAGACTGAAAAACTTGACGCAAGTCCCTGAAATACGACGCTATCGAGATTACGCCCGCAGCTTTGAAAACAGTTGGTAATGTTTTGAATCGCATTTTCTGCCGCATCAACCACATAGACATTCGCCTCTAAACGCACCCCGGACATTCCAAGTGGATTTTTAATACCATCTTGGTTATCAATTTTATAGGTCGATGGGAGCACATGGATAACGCGCTGTTCTTTTGGCAGAGGGACTGCACCCGCTGTATCGAGCACCGCATAGAGATCGCGCTCACTCACCGCATGGCTTTTCCCGCCGCGAATCGAGGCACTTCCATGGGAGGTTTCACCGTGAATATGCTTGCCCGCAATGGTTGAAGAGAGGGAATAAATTTCACATTTTGACTCTTTCTCAATCGCTTTAATGGCTTTATTAATGGTTTTAATAAGAGGCTCAATCTCGGAAATGGTGCCCTCACGCACGCAACGAATTTTTTCAGTCGCGGAAGCGCGAATATGGAGTGTATCATCGATATACTCTCCCACTGCCGCAACTAATTTACTGCTGCCAATATCAATTCCTACTACAAATGAACGTTCTGATACATCGGTCATCTTCTAAAACCAGCCTCATTCTATTTCCTCTGCTTTTTATGAGTAATCGCAAAGGAGCTATTATTATAATGAAAATTTATCTGAGATATTCGACTAAAATCCCGTTGCAACTGCTCCGGATATTTATCGATAAAGAGTGCAAATTTTTCGTCAAACCCTTCTGTCCCGAACAGAAGCCGAACATCCTCTTTCAATAGTATAGTCCATGCTTCGCGTTCATCAAACTTTAAGCGCGATAAATGTAATCCCACTCGGTTAAGTGCCGCGTTAATCTCCAGCGCTTTTTGAACAATTTTAGCACGATTTTTATAATTTGATTCAATCGCAATAAAATCAAATTTATCGATATTCTTGGGCTTAAAAAGATTCCCCTCAAGGTCGACAAGTTGATCGTTCCACCGCGCAACAGGCTCTTCCTCAGTGATCTCAACCTCAAGCTCGTTATACCATTTTCGCTTAACGCTTGCCTCTTTAACCCATGGATTCGCTTGTAATTTTTCTTGCAATTCGCCAACATTAACCGTTAAAAAATTTTCAAACTCAAGGGCCTGACCGATAGAAACTTTCACCTCATCGACATCTAAATAGTGCAGATCATTTTTCCAGGTAATGTGAACCCGATTAATGGAAAACAGCGAACTATTTGGGCGAATATATTGCCACGCAAAAAATGGCCCAACGAGCACGAGCGCAAGCAAAAAGAGCACAAACATGAGCTTAAGGCGCTTTTTTAGATATGCAAGCGCCGCACCCCAATCGAAACTCTCTTTTAATTTAACGCCACGCCGCTCTTTTCGGCGGGCACGCCACGACTTTTTGGCGGGTTTTTCCGCTTTCGCTGCCCCCGCCTTTTTTCGTCGTTTTATCGTCTCTTCACTCGGTCTACGCATAATGCTCTATTTTAAACTCTAACTCTGCCAATCCCCTTGCCGGGTCGAGAGCTATTATAGTGAGGTTTCTAAAATCAGCCAGCATAAATCTTCAAAACTTAATCCCGCCTCTTTGGCCGCAAGAGGTACAAGCGAATGCTCGGTCATGCCGGGAACGGTATTGATTTCTAATAGCCACGGATTATTCTCTTTATCGACGACAAAATCAATGCGCCCCCACCCCGAACCATCAAGGGCGGTAAACGCATCTTCAGAGAGACGTCTAAAGAGCATCTCATCTTCCTCATCTAATCCCGATGGGCAGAAATAACGCGTATCATCACGGAGATATTTCGCCTCATAATCATAAAACGCAAGATCGGTCTCCATACGGATAATCGGAAGCGCTTTATCCCCTAAAATCGCGCAGGTATACTCGCCGTTCCCTTCAATCCAATTCTCCGCAAACACCGGCGAATCATAACCGCCCGCTTTTTCCCACGCCGCAACAAGATCGCTATCGTAATCCACGCGACTTACCCCTATGCTTGAGCCCTCTTCAGAAGGTTTAATTGCAAGCGGATAATTGAGCTCATCGCGAAGCTTTTCAACGGTTTCAAGATCGGTTAACAGATAGGAATCGAGCACCGGTAGCCCTTCTGATTTCCAGATCTGTTTAGTTTTTAATTTATTCATGCCGACACTTGAGGTTAAAACGCCGCTGCCGGTATAGGGGATTTTAAGATATTCAAGCGCGCCTTGAATCACGCCATCTTCCCCACCCCGCCCGTGAAGCGCGATAAAGACACGATCAAATCGCTCTTCAATCAAATACGAAAGAAGGTCCACTTTTTGCGTATCCACACCGTGCGCATCAATGCCTTTCGCCTGAAGCGCCGCTAAAATTGCTTCCGCCGACCAGATTGAGACCTCACGCTCTGAAGAGTCGCCACCATAGACAACCGCCACTTTCCCAAACGCTTTGGGATCGGTTACTTTTTTAACAAACATGATTTAAAACTCCTCACCTTTATAGAAATTCGCTGCAATATTACCAATATTTCCCGCGCCCATCATCACAATTAAATCATCCGGGGTCGCCACTTTTTGATATTCCGTACGAATATTATCGATCGAGCCTACAAAGAGCGGCTTTGAGCCCCCTTTTGCAATCACAGCTTTGGTAAGCGCTTCACCGGTTGCGTGCTCACGCACTTTTTCATGTACCGAGTAAACATCAGTAATTAAGACATTATCAATGCCACTTAATACCTCAACAAACTCATCAAAGAGCTCTTCGGTACGGGAATAACGGTGGGGCTGAAACGCCACTACCACGCGTTTTTCAGGATACGCCGTTGTCAGCGCATCATAGACCGCGCGAATTTCCGTTGGGTGATGACCATAATCTTCCATGACAAGGGCTTCACCACCTGCTTTAAAGCGAACTGGGCGATGCATCTGGAAGCGGCGACCAATCCCTTTAAAACGCATCAAGGCACGACGAATCGCCGGTTGTGGCACGCCTAAATCGGTGGCAATCGCAATCGCGGCCAAACTATTTAACACGCTATGACGCCCTGGAAGCGCGACTTTAAACTCACTCACGCCCGTTGGCATTTTAACGGTAAAACAGCTCATCATGCCTTCCGATTTATATTCAATCAGCTGATAATCCGCCCCTTCTGCTTCCCCATAGGTGAGGATCGGGCGATGAATGCGCGGAATTAAATTACGCACCTCTTCATCATCAAGGCAAAGTACCGCAAGCCCGTAAAATGGCAGATGATGAAGGAAATCCACAAAGGTTTGGCGTAACTTTTCAAAGTCATTGCCATAAGTGCTCATATGGTCGCGATCAATATTAGTGATGATCGCCGACATCGGATGAAGATGAAGGAATGAGGCATCCGATTCATCCGCTTCCGCGACGAGATATTGCCCAAGCCCCAAACGCGCATTGGCATTTGAGCTATTTAAACGCCCGCCAATCACATAGGTCGGGTCCATGCCCGCCTCATCTAAAATCGAGGCTAAAAGACTTGTCGTCGTGGTTTTTCCGTGGGTTCCCGCTACCGCAATTCCAAAACGAAAACGCATCAATTCACCGAGCATCATCGCGCGCGGGACAATGGGAATGTGCTCCGCTTTTGCCTGAACCACTTCCGGATTATCCTCTTTGACCGCCGTTGACGTTACCACCACATCGGCGCCACTGACATGCTCGCCATCGTGCCCAATCCAAACCAGTGCCCCAAGCTCAATTAAGTGCTCAACTACCGGCGAGGCGGCAATATCAGAGCCGGTCACTTCATATCCAAGATTAATAAGGACCTCTGCGATCCCACACATGCCCGAACCGCCAATTCCGACAAAGTGAATACGATTGATGCGACGCATGCTGTTAGGAGATAGATAAATTGTCTGATTCATGCCTATTTTATAACCTTTTGAATAATTGTTACGATCGTGTTGGTAGCCTCTTTTTTCGCTAAAGACTCACTTTTTCCCGCCATCTCAACAGCGGTTTCACGCGTAAATTGATTAATTGTGTCTGCTAGATCGGCGCTCGTTAAATCACGCTCTTGCACTAAAAATGCAGCGCCCGCTTCAAATGCACCGCGACAGTTTTCCGTCTGATGATCATCCACCGCATAGGGAAATGGCACGAAAAAGCTCGCCACATTCACCGCTAATACCTCAGCAACTGTCAGCGCACCGGCACGGCAAATCACAAGATCGGCCCACTCATACGCGGACTTCATATCATCAATAAACGCTACAGGACGATAAAGACCATCAAGCCCTGCGCTCTCTTTTAATTCTGCATAATGTTCGATCCAATTTTTGCCCACTTGATGGTAGATTTCCACCGGACGATCGATCGATCCGATGGCCTCAAAAACGATCTCATTAAGGCGCTTTGCCCCTTGAGACCCCCCGATGATCAAAAGCCGAAGCGGCGCATTGCCACGCGCAGCATAACGCTCTTGATAGGGTTTGATCTCAAGTAATTCTTTACGAACGGGATTACCCACCACTTCCACATTCGGAAGCGCAACGGGAAAGCCCGATAAGGTTTTTGTACTAAATTTCGATAAGAGTTTATTGACCATCCCCGCCACTGCATTTTGCTCGTGGATAATCACAGGAATCCCCAATAATTTTGCGGCAATGCCGCCAGGCGCCGCCGCATAACCGCCAAATCCCACCACACATTTTGGCTTCACTTTTTGTAAAAAGCGCATCGCATTCCAAACGGCGCGAGTTAATTGAAATGGGAGCTTAATCCAACCGAATACCCCATTTCCACGTAAGCCTTTAATTGGCACCGAATGGAGCGGAATTCCGGCGTTTGGCACCAGCGTCGTCTCAAGTCCATAGGCACCAAGCCAATGGATTTCGTACCCTTTTGCCTCTAAAGATTTCGCCACCGCAAGCCCCGGAAAAATATGTCCACCCGTTCCGCCGGCCATAATTACAATTGTATCAGCCATGATGTGGCACTCCTTTAAAATCTGCCGAGGAAAGCTCAACCGAAGAGAGTTCCATCTCATCAGGGGATTGTGAAATAAGCGGCTCTTTTAGACGCGCCGCTTCTTTTGCCGCAAGTGCCGCCTCTTTTTCAGCTTGCTTGGCCGCTTTCTGCGCCTCTTTTTCTCTATATTTTAAGTAATTTTGATATTGAAGTGACTGTGTGTCAATGTCTATTCTAAAAAGAATACTCACCGCAATAATCATCATAACCATGCTCGATCCGCCATAACTCACAAGCGGGAGCGTCAACCCTTTTGTGGGCAATAGTCCTAGCGTCACGCCCATATGAGTAAAGGCTTGGAGCGTCACAAGTGTCCCGATTCCATAAGCAAGATACGCCGCAAAACGAAGTTCTAAACGCTCTGCTCGATTACCAATATGATAGGCACGATTTAAAAAGAGGAGATAGAGCCCGATCAAGACCACCACGCCAAAAAAGCCTAGCTCTTCTGCGTAGATCGAAAAAATAAAGTCCGTATGCGATTCGGGCAGATAACCAAGTTTTTGCACGCTCTCACCAATGCCAACGCCGCCAAGTTTTCCGCGGCCGATAGCGATAAGCGAATTGATAAGCTGATAGCCTTGGTTATACATATCTTGCCAAGGGTCCAAAAAGACCGCGAGACGAGCTTTACGATACGGAGAACTATAGAGCGCCGCTACCATAAGCCCAAGGGTAATCGCGAGCATTAAGCCAAAGCGCCACAGTGAAACGCCGGCGATAAAAATCATCGTTAAACCGACGGCTAAAATAATCGTGGTTGACCCAAAGTCGGGCTCTAACAGCAGGAAAAACCCAAACGCACCGAGCACAAAAAGCGGCGCAACTAACGCCATCGTGGAGGTTTTAAGCGTCGCATGATGGCGATGCAAGTAACTGGCGATATAGATAATGCAGAATACTTTGGCCATCTCAGCGGGCTGGACGTTCATAAATTTCATCGGAATCCAGCGCATTGCCCCGTTAATCTCTCGCCCAATGCCGGGAATCAAGACCAATATAAGGAACACAAAAGTGAGCATAATTAAGAGCGGCGTGATACGGTACCACGTTTCAAGGGGGACTTTAAAGGTCAGATAGGCCATCAAAATACCGCCCCCGATATAGATTCCTTGGCGGATGCTGTAATGATAGATGCCGACATCGTACGAACGCGCCACATAGGCCGACGATGAGGTGACCATCAGCATGCTAATGCAGAGCAGCAATACCACCACTACCGATAGCCACGGATCAAAAGTAATCCGGATTCTTTTCTCGTCGTTCAAACTCGCCCCCTTCGTTTTATAGCGCGTTAACTAACTCAATAAAATGATCGCCACGCGCCTCAAAGCCTTTAAATTGATCAAAGCTCGCGCACGCCGGTGAGAAAAGTACCACATCGCCCGAAGTTGCTTCTTGATCAATTTTTTCCACAGCACGCGCTAGCGTTTCGACATATTCATGTGGAATTTCTTTCGGAATATGGGAAATAATAGCAGAGATCTCCGTTCCAATTAAGTAGACTTTTTTAATGGAATCATCAAGCTCAGGAGTTAAGGTAGAAAAATCCTGCCCTTTCGTCACGCCGCCTAAAATTAACCATTTCGGTTCCGCAAAGCCTGAGATCGCCGCTTCCGTTGACGGGATGTTGGTCGCTTTTGAGTCGTTATAGTAGCGAACGCCATTTTTTTCACGGGCTAAAACGCAGCGGTGTGGAAGAGGTTCATAGGTCTCTAAGCCTCGTTCGATCGCGGTGTGCGCAAGATTAAGTGCATCACAAATTGCAACGCTCGACACCATATTTAAAATATTATGAAAGCCCCCAAGACGGCTCTGCCCATAGCCCACAATCGGCATTGCTTGAGTGCGTTTAATAATCACTTTACGCGCAATATCGGCGTAATAATTGCTTTGAGGATCTTCTAGAGAAAATGTTTGGTAAGAAAACCCTGCTTTTTCGCAATATTCGATCGCCGCAGGACAATCGCTCGGAACAATGGAGATCTCTGACTGATCGAGCAGCGTCAATTTAGTATCTTGATAGGCTTTAAAATTGGGATAGCGGTCAAGATGATCGGGCGCAATGTTTAAAATTATGCCAACGCTTGCCTGTAAACTGTAAGTGGTTTCAAGCTGAAAACTTGAAAGTTCGAGGACAAATACCGGCTTTTCTACATTGGCAACGCTCTGATCTTCCTCATATTGCATCCAAAGATTTAACGCAGGCTCACCTAAATTGCCGCCCATATAGAGCGAGCGCCCAGCCTCTTTAACAATATTGCCCACCATGGTGGTCACCGTACTTTTGCCATTCGTTCCTGTAATTCCGATAATCGGATCGTCAACCAAACGTGCAAAAATCTCAATGTCGCCGCCGGTTTGCTCTTTTGGCAGACGTGCTAGCGCATTTTGAAGCGCCTCTGTTGCAAGCGGAACGCCGGGACTTATCCAGAGATAATCACATTGATCAAGCATCACTTCATCAAATCCACCAACGGCAACGCGATCGGCAATCGCTTCAATATCAGCATGATTGGGAGGGGTTTGACGGCTATCGATCGCCCAGAGGGTTTTGACACCCAATTTGCGCAATGCTTTCACCATGGAAAGCCCGGTAATACCGAATCCAACGACTAAATGCGTCGCCTCTCTCTTAATCTCAGGTGTAGCCACATTCATCCCAATCTACCTCGCAAAACGTAAAAAAGCTCTGTGCAGTACAGAGCTTTTCTATTATCTCATTTTTTAGAATCTTTTTTTAGCTTCTTTTACTTATTCTTCGTCAACTGCCGGAGCCGTTCCTGGCTGACGTTTCGCATCAAGCGCTTTCTCTTTCTGTTTCACTAAGAGACGCTCCACTTTATTAGCTAAATCATCGATCGATGCATACATATCTTCCGACACCGATTCTGCGTGGATATCTTTCGCTTTAGCAATATGTAAACTTACCTCTGCTGTTTGGCGCTTATTCTCCGTCGATAATACGATATGAACCTTAGTAATATTATCACTATGACGCTCTAATTTAGAGAAACGCTCTTCAACATAGTTACGAAGCGCTTCGGTTAATTCCAAACCATTTCCTGTTAAGCTTACATTCATAGTTATCTCCTTTATTGATATAAGATCAGGGGCTTTTAGTTTTATGCTTAGCAACCCCTGAAACGCTAAAGAATCTTTACAATTAACAATCTTTTTAAAGTATCTTCACGTTAACATGTTTTTATAAAAATTCCACCTCTTTTTATGCGCGTTGACAGCTTTCACAATAAAAAGTTGATCGCTGTGTGATTACTGTTCGAATAATAGGCGCATCGCAGTTCGGGCAAGGTTTCCCCTCCCGTCCATAAACCAATAATTCTTGCGCAAAATAACCCGGTGTTCCATCAGGTTTTGAGAAATCTTTCAGCGTTGTACCGCCCTGTTCAATCGCTTTTTCCAAGACCTTTTTGATGTTTCCTAGCAATGTTTCCTGCTCTTCTTTCGTCAGCGATCGGGCTTCCCTGTGGGGATTAATTTTAGAGAGAAAGAGCGATTCATTGGCGTAAATATTTCCAACGCCCACCACCATTTTTTGATCCATCAACACCGTTTTAATCGCCCGTTTACGACCCTTAAGTAGTCCTGAAAAATAGGCGAGATTAAACGCATCACTCAGTGGCTCTGGCGCAAGCTGATTCAAATAATCGGGCATCTCATCAATTCCATAAGTTCGCGCAAACCCAAAACGCCGAGCATCGTTATAAAAGAGCGCTTTGCCACTCTCAAGGTGGATAATGAGATGATCATGCTTACGCGGCGGGAAATCAGAATCAAAAACACTGATCGCCCCTGACATCCCTAAATGCACGACAAGCCTGTAATTATCCGTCTCAATCAAAAGGTATTTTGCCCGGCGCGATACCGTTTGTACTGTTTCTCCTTCAAGTGCATGAATCTCCTCTCCCACCGGATAGCGCAGCCGACCATTACGCACCTCAATCCGCGCAATTTTGTTCCCCAAAAGATAGGGTGAGACACCTCGCTTAACGGTTTCCACTTCTGGCAGTTCTGGCATAACGCTCCTCTTAAAATCTGTGATAAACTTAACGCTTTCAATTATACAGTAATTTTACGAGTAGCTATGCGTTTACCGATTGTTTCCATTTCCCGCCTGATGGCGCTCTTTTCCTACATTGCGCTCTTCTTTTTTCTTGTCTATCTCATCGTGGGTAACGTGATTTATCCTGAACTGCCGCGCGGTCCGCTTGTGATTGGTCTGTTAGTGCCGCTTCTATTTCCATCAAGAGGCATTTTACGCGCGCAACGCTATACACACGCCTGGACCAGCTTTCTTTCGCTCTTATATTTTGTCGTTGCGACCGATCTTTGGAGCAGTGGCGAGCATGGTGTCTCGAGCGTCATTTTTCTCTTAACAATTCTGCTCTTTTCCGGCTGCGTTCTCTATTCGCGCTATAGCCCACTCCCCTTCCGAGAAGGCCGAGTAGGATTTGGTAAACGCGCAAATTCAGAGAATACCCCTCAAAAATAACCCACCACCCAATCAATACTCTATTCCATTGAGACGCTTGCCGAATCGACCCTAATCTTTACGAATACCGATTAAGGCAGACGGCGAGCGTAACGCTTTGTCACAAAGACCATCAATCCGCTCACGCCCAATAAGATTAAAATCCACATGCCATCGCCCAATTTAGCGTAGGCAGTTAATCCCGTCATTGGCTGAAATTCTCCGACTAATGCATCGGTTTCAAACTGAGGCAATACGCCCAATATTTTCCCTTGATGATCGATTATTGCAGTCACGCCGGTATTCGTGGCCCGAATCATAGGACGCGCCAATTCAATGCTACGCGCACGAGCGATTTGCAGATGTTGCCACGGGCCAATCGATTCGCCAAACCACGCATCATTACTCACATTAATTAAAAATTCGCTCTGCCCCGCTTGATAGCGGAGCATATCGCCAAAAACGGCCTCATAACAGATCGAAGCGCTCCCTTTTGCCTCAGTCGAACGGAACTGAAACGGCGCTTGCTCTTTTTGCCCCGCCTCAAGGTCGCTATAGGGAATCTCTACCCAATCATTAAAATGACTTAAAATCCCGCGAAACGGAATATATTCGCCAAATGGAAGCAGTCGATATTTTTCATAAAAATGATCCGTTTGATCACTCTTTCCATAATGCACCAGCCCATTCCGAAAGCGTTCCTTTAACCGGTCTCCGGTAAAAATCCCGCTGATAATATCGGCATTATCGAGCTCCGCTAACCGGTGAAAATGCGCACTCACACCATCGCGCCCATCATAAACAATCGGAATCGCTGTCTCCGGCATCACAATGAGATCGACGCGATCGGACACTTTGGCAATAAGGTCAAAATAGGTGTCGAGCGTGTGATAGATAAAATCGTCATGAAACTTCGCGTCTTGAGAAATATTCCCCTGCAATAACCCCGCGCGAACCGGCTTCCCACTCGGCTCAATCGGCTCACCAATCCACTCATAGGTAATCCCGACAATTCCTGCGAGCAATAAACCATAGAGAAGCGGAAAGCGGAGAAGTGTTTCGCATCCAGAAAGCTGAACCTGACGCGCGAGCACGATCTTCATTGCAAACTGTAAAACAAACAGAACAAGAATCCCCGCCACAAAATAGACCCAAAAACTGCTTAAAAGGGCTCCCATCGTTGAAAATAGAAACGGCGCAAAGGGCATCTCCGTCAAACTGTATCCTAGCGCAAGCCACGGAAAGCCAGTAAAGAGATGCGCACGCACTAATTCAAGCAAAACGCCCACAACCGGAAAGAGAAAGCCATAAGTCATTACTAAACCGAGCTTGCTTCGCCCCACAATCCACGCCAGCACGCCGTAATAGAGCGCAAGATAGAGCGCAAGGAGCATCGCCATCCCCATCGATAGCCCAAGCGACGCGCCCCCAAATTGATGCAGACTAATATGAACCCATGCAATCCCAAACGCGAAAAAGCCAAAACCAAAGCCACTGCCGAGCATAAAGGCACGTTTACCCTGCTCACCGCGAAGCAGCAGTAAAAAGAGCGCAAGCAACACCGGCACGCCATAGCCCCAATTAAAGGGGGCAAATCCAAGCGTCATTAAGCCGCCCAAACCAAGGGCCACCAAGAGTTTTAAGAAAAAGAGTCGCTTTGGCATTCAATGCTCCTGTAGGAAATAGAAAAGAGCCTGCAGGCTACGCTAGCCCAAGCTCACGGTAAATTTCATTCACTATGATACGATATTTCCCCGCCGGCAACGTATCGCCATAAAAAAGATTAGGATTTTTACCGGGATCGATAACGTGCGTATGTTTGCGATTGGTGAGATAACTGATGGTGAGATCATATTTCGGATCGCGCAAAATCAGACAGCCCGTCCAACCGGTATGCCCATAGGCCTCGCTTGAGGCATAATCGCCGCACATATAGCCCATATCCGCCCCATTAAGACGCCAACCGACGCCAAAGGTCGAATCGAGCCTATTCGGCGTTAAAAACTGCTCAATGACGCGATTGGAGAAATAATCATTATTGCCCCGCATAAGCGCCATCAATTTTAACAGCGCATCGCTATTAGCAAAAAGACCCGCGTGCCCTGAAATCCCATCCATGCAGTGAAAGCCTTTTTCATCCTGCACCTCACCATAGATCACCTCTTGACGAATATTGGGAAAGTCGATCACACCATCCCGACGATTCCCCGCAAGCTCTGTCGCGGCAATGTTATCGCGCATCGCTGCATTTTCAAGTGGCCGGTAATCGATGGAATCCTCAATCCCAAGCGGTGTCCAAAAAGTTTTTTTCAAATAATGCTGCAGTGACTCCCCGGCAATCCGCTCAAACAGAAATGTCAGCAGCATAAAATCCACATCGGAATAGAGCGCTGTCGTTTTTGGCGGATGCACGAGAGGCGTGAGCAAGAGTTTTTGTAAAAACTGAGACCGATCCTGACAATAGAGCGTTTCACTGTAGGTAGGATCGTAAAAAAGGGGATTCGGTCCAAATCCGGCGCTGTGAGTTAAAAGGTCATAGAGCGTAATCGCCTCTTTTTCTCTCGGGAGGATAAGCCCCTGCTCTCTCTCTTCTGTAAGTAGATCAAAAAGCGAGCAATCAAGATTGCATTTCCCCTTTGTCAGGAGCGATTGATAGCCAAATGCCAGACTAAATACCTTCGTGAGCGATGCGATATCGTAATGCGTCATTAAATTTGCACAATTATTAGCCGGAATGAAGGTTCGATGCCCGAAGGCCTTTTGGTAGATTCTGCTACTTTTGTGCTCAATTGCGATTTGAGCACTCGGAAATCCGTCTTTTATCGAATCTTTGATGATTTTTTCTAAATTTGCGAAACCCATCTGTTTTAGCCTATTTTGCACCGGTCGAGCTCTTCATAATAAGCGACAAAAAAGACCAAACCTAGCACTTGCGCAATCTTTGAGCGAAAATAGATTTGACCAAACGGCGAAAAAGCTGTTTAATACTCTACATCAACAGCGGCTCGATAGCTCAGTCGGTAGAGCAGCGGATTGAAAATCCGCGTGTCGGCAGTTCGATTCTGCCTCGAGCCACCACCTTTAAAAAGCACTATTCCACACGGTCTAGTGCTTTTTTCTTATCTATCGAAAATACCCCCTCCTTCCTTGATCTTAGCCAACCTTTCCCCTCTTATCGCCACTCCAAACAGTCTCATTTGATATTAATCAATTTATTAATCCTTGAATTTGGCATGATTCCTTTAGAAGCCAAGGGGTTGAAGAGCTTGACAAGTTCTAGCCCTATAGCAAAAAGTTCGAATTGATCCTTCACATTCAAATAGGAGAACTCATATGGTCGCGTCGAGTGATTTTCTGGTAGTAGTAGCAAGCGCATTAGGATTAGTCTTTATGTTCGGTATGGCCGGATTCCTGACTTACTTCTTCCTTAAAAAAGCAAAAGAAGAAGAGGAACGTAAAAGTAAATAATTTTTCCGCATCTGTGATCATCGATCTCTTGAGCTAAAAGCTGTGCATGATAACTACACTTAGCCTGCACCCCTCTCGCTTTTAAAGCTCACAATCTATTTTCCCCTCGTATCATGATTCACCAGTGCACCGCTTGTAAAATGTATATGTATATTGCTTAAATAACTTAAATGGGCGTTCTGCCAAAAAAGCCTTCGAGACACGTTAAAAAGTTTCGAAGGCTTTTTTTATGTTCCTTCCATTTCCCCTACCTCTGACCCCAGCCTCTCTCTTTTCTACCTCGTTCTGAGCCGTCTCAGAGCTTTTTACGCGCACAAAAAAAGGAGAGCTACTCACTCTCCTTTATAAACAATTTAACGCGTCACAGCGCTTAGATTCGCGGTGAAGGCTTTTATAGACTCTAAGTAGAGACTATTCGTCTTTTAAACTAGCCTCATAGGCATCCCACGCCGCCCATTCATCGTCTACTTCGCTCACTTCCGTTGGATCCGCTAGAAAATAGACCCAGCGTCCCTTTTCGATCGCTTCAATCTCAAGGAGACGCTCCGCCACTTTTTTCGGCACGATGGGAAAATCATATCCATCCCGATCATTACGGCAGATCGCAAGCTTTCCTTCCGCGAGCATTTTGCTCTGCTCAGGCGTGACAGTGACAAAACGCACCTTTTTCCCATCAGAGCTAAAGTTAAAGCGCTCAGAGCTCTCAGAACGCTTATCCTTCGCATTATCGACGCGTTCAGTATCGATTAGGCGTCTTGCTTCAATTCGAGCCGCTTTACGCGCCTCATCTTCCCGAATCTCACGATTTTTCTCACGATCCATCGCGCGCTTCGCTTCATCAAATGCTTTTAGCTCTTCCTGACGTCTCTTCTTCTCGGTCTCAAGCTCTGCCCGCACCGACTTATCTCGATGGGATTGGTGCTTGCGACGCTTCTTATCCGAAACGATCTTTTTTGCCTTATCTTTTGAAATAAGACCCGCTTTGAGTAATTGATCCTGAAGTGACACCTTATCAATCCTTTATGTTACTAGTATAAAATTCGGCACTTAAGTGTACCATCGATCTCTTTCATCGCTTCATAGAGCTTGAGCGCCGCATCTTCACAGCCTGATACATCAAGTACGACATACCCCATCTCAGCGGAAGTTTGGAGGTATTGCGCATTGATATTTAAATCAAGTTTTGAAACATGCTGATTCACCTCATGCAAAATGCCTGGGCGGTTTTTATGCACGTGTAAAATACGATTGCTGCCTGGCTGTTTTGGAAGCGATACTTCGGGGAAGTTCACCGCTGAAAGCGTTGATCCATTATCTGAATAGAGCACGAGTTTCGAGGCCACTTCAATCCCGATATTTTTCTGCGCTTCAACCGTTGATCCCCCAATGTGCGGGGTTAAAATTACGTTTTGTAATTTACGTAGCGGTGAGATAAATTCATCGTTATTGGATTTTGGCTCAACGGGGAATACGTCGATCGCCGCCCCTGAGATATGCCCTTTTTCGATAAATTCCGCAAGCGCATCAAGGTCAACGACCGTTCCACGCGATGCGTTAATTAAGACCGAGCTCTGCTTCATAAACGCAAGGCGTTCACGGCTCATTAAGTTTTTCGTGGTCGCATCTTCAGGAACGTGAAGCGTCACAATATCCGACTCTTCAAGAAGGCGATTTAATGAGCTCGCAGGTTGAGCATTTCCGAGCGCTAATTTCGATTCGATATCGTAATAGATTACATGCATACCGAAGCTTTCCGCTAAGATCCCCACCTGCGTACCGATGTGACCGTACCCGATGATACCCAAGGTTTTACCGCGCACCTCGAAGGAGTCTTTCGCTGATTTCATCCAGCCGCCTTCATGACACATGTAGTTTTTGTAAGGAATACCACGTTTGAGCATGATCATCTCAGCGATCACAAGTTCAGCCACCGAGCGAGTGTTGGAGTACGGCGCGTTAAATACCGGAATCGCACGGCGCTCCGCTTCCACTAAATTCACTTGGTTGGTTCCAATACAGAAACAGCCCACCGCCATCAATTTCTCAGCGTGTGCAAGCACCTCTTCCGTTAACTGAGTACGCGAGCGAATCCCTAGAATGTGCGCGTCTTTGATCGCTTCGAGAAGCTCTGCGCCTTCAAGCGCTTTCGGGTGATATTCGATGTTCGAGTAGCCCTCTTTTTCAAAATATTTTACCGCTTCTTGATGCACACCTTCTAATAATACAACCTTAATTTCGCTCTTAGGGAATGATGTTTTTTTCATTGTAACTCTAATCCTTACTTCGTTAACTCAGTCGTCATATATGCTTTTAGATCTTCAATGCTGTTATCGAGCACTTTGAAGCGTTGAGGTAGCGACTCAATTGCCTCAACTAATGAAAGATCAAAGGGCGCGTTGGGAATCGCCGTTTTAATCGTTTCATAAAACTTTATTGGTTTAGCTGTCTCAAGACAGACTTGGGTCGTGCCATCTAAATATTGCGCGCCCACATAGACCCCATCGGCCGTATGCGGATCAATGAGCTCACCTGAATCTTTATAGATACGGCGAATCGTCTCTAAACGGTTCTCATGATCGCTCTCACCCGACTCAATATTCCAAGCAGTGCGATCTGCCCAAAGCGCATCTTCGGTCAAATCAAAATAGCCTTGCTCGTCAATGGCGTCCCAAAGCGCTTTCGTTTTTTCGGCACCCGCAATCAGATAGATAAAGCGCTCAAAGTTACTTGCTTTCGCGATATCCATCGAGGGACTTGAGGTGAGATGCACCTCTTTTGAAGCGCGCGGTTTATAGATCCCCGTTTTGAAAAACTCATCGAGGACATTATTTTCATTGGTGGCTAGAATCAATTTACGGATCGGAAGCCCCATATGACGCGCCATAATTCCCGCAAAAATATTGCCAAAGTTCCCCGATGGAATGACAAAATCAACCGGCTCACCGATCGACTCAGCATTCATGAAATAGCCACGGAAATAGTAGATAATTTGCGCCAAAATACGGGCAAAGTTAATGGAGTTGACCGCGCCGAGTTTATTGTCGGCTTTAAAGGTCGCATCGTTATTGAGCGCTTTAACTAAATCTTGGCAATCATCAAACACGCCTTTGACTGCGATATTGAAGATATTCTCATCTTGAACGGAATACATCTGCGCCGTTTGGAAGGCACTCATTCGCTCAAAAGGACTTAACATAAAGACGTTAATGCGATTTTTACCTTTCATCGCATGGATCGCGCTTGAACCCGTATCGCCCGAGGTTGCTCCTAAAATATTGAGGGTTTTATTCTCGCGCTCTAAAACATAGGGGAAAAGCTCGCCCAAAAACTGCATCGCCATATCTTTAAAGGCAAAGGTTGGGCCGTTTGAGATCTCAAGAACGCGTACCTCGCCCCCAATTGATTTATTGGTGATGATGGAATCGGTCCCGAAATTTTCTTTATTGTAGGCACGATCCATCAATCCTTTTAGATCATCCGCGGGAATATCGGTGCAATAGAGCGATGCAATCTCAAATGCTAAATCAGCATAGCGCAATGAGCTCCATACCTGTAAGGTTTCGCCATCAATGCTTGGAATGGTTTCTGGCATCGACAAACCGCCGTCAACGCATAATCCCTCTAAAACAACATCACAAAAACTCTTCGGCTCGGCGCCACCACGGGTGCTGATATATTTCATGCTAATCACTTATCCTCTATTAATCCCTTGAATGATTCGTCTCATACGAATCTAAATCGATATAACCATGGGGAATCCACTCATCTCCCACAAGCACCGCCGTGACAAAGCCAAAACGATGTTTTACCGGGAGCCAGTAGACCGCTCTCTCATCCAACTTATTCTTATCAATATACGCTGTTAGCGCACTTTTTAAAAGCGTGTCATCCATCTCTTGATAGCTCACTTTTCGTGCAGAAATAGTCTCTTTAAACTCTTCAATCGGGGTGTAATATTCAGGAACATTACTCACATCAAGCCCCGATACTGTCAAATCAAAGAGCGTATCACTTGAGATCGATGCTAAATCCACCGCGCCATAGACAGGCCCTGTCAATGATAGGCGATCAAACGGCGCTTGATCCCCAAGCATTTCAGGCTCAATTTCATTGGCAACATAGACATCATAGCGATCTTGCGCAAACACGATAAATACCGGGCGCGACTCATAGAGTACCCATAGCCCATACCCCATAAAGGCGAGCTGAAAGGCTAAAATCGTCGTCGCATCGACAATGCGCTCTTTAAGGCTTTTATGAGATTTATAAACAATTCCCATACAAAGTGGGCCGACGATCAGGTCGATAATCACAATCTTAATAAAAAGATCATACCCGCCCAGTGCTTTTGACCAAATGCTCGGATACCAGAGCGTTAAAATCACCAGCGCAAAGAGTGAAACCAGCAGAATACTAAAGAGGAAATGAATTCCAAATGCTTTGAAATTGAACTTCATTTTAGCTAATCCTTTATCGCGTCATAAAGTGTCTAATTTTACACTAAACCCTCTAAAAAAATAAGCATCCGTTCAATATTGAACCGACTTTCTATAGAAAAGCTCTATATATTGCCCGTTTAAGGGAATCATAATTCAATCGGGCTCAAGCAAAATTATGGGTTTTGCTAGTGATTCTCAAAAAATCCTCGTACAATATGAGCCATTCTACCTGCGCCATTCGTGCGCATTGACGATCGTTCGATCCATTCAGACTACGACACCACACAAAAAAGGAACCGTATGAAAAAGCCTGCGACTGAATATCAAAAAGGGATATTACTCGTCATCGCCTGTTACACCATTTGGGGAAGCTTTCCGCTCTATTGGTATCCGCTACAGGGGATGGATGCCTATCAAATTATGGCGCAGCGCGTTCTCTGGTCGTTCCTATTTCTGCTTGGCGTTGTCACCTTTACCGGACAGATTAAAGTAGTGCTCCATGGGCTCACCAATCGGCGAATTTTCGTCACCTTTTTAGGCGCCTCCTTCTTTATCTTTTTTAACTGGCTCACCTACCTCTGGGCGATCAGCAATAATCACGTGCTCGATGCGAGCCTTGGGTACTATATGAATCCCCTTGTGAGTATTTTTCTCGGGCGAATTTTCTTAAAAGAGTATCTCAGTCGCCCGCAATATATCGCCATCGGCATTGCAACGCTTGGCGTGCTTTGGCTTGCGATTTTAGGCAAATCCATTCCAATTGTTGCGATTATTCTTGCCACATCCTTTGGGTTTTACGGACTGATTAAACGGGTCGCGTCACTGCCAACCATTCCCGGGCTCACGCTGGAAACGCTCTTTATGATGCCCTACTCGATCGTCTATCTTGCAATCGTCATCAACAAAGGCGAACTGCAACTCTTTAATCTCGATACCATTCCCCTACTGGTTCTGCTCTTTTCAGGGGCGGTGACCACCATTCCGCTTGTCCTATTTTCCGAAGGCGCGCGCCGAATCCCGCTCTCACTTGTGGGAATTTTTCAATATATCTCGCCCACCTTCCAACTGTTAATGGGAATTTTCCTCTTTAAAGAGACTTTTTCGACGAACCGCTTTGTTGGCTTTGCGCTGGTGTGGGTGGCGATTGCGGTATTTCTCTATGGCGAATGGCGTAAAAAACACCCAAAAGGCGGAAAAGCTACCCTATAAACAATCTACCGCTTATTAAAAAGCCCGCTCTTAAAAAAGATGCGGGCTTTTTATTGTGCTGATCGATCTTATCTCAATGACTCAATCGAGTAATGATTCAATTATATAAATCGATCCGGCTCTTTTAAGGTTTGCAGTTTAAGGCCACTTAGATGTATGAGCGCAAAGTACCCCGCAACCGCCACAACAACCACACCCATCATCACACCAAAGCGCATCATTAATCCTGCCTCAAACCAAAAAGCGCTGAACGATGCGACCCACATTAATCCCGCAATTAAAAGTAAATTCGCCGGTAAAATCGCTAAACTTCTAAAGCGCATCAGCCCACTGAAGTTGTGAATGCCTTGGGAGACAATCCCCATCATGAGTAATCCTGCATTGACCCACGCCGCAATGGCTGACGAAAGCGCAAGCCCCGCATGCTGAAGATGCTGTACCAAGATAAATTGCAAAATAATATTGGTGGCGATCGCAATGAGACTATATTTGACCGGCGTTTTCGTGTCTTGCCGTGAGAAAAATACCGGCGCTAACACTCGAATCAAAAAGAAGGCGGGAATACTGAGCGCGTAGGTCACCAAACTGCGAGAGGCCATCATCACATCATTAACGGTAAAAGCGCCACGCATAAAGAGAAGCGCAAGGAGGGGTTCGGCCAAAATCACAAGCGCAATTGTCGCGGGTAAACCGATCACAAGCGCAAGGGTTAAACCCCAATCAATCGTCTGCCCGAGGCTTTTATAATCCTCTTTCGCATTGAGCTGTGACAGGCGCGGAAGTACCACCGTACCAAGCGCAACGGCAAAAGTCCCAATGGCAAACTCAACCAAACGATCAGAATAATAGAGCCAGGTAATGCTCCCTGTTTCCAGACGAGAGGCGAGCTGAGTATTGATCAAAATATTGATCTGACTGCTCGAGGAACCAATAATCGCTGGGATCATCAAAAACATCACCGTGCGCACGCCTTTCGATTTAAATGCCACTCGCGGACGAGCAATAAGACCCTCCCGATAAACCGCATAAAATACCGTGAGTAACTGCACAATCCCCGCTAAAAAGACCGCATATCCGAGCACATAGATTGGCTCATCGGCAAGCGAGCTTAAAAACGCTCCGCCAATTAAACAGATATTGAGCAAAATGGGCACGCCTGCCGGCACCGCAAACTTATCGAGCGCATTGAGCGTACTTGAATACATCGCCGTCATACAGATAAAAAAGAGATATGGGAGCATCCATTTAAGCAGATTATTGGTGATCTCAAACACGTACGCATCGCTCATAAAGCCCGATGCAAAGAGCATCACCACAAGCGGAGAAGCAAGCACGCCCACCACCGCAATCAGCAATAAAACAATCCCGAGCGTCCCACTAATCTCCGCTAAAAAAAGCTTTAATTCCGCGCGCTCTTTTTTAATGCGATATTCACTAAAGACCGGCACAAAGGCTTGGTTAAACGCCCCCTCCCCAAAAAAACGGCGAAAGAGATTCGGGATCCGAAACGCGACACTAAAGGCATCCATATAGAGCGACGCGCCGAAAAAGCTCGCAAAGACAATGTCGCGCACAAGCCCCATAATGCGAGAGAGAAAGGTAAACGCGCTCACGGTAAAGAGTGAGCGAAAGAGAGATTTTTTCATACTGAATTGATATCTTTAGCGTGGATCTATCCTGACGCCAACCGAGCGACAATCAGGCATATAAAACAATAACGCCCTATTTTATCCTAAAGCGCCCCGCTTCGCCGAATCGATCACACAAAAGTCTGATATCGCCCGCCGATTTTTGCCAAAATCAATTTGGGAATCCTTTTTCAAGTGCCCATAAAAAAGCCTTGAACCCACGAGCGTCGCGGATCAAGGCTTCTGTTATACATTTTATCGGCTGATTGAATCAATCAAACCATTTTGAAAACTTACTTATTTACGCTCGCTGAGCTCTTCCATTTTCGCACGAAGTTTTTGACCCGCGCGGAAAGTGACTACACGACGTGCAGAAATTGGAATCTCTTCCCCAGTTTTTGGGTTACGACCAGGACGTTCAGCTTTATCACGTAATTCAAAGCTTCCGAAACCTGATAATTTTACAGGCTCACCCGAGGCGAGTGATTCACGAATTTCTTCGAAAAATGCTTCAACAAACTCTTTTGCGTCTTCGCGTTGAGCGTTAAAGTTGTGATATAAATTTTCAGTTAAATCGGCTTTTGTTACCGTTGTCATAATAAAATCCTTTTAATAGACAAATATTAAATTAAACCTATTGA
The DNA here is from genome assembly GCF_029815055.1 of Ignatzschineria sp. RMDPL8A. NCBI lineage: Bacteria > Pseudomonadati > Pseudomonadota > Gammaproteobacteria > Cardiobacteriales > Ignatzschineriaceae > Ignatzschineria > Ignatzschineria sp. RMDPL8A. The sequence continues at coordinate 941,669 of NZ_JAPPWA010000002.1, read as the reverse complement.
CGCAATTGAACGTCTAATTTTCCTAAATCATTCAAGATCGATTCAATTATAGTATCGATTTCTGAATCTTTGAGATTTTCTTTAAGATTTTGAAATACTAGGCTATATGCCACATTTCTCGTCTCATTGACTTCCCCTTTTTCAGCCCCTTGGTAATGGTCAAACAAGTTGACCGAACGAAGAAGTGGCTGACCGCTCTGCATCATTGAATCCACAAGATTTGCGTGCGACACGTTATTGGGAACCACTAACGCTAAGTCACGACGTGAACTTGGGAATTTCGACAACTCACTAAAGGTTGGTGTTGCAGACACTTTAAGTGCGTTAAAGTTTAGCTCAAAAACAAAAACATCGGTATTTAAATCGAGTGCTTTTGAGACTGTTGGATGAAGTTTACCCAAATATCCTACAACGGTTCCTGCATTTGTCAAGATTTGTGCAGATTGACCGGGGTGTAAGATGCTGTTTTCAGAGGCTTCAAAACGAAAATCCTGAACCCCTGTACGATTTAACAGCGCTTCAACATCGCCTTTAAGATCGAAGAAATCCAGTTTACGCGCAGGCTCGCCCCACTGTTTCTCAAAGGCTTCCCCACAGATCGCGCCAGCTAAATGAAGCTCTTGCTCCACATTTTCAAGCGTGCCGTTATAGGTTAAGCCCGATTCAAAGAAACGTAGACGGGTATGTTGACGTTTTAAGTTATGCTCCATCGCTCCTAAAACCCCCGGAAGAAGCGTAGTACGCATCACCGATAGATCACTTGAGATCGGGTTTTTAAGTGCAATCGGCGTACTGCCCGGCGCTAAAATTTCTTGCCATTTCGGGCTTACGAAACTCATCGCAATCACTTCATGATAATCGCGCGCCACTAAAATATTTTTAAAATCTTTTAACGGCACTTCATTTTCAGGCACACGGCGCATCGAGATTTTCGATTGCATATCAAAACAGACCGGCACATCGTTATAACCGCTTAAACGCGCGATCTCTTCAATGAGGTCTTCTTCAATTTCGATATCAAAGCGATAGCTTGGTGCCGTAAAAATAAGATAGTCATCGGCCACCTCAGACAGATCGCCAATTCGCTCTAAATAAGTAACAATCTCTTCTTTTGAGAACGCTTTACCAATGATTTTTTCAACGCGCGCAAAACGCACCTTGATCGGATTGCGTTTAGGCAGCGCATCGATCGCTTCAAAACGGCTAATTTTACCCGCTTTACCGCCGGCAAATTCCACTAAAAGCGCAGTGGCACGTTCAAGGGCTTTTTCCGCTAAGGCAAAATCAACGCCACGCTCAAAACGGTGCGATGCATCGGTATGAAGACCGTAGTTACGCGCACGTCCTGCGATGGTCACGGGATTAAACCACGCTGATTCTAAGAATACATCCGTTGTCTCATCACCGCATTCGCTGTTTTTACCGCCCATAATTCCGGCAATCGCCACAACTTTTTTCTCATCGGCAATCACTAAGGTATCGTCTTTAAGTTCGGCTTTATCATCATTGATCAGCGTTAAGGTTTCCCCAGCTTTCGCACGACGAACAGTGATATCCCCTTCAAGCTTATTAACATCAAAGGCGTGAAGCGGTTGACCAAGCTCTAAAAGAACGTAGTTCGTTACATCGACTAAAATTCCGTGCGGACGAATGCCACAACGACGTAGACGCTCACTCATCCAAAGCGGCGTTTCTGCATTTGGATTAAGATCGCGGACGATTCGACCAATGTAGCGCGGGCAATCATTGTCATTCTCAACAGTGATATTTTTCACCTCATCAAATGATACCTCTACCGGCGTAATCTCTTTTTGAATGATGGACTGTGCTGAGATCGCTGCAACATCGCGCGCGATCCCTAAAATGCTGAGGCAATCACCGCGGTTGGGCGTTAAATCCACATCCACAATACGATCGTCTAAATCATACAATTCTCTAAAGCAAGTGCCGACTTTTACCGCAGGATCAAGCGCCATTAAACCTGAACCATCTTCGTCAACGCCTAGCTCTTTTGATGAGCAGAGCATCCCATTTGATGGAACGCCACGAAGTTTTGCCGCTTTAATTTTAAAGCCGCCCGGAAGCACGGCTCCCACAACTGCCGTTGGTACTTTCATTCCAACCGCTACGTTTGGCGCACCGCACACAATTTGAAGAAGCTCATCTTCGCCCACATCGACCGTCGTCACACGGAGACGGTCTGCGTCAGGATGCGGCTCAACGGTTTTAACTTCACCCACCACCACTTGAGTAAATTCGGGCGCAGCCAGCTCTTCCGCTTCGACTTCTAACCCCGCCATTGTGAGGCGATCGGCTAATTGATCTGGAAGGGTGGCAACCCACTCTTTTAACCAAGAAACTGATATTTTCATATTTTTGCCTATATATTTTTGTCGTTAAAGGAGATTAATCGAAAAGGATCATCTATCTAAATTGCGTTAAGAAGCGCATGTCGTTCTCATAGTAGAGACGCAGGTCATTGACGCCATAACGGAGCATTGCTAAACGCTCAATCCCCATACCAAATGCAAAGCCTTGGTACGCTTCAGGATCGATATTTACTGCTTTAAAGACATTGGGATGAACCATACCGCAGCCTAAAACTTCTAACCAACCGGTATTTTTACAGACGCGACAACCATCGCCGTTACAGATCACACATTCAATATCCACTTCCGCTGAGGGTTCTGTGAATGGGAAGAATGAGGGTCTGAAGCGAAGTTTAAGATCTTTCTCAAAGAAAGCCTGCATAAACTCCGTTAAAATTCCTTTTAAACTCGCAAACGTCACATCTTTATTGACCACTAAGCCTTCCACTTGATGGAACATCGGGCTGTGGGTTACGTCGGAGTCACAGCGATAGACGCGACCATATCCGATCATTTGAATCGGCGGTTTTTGCTCTTCCATCACGTGAATTTGAGTGTTTGAGGTGTGCGTTCTAAGAAGCATGTGATCATCAAAATAGAACGTATCGAACATCGCACGCGCAGGGTGATGCTCGGGAATATTGAGCGCCTCAAAGTTATAAAAATCGCTCTCAATTTCAGGCCCTTGAACAATATCAAATCCTAAGGATCCAAAAAATTCATGAATACGCATCATGGTGCGGGTGATCGGGTGAAGCGATCCGATCTCACTGCGGCGACCGGGTTGCGTGATATCAACCGTCTCCGCTTTCAGTTTTTCGTTTAATTCAGCGGTTTCTAACGCTTGCTTTTTCGCTTCTAATGCATCGATAAGCGCTGTACGAACGCGATTGATCTCGGCCCCGCGTGTTTTACGCTCTGATGGATCGAGTTTTCCGAGTTCAGCCATAAGTCCGCTAATTTTACCTTTACGACCAAAATTAGCGACGCGAATCTCCTCGATGGTTTTAAGCGAGTCAGCGGCGTTAATCTCACCGAGTGTGCTCTCTAATATATTATCTAAATTCATTCATCAACTACCTATCAAAAGTAACCACAAATCAACCACAAATAAAAAAGGAAAAGAAGCATAGTGCACCTTTTCCTTTCTAATAATACGGCTATAAAACCTAAAAGGTTTAAGCTAGTGCTGCTTTAGCTTGGTTTGCTAAAACCTCAAAGCCCGCCTTATCATGAACAGCCATGTCCGCAAGAACTTTACGGTCAATTTCGATGTTCGCTTTCTTAAGACCGTTGATGAAACGGCTGTATGAAAGACCACATTCGCGTGCTGCCGCATTAATACGTACGATCCAAAGTGAACGGAAGTTACGTTTGTTTTGACGGCGGTCACGATATGCGTATTGACCTGCTTTGATTACTGCTTGATGTGCTGCACGGATTGTACGTGAGCGTGCACCATAGTAACCTTTTGCTTTCTTTAAAATCTTTTTGTGACGTGCTTTGGTAATAGTACCACGTTTAACTCTTGCCATTTCTTACTTCTCCTCAACTTATGCGTACGGCATTAATCTGCTAATTGACTTTTTGTCCGCAGCGGAAACCAATTTATCTGCACGTAAATGTCTTTTACGTTTAGTTGATTTCTTTGTGAGGATATGACTTCTGTGTGAAGAATGGCGCTTAAAGTTACCGCCGCCATTTTTGGCAAAGCGCTTTTTCGCACTACTATTCGTTTTTAATTTTGGCATAATAATCCACTCGCATTCAAAATTACATTAATAAAAATTTGGGTTATTTAGTTGGCGCTAGAACCATCACCATTTGACGTCCTTCAAGACGCGGGCGCTGTTCAACGACACCATACTCTTTAAGATCTTCTTCTACGCGTAGAAGAAGTTCCATACCCAACTCTTGGTGAGCCATTTCACGCCCTCTAAAACGAAGCGTTACTTTTGCTTTATCACCATCTTTTAGGAAACGTATCAGGTTGCGTAGTTTTACCTGATAATCCCCTTCATCCGTCGCAGGACGGAATTTTACTTCTTTGATCTGTGTTTGACGCTGGCGTTTACGTGCTTCAGCGGCCTTTTTCTGCTGCTCGAACTTGAATTTACCATAGTTCATAATGCGGCATACGGGCGGTCTCGCGTTGGGCGACACCTCCACTAAATCAAGCCCATCATTATAAGCCATGTCGAGCGCATCTGCAAGACTTACGATGCCTTTTTGTTCGCCCGCTTCATCAATTAAGCGTACTTCACGTGATGAGATTGCTTCATTGATTCGGTGTTCGTTTTGATTACTGATAACTCATTTCTCCTATTGGTTAATGTTAATCATCAAAGTTACGTTAAATTTATAATAATCTCTAATTATACTGATTCTTGTTTAAATATTCTACAAATTCATTAATCTGCATGGTACTTAAATCTTGACCTTCACGTGTACGAACCGCCACTAAGCCGAGCTCATCCTCGCGCGCACCCACCACAACGATGTATGGAATGCGGCCTACGGTTGCTTCACGAATCTTATAACCGATCTTTTCATTACGGGTATCAAGCTTAACGCGGAAGCCTCGATTTCGAAGTGTTTCTGCCACTTGCGTTGCATACTCATCTTGATGATTGGTGATGGTGGTCACAATCACTTGTTCAGGCGCGAGCCAGAGCGGGAATGATCCTGCGTGATGCTCAATCAAGATCCCGATGAAACGCTCAAAAGAACCTAAAATTGCGCGGTGAAGCATAACCGGTGTTTTACGGGTATTGTCTTCATCCACAAAACTTGCGCCAAGGCGCTCAGGAAGTACGAAGTCTAACTGAATCGTACCCACTTGCCATGAACGGCCGATCGCATCTTTGATGTGATATTCCACTTTAGGACCATAAAACGCCCCTTCGCCTGGAAGCTCTTCCCAAGCGATGCCTGCAGCGTTTAATGCACTGCGTAGACCTGATTCTGCGTGGTTCCAGATCTCATCGGATCCTGCACGCTGCTCTGGGCGAAGCGATAATTTAATGCTGATATCAGTAAAGCCGAAATGTTTGTAAACGCTCATTGCAAACGCATGGAAACGGCGGACTTCATCAACGATCTGATCATCACGACAGAAGATATGCGCATCATCTTGAACGAATCCGCGTACGCGCATTAATCCGTGAAGTGCTCCTGATGGCTCGTTACGATGGCACGATCCAAACTCCGCTAAACGTAGCGGTAAGTCACGATAGGAGTGAAGACCATGATTAAATACTTCAATGTGACATGGGCAGTTCATCGGTTTTACCGCGTAATCACGATTTTCAGACGCGGTGGTGAACATATTCTCTTTATAGTTTGCCCAGTGCCCTGAACGCTCCCAAAGTGAACGGTCCGCAATCATGGGTGTGCGAATTTCAAGGTAACCCTCTTCTTTTTGACGCTCACGCATATATTGCTCAACCACTTGCCAAATGGTCCAACCTTTCGGATGCCAGAACACCATACCTGGTGCTTCTTCTTGTAAATGGAAGAGATTTTGCGCACGACCAATACGGCGATGGTCACGTTTTACCGCTTCTTCAACGCGTTTTAGATGCTCTTTTAATTCTTTATCACTATTAAATGCTACCGCGTAGATACGGGTTAACATTTTATTGTTTGAATCCCCGCGCCAATACGCTCCGGCAACGTTCGTTAACGCAAAGGCGATGTTCGCTTTTTTCACATTGGGAAGATGCGGACCAAAGCAGAGGTCCATAAAGATATCCTCGCCATTATTGCCTTGACGATAGAGCGAGATTTCCGTTTGATCTTCTGGCGCACGCTCAATGATATCGGCTTTGTAGATTTCGCCTTTATTGAGGAAATAATCGATCGCGGCTTGTCGCTCCCACATTTCGCGGGTGACATCTAAACCTTCTTTAATGATCTCACGCATGCGCTTTTCAATCGCAGGAAGATCTTCAGGAACGATCGGCTCTTCAAAATCCACGTCATAATAAAACCCGTGCTCAATCGTTGGTCCGATCGCAAGTTTTGCCGTCGGATAGAGATCTTTGACTGCCCGCGCTAAAATTTGAGCGGCTAACGTATGACGAATAATATCAAGACCCGCTTCGTCTCGTCCCGTCAGTACACGGAAATCCACATCGGTCGTAATGGTGTGTGATAAATCCTTATCCACGCCGTCCACTACAATCCCGACCGCTGCTTTCGCAAGGCCTGGCCCAATATCATTCACAATATCAAAACCAGTGACATCACCGTCGTATTTACGCTCACTACCATCTGGTAATTTAACTATAGGCATTCAATTACTCCAATCATCAAATTTGCTTATTTCTTATTTAAATGCAGCCAAACCTTAATTATAGAGCCAACTGCTTTAGATCACAAACCCAATATTGTGCTTATTTATAGAGAATAAACGATAAATGATCGCAAGCCGTGATACGCTTAACTATTCACTCAACTCTATGTATAAAGTCATCTCTTCGAACTAAAGCCTAGGTTCTTTACCTAAATCACTACATATTTTATAAAAATTATATTAGAATATAGAAATAATTTCGTTGAAATGTTAACTTACTCAAGATTAACAGTATGAAAATCATAATTTTTTAGGAGATAAGAAAGCTGTGCGTTTCAATTATAAAACTCTACTAGGAATCGGTCTTTCTACGCTGCTTTTGTCTAGCGTACAAGCCAAAGAAATCCCCTTGGATAATCCCCTCCCTGCGAACTTTGTGCCTAGCGCAGAAATCGGCCTCGAGCTTGCTAGAACCACCTGTGGAACTTGTCACGGCCTTCAAGGAGATGGAATTATTCGCGACAAAGAAGGCAATCCTCGTTTAAATAAAGCGGGCGAGCCAATGTCAATGGGCCCAACCTTCCCACGTCTAGCAGGACAACATCCTGAATATATCCTCCAGCAGTTACGTTCACTACAGATTTCTCACATGGATCCTGAGCGTGCAAAAAAAGAGGGAATCTACCGCGTTGAAGTGCAAATGATGCCATACGTATCAATGCCAATGATGGGCGGTAAAATGCTCGACTCTGAAATGGCAGCACACATCGCTGCATGGTTCTCATCACAAAAACCTGTGCTTGCCGATGCAGCAAAAACTCCTAGCAACGAATTTGAAACACGCATCGACTACCTCTATCGTGGTGGTGACGTTAACCGTAACATCCCCGCGTGTTCATCATGCCATAGCCCATCAGGAATGGGGAACGGCCCTGCAAAATATCCAATGATCGCAGGCCAATATGCGCAATACACCGAAAAACAACTCTTCGCATTTAAAAATAGCCGCGCTGAAAAAGCGGTTCGTAGCAACGACCCAGAGCGCATGATGCGCGATATCGCCGAGCGCTTAACTGATGAAGAGATTAAAGGGTTAGCAAAATATATTGAAACTCTCCAAATCAAACGCCCAACGATTCGTCAAGCGAACAACTAAATCGCCCTTGAATCCATTGGACGCTTCGCTTTAATTGAGAGCGCTAGCTATGCGAACAATCTATAAATCCCCTATTTGAACGATAATCCTAAAAGGTCGTATACTGTTCAACTAGGGGTTTTTATTTTCCCCTCCGTAATAACTAAAAGAGGATCGAACTGACTATGAAACGACTACTATTTTCGTTTGTTGCACTTTTAACCTTAGTGACGCAAGTCGCAACGGCTCAATCGACCGATGCCACCTTGTACGAAACCCTTTCAAACAAAGCCCCCCTTCTTGAAGGTGAAGCGAATAAAGTGGAAGTGGTCTTGGTATTTTCCTACACCTGTGGCACCTGCTATCGCTTAGACCCCTATATCGAAAAATGGGCGAAAGTGAATGAAGAGAAGGTCAATTATGTTCGCCTTCCCTATCCCGGGCCACGCACCAGTGAGCTCTACGCAAAAACCTATTATGCCTTTGAAGCAATGGATAAAGTTGAGCCCTATCACTCTGCATTTTTTGACGCGATCTTCAACGACAATCAGCGCTTTATCAAAAAAGAAGCCATTGCCGATTATTTCGCCAAAAAATATGACATGGACAAAAAAGCGTTCTTAGCGGGCTACGATTCATTTGCTACCAATCTTAAATTTAAGCGCTCTGCGGAATATATGAGTAAATATTATCGCGTTAACTACACCCCTGCGGTGATTGTAAACGGTGAATATGTTCTCGATATCGAAAAAGCGAATCGCTTAAATAATGCGAATGTCTCACCGTTTGATCAATTTATTATGGTACTTGATGGTCTCGTAAAACAGCTCTCCGAGAAAGACGCTGATACCAACAGTGACACTAACGCTAACGCTGACGAAAAATAACGTTTTACCAGTGAAACATCAAAGGGATGGGATTTAACACCGTCCCTTTTTTATTTCAATTTTTTGAGCCCTTTTGTTCAGGCGCGCCATTCTGTACAATGGTAAATCGCTTTTTAATTTTCGAAAACGAGGCCTTATGACATCATCTCTCTTTTTTGAGCCGAACTTCGATCCTGTCATGCTGAAGATCGGTCCGCTCGCCATTCATTGGTACGGATTTATGTACATTCTCGCGCTCTTTGTGATTATTGCTGTCGGGTCATATCGCGCAAAGCAACCTGATTCCGGCTGGAAAAAGAGCGAAGTGAGCGATCTAGCCTTCTATCTCTTTTTAGGCGCGGTGCTTGGCGGACGTATTGGCTACACGCTTTTTTATCAATTTGAGACCTTTATTCACAACCCGCTCTACCTGCTTGGCATTACTGAAAATGGATTGTCATGGGCAGGCATGAGCTTTCATGGCGGGCTGTTAGGGGTGATTATTGCCGCCCTTTTCGCAACGCGGAAATTTAAAAAATCCTTTGCCGAGATTGCCGATTTTATCGCCCCGCTTGCGCCGATTGGCTTGTTGCTTGGCCGGTTAGGCAACTTTATTAATAGTGAATTATGGGGAAAGCCCACCGATCAAACTTGGGGATTTCTCTTTCACACTGCGCCCGATTATCTCTACGGAATCTATCGCCACCCATCGATGCTCTATGAGGCGGCCTTAGAAGGTTTTGCTCTCTTTCTTATTTTATGGATCTACACCCGTAGACCGCGCCCGGCGTTCGCGCCTTCCGCACTCTTTTTAATGGGCTATGGCATTTTCCGTTTTATCGTGGAATTTTACCGCGAACCCGATGCCCATCTTGGCTATCTTGCCGGCGATTGGCTCACTATGGGCATGATTCTCTGCATCCCGATGATTCTCGGCGGTGCGCTTCTATTTATCTATGCATATCGAGGAAAACACGATGCAGCAATATCTTGATCTTATCAAAAAAGTGCGCGACGAAGGGACCTTCAAGGACGATCGCACCGGAACTGGCACCTATTCGATCTTTGGTCATCAGATGCGCTTCAACCTGCAAGAGGGTTTTCCCCTTGTTACCACGAAAAAACTTCATCTGCGCTCCATTATTTATGAGCTATTATGGTTTTTAAACGGCGATACCAACGTGCAATATCTCCAAGATAATGGCGTACGGATCTGGAATGAATGGGCTGACGAAGCGGGGAACTTAGGCCCGGTGTACGGCGCGCAGTGGCGCAGCTGGCCTACCCGTGATGGAAAAACGATCGACCAGATCGCCAATCTCATTCACGAGATAAAACACACCCCCGATTCCCGCCGCCTTATTGTCAGTGCGTGGAATGTGGGCGAGCTTGCTAATATGGCGCTTCCACCGTGCCATCTTCTGTTTCAATTTTACGTTGCCGATGGCAAACTCTCGTGCCAACTCTATCAACGCTCTGCCGATCTCTTTTTGGGCGTGCCCTTTAATATCGCGAGCTACTCACTCTTAACCCATATGGTCGCCCATGTGACTGGCTTAGAGGTGGGTGATTTTATCTGGACCGGGGGCGATTGCCATCTCTATAGCAATCATTTAGAGCAGGTGGATCTTCAGCTCTCTCGCTCACCCCGCGCGCTGCCGAAACTTAAAATCGATACGCAAGCGACCGATATTTTTAGCTTTGAATTTGAGGATTTTGTCATCGAAGAGTACGATCCTCACCCTGCCATTCGCGCTCAAGTAGCCGTATAAATCATCATGATCGACGAAAATAATCTTGTACACGCCTACACCGATGGCGCCTGCAGTGGAAACCCTGGCCCAGGCGGTTGGGGCGTTCTATTAAAATATCGAGGGCATGAAAAAGAGCTCTCAGGCTTTGCCCCTGAAACCACCAACAATCGCATGGAACTTATGGCCGCCATTATGGCGCTCGAAGCGCTCAATCGCCCTTGTCATGTGGCTCTTTCTACCGATTCCCGCTACGTTCAGCAAGGCATCTTAAATTGGGTGCAAAACTGGATTAAAAAGGGCTGGAAAACGGCGAGCAATAAACCGGTGAGCAATCAAGATCTATGGCAACGCCTATTAGAGGCCGAAAAACGCCATCTATCGGTGGATTGGCGCTGGGTTAAAGGCCATGCTGGCCATCCTGAAAATGAACGGGCCGACGATCTCGCGACCGGCGCAATCGCACAAGCTCGTAGCGAACAATAGCGAAAAAAGGAGAGATTCATGAGTAGACAAATTGTGCTCGATACGGAAACCACAGGGTTTGATCACGCAACTGGTGATCGTATTGTGGAGATCGGTTGCATCGAGATGATCGACCGCCAAATCACCGACAATCATTACCATGTCTATATTAATCCTGAGCGAGATATGCCGGAAGAGGCGTTTAAAGTTCATGGGTTGAGCGATGAGTTTTTACGCGACAAGCCTCTCTTTGAAGCGGTTGGACAATCCTTTCTAGATTACGTCAATGGAGATGAACTGATCATTCATAACGCCGCGTTTGACGTGGGATTCCTCGATTTTGAGCTTGAGCGCATGGGCCTTCCGCCAGTGAGTAAAACCTCGAGCGTTATCGATACCTTAATTATGGCGCGCGATATGTATCCCGGGCAACGTAATACTCTTGACGCACTCTGTCGCCGTTTAGATGTGAACAACTCCAATCGTGTGCTTCACGGCGCTCTGATTGACTCGGAGCTTCTCGCGCAAGTCTATCTAAAGATGACGGGCGGTCAGGAATCGCTGTTGCTCTTTGATGATGGTAGCCAAAAAGAGAGCGATGCCGATGAGGATCTTTTAATGGCAACGGCGAAAAAGGTTTCCGGCGGTACACGAGTGATCTACGCCAACACTGAAGAGCTTGCAGCCCACGAAGCCTTTTTTAATAAAGATTAATACTCCCACATTTAAAACATGCTCACACAAAAACGCCCCGATTGACTCGAGGCGTTTTTTTATTAACTAAACCTTAATTTATTTAAGATACTTCTCCGGAACGATGATGGTGCGGACATGATCTTTATGGCGTTTATAATTGGGGTTATAAAACTCAATCGACGGCTGTTCAATGGAGAATTCACTCACAATCGCTGAGAGTTGCGTCGGCTTTAACACTTCAATTTTCACCAATTTAGAGACATTACGGCGTGGGACTTTTAAACGACTCTCTTCTTGCGCTAAACGCGATAGTGCGAGCACTTTGGGAATATAGGCTTGGGTAATTCGCGGAAGGGAGAGTGACCAAAAGTCGGTTTTTTTACCCTCCCTTTCATTGCGTTTCATGGCACGAAGCACCCGCCCTTCTCCGGCGTTATAGGCGGCAATCGCCAGTAACCAATCCCCATCAAAGCGGTTATGCAGATATTCTAAATAATTGAGCGCCCCTTGCGTTGAACGCTCGATATCGTAACGCCCATCAAAGACCCGCGTTACAGGAACGCCAAAGGTTTTCGCCGTTGCTTCACCCATCTGCCATAAACCGACGTGCGTACCACGATTTGATGCATTGGGGCGATAACTGCTCTCAACGAGCGGAATAAAGGCCAGCTCAAGTGGCATGCCACGGGATTTCACTTCATTTAAGACGTAATTAAAGATCACTAAACGATCTTCGTCTAAATGACTAAAGATGGAGACGCTATGTTTGCGATAATTCTCCATATGACTTTTAACATGACGATGCTCACGCTCTTCTAACGAGAGTCCATCTGCTAAAATATCGGTCAGCAATAGAGGCGCTTTATCACGCCCACCCGCGTAAACCATCTGCGGGATGACGGCCATCACAATAAAGAGAATAAATAACAGTGATTGCCGAATCGATCTAATGCTATAATGACACTTTGGCAAAAATAGATTCATTGAAAAAACAATTTGTAGTAATTAATCAGTCATTATAGCAATACCCAATGAATTTATTAATAAAATTCCATTATCAATTCAATTAATTTAATGGACAACTCGGTGTAAATATAGCAAAATCCGATTATGCAAAAGACAAATCATTCACTGCTCTTAATCAACGGGCCGAACTTAAACCTTCTGGGAATGCGAGAACCCGAGACCTACGGTAACGATACTCTTGCGTCCATCGAATCCCGTTTGACCGATCTTTCAGTGCGTAATAATTATTCAATTTTATGCATGCAGAGCAACCGTGAATATGAAATTATTGAGGCGATTCACCAAGCGAAACAGGACGGTGTTCGCGCAATTATTATCAACCCTGGTGCCTTTACTCATACCAGCATCGCCATTCGAGATGCATTTTTAGGCACCGATATCCCCTTCGTCGAAATTCATATCTCCAATATTTATCAACGTGAGCCCTTCCGACACCGCTCCTATCTTTCCGATATTGCAGCGGGCGTTATTATTGGTTGTGGCACATTTGGATATGAACTCGCACTCATGAAGGCGATCGATTTAATCAAAGAATAGTTCGTTACAATACGGTACAATTACAGAGTCAATTTTAAGGAGTAGACTGTTTATGGATATCAAAAAAATACAAAAACTCATTGAATTATTAGACGATTCAAGCGTCGCAGAGATCGAAATCACGGAAGGTGAAGAATCTCTCCGCATCAGCCGTACCCCTAAAGAGGGCACCTTTGTTCAAGGGAACATGCCCCAAATGATGATGCCGCAAATGATGATGCAACAGATGCCTCAAATGCAAGCACCTCAAGCAGCTCCACAATCCGCGCCTGCTGCAGATGTAGCGGCCGATCCCGATGCACTTCCTGCGGGGAAAGTGATCCGTTCACCAATGGTTGGAACGTTCTACACCGCAGCATCTCCTACCTCAGACCCATTCACCGGCGTTGGTCAAGACGTTAAAGTGGGCGATGTGGTTTGTATCGTAGAAGCGATGAAAATGTTTAACCAAATCGAGAGCGAAATCTCAGGTAAAGTGGCTCAGATCTTAGTTGCGAACGGCGAACCCGTTGAATACGATCAACCACTTATGATCCTTGAATAAGGAGCGTATCGATGCTTAAAAAAGTTCTGATTGCGAATCGCGGTGAAATCGCGCTTCGTATCCTAAGAGCCTGTAAGGAGCTCGGCATCAAAACTGTTGCCGTCCACTCCACAGGCGATAAAGATCTCAAACATGTGCGTTTAGCCGACGAATCTGTCTGTATCGGCCCATCGTCACCGGTTGAGAGCTATCTTAATATTCCTCGCATTATTTCTGCCGCGGAACTGACCGAAAGTGATGGAATTCACCCCGGTTATGGCTTCCTTGCAGAAGATGCCAATTTTGCCGAACAAGTGGAAACCTCTGGGTTTGTCTTTATCGGCCCTCGCCCTGAAACAATCCGCATTATGGGTGATAAAGTTTCAGCGAAAAAAGCGATGATCGAATCCGGCGTTCCTTGCGTTCCCGGGTCTGAAGAAGCGCTTGGCGATAATGATAAAGAGAACCTCAAACTCGCTGAAGAAGTGGGTTATCCGGTGATTATCAAAGCCTCCGGCGGAGGTGGCGGACGCGGTATGCGTGTCGTTCACTCAAAAGAAGAGCTCATTAAATCGATCTCTTTAACCAAATCGGAAGCGAAAGCGGCGTTCAACAATGACATGGTTTACATGGAAAAATACCTTGAAAACCCCCGTCACGTTGAGATTCAAGTCTTAGCCGATGGTCAAGGAAATGCGATCTATCTCGGTGAGCGTGACTGTTCATTGCAACGTCGTCACCAAAAAGTGCTTGAAGAAGCCACAGCGCCTGGCATCACTCAAGAAGAGCGTGAACGCATTGGTGAAGCGTGCGTTGAAGCGTGTAAGCGCATCAATTATCGCGGTGCGGGAACCTTTGAATTCCTCTATGAAAATGGCGAATTCTACTTCATCGAGATGAATACTCGTATCCAAGTTGAGCACCCAGTAACGGAAATGTTAACCGGTGTCGACCTTGTGCGTGAACAGCTTAAAATTGCGAGCGGTCAAAAACTCTCAATTTCACAAGAAGATATTCACTTCACAGGGCATGCGATCGAGTGCCGTATCAATGCGGAAGATCCGAACACTTTTATCCCTTCACCGGGTTTAATCACCACTTATCATCCCCCAGGCGGTCCTGGAATTCGTATCGATACCCACATCTATGCGGGCTATACAGTTCCTCCGTTCTATGATTCGATGATCGCAAAAATTATTGCGCACGGCCCTACCCGTGAGATGGCGATTGCTCGTCTTAAAAACGCGCTCAATGAGCTCGTAATCGAAGGGATTAAAACAAACGCTGATCTTCACTTACGCATTTTAGAAGATAAAAAATTCTTAGAGGGTGGCGTAAATATCCACTACCTCGAAAAAATGCTTAAAAACTAAGATCGCATTTAATAGCGTTTAGCATTTAGTAAGCGTAAACAGAAAAACCCCAAGTTGACTCAAGTTCACTTGGGGTTTTCTTTTATCCCTACATTTTTATTACGTCATTTTTAACGCATCATGCTGGGCCAGATTAATTTAAGATCTCATCGACCATCATCTCAATGTGGCGTGGATCTTCATTGAGGCACGGCACAAAGTGATAGGCATCACCGCCGGCATTCATAAATTCCTCATAGTTTTCATCGGCCATCTCTTCGATCGTCTCTAAACAGTCCGCGCTAAATCCGGGGCAGAACACCGCAATTTTTTTGATGCCTTTTTTCGGCGCTTCATTAAAATATTCTGCCGCATAGGGTTGAAGCCATTCTGCACTTCCAAATCGGGATTGGAAGACCGTTTCAAATCGGTCGAGCGATTCCCCTAACTCCGCCGCAATGAGCTTTGTGGTTTCCATACATTGATCAAAATACGGGTCACCAAGATCATAGGTTGCTTTTGGCATGCCATGATAGGAGAAAACAATCTTATCGAGCGTATCGAAGCTATCGCCTAGGGTTTCACGAATGCGCTCGGCACAAGCTTGAATGTAAAGCGGATTTTTATAGTACGCGCCCATCACTCGAATCGCGGGGAAATAGCGCTTCTCTTTTAACACCTCGCCTACTTTATCCATTACCGTTGCAGTGGTTGCTGCTGAATATTGCGGATAGAGCGGAAATAGCACAATTTCATCGACGTTCGCTTCAATCATTTTTGTAATACCTTGATCGATGGACGGCTCCCCGTAACGCATCGCAATATCGACCACATAATTGTCTGGAAGTAGCTCGCGCACTTTATTCGCTTGATGCTGAGTAATATAGAGAAGCGGTGAGCCTTCATCGGTCCAAACGGTTTGATACTTGGCCGCCGACTTTTTAGGCCTTACTTGAAGGATAATGCCGTACAAGATGGGATACCATTTCCATTTGGGCTCCTCGATAACGCGCGGATCACTCAAAAACTCTGCTAAATAGCGCTTTAAGGCAGGCGCTGTTGGTGCATCGGGGGTTCCGAGATTAACTAAAAGCACTCCGACTTTTTTTCGACTGTCCATATAATCCTTCTAAATCCTTCTGATTGGGTCTGTTATTTTAGGCAAGAAAAAAGGCTATACAATATTATATAGCCTTTCTACTGATTTGCGAATTGTTCTTATTTATCGAACTCTTTCGCCTTATTTTTAACAAGGATTAACCTAAAAGTGCTTTAACTGCATCCGCTTCTTCGCGAAGTTCTTTTTCAGTTGCATCCATTTTCGCTTGTGAGTATTCGTCAATCTCTAACCCTTGAACGATCTCATAGCCACCATCTTTACATACGCATGGGTATGAATAGATGATGCCTTCTTCAACGCCGTATGAACCATCTGCAGGAACCGCCATGCTCACCCAGTCACCTTCTTGTGTGCCAAGTGCCCATGAGCGCATATGATCGATCGCTGAAGAGGCGGCTGATGCTGCTGATGATGCACCACGCGCTGCGATAATCGCTGCACCACGTTGTTGAACTTGTGGGATATAGCTATCTTGATACCATTCGCGGTCAACGAGCGAAAGTGCAGGTTTACCGTTTACAGTGGTTTTTGAAAGGTCAGGATATTGTGTCGATGAGTGGTTACCCCAGATGATAAGATTTTTAATATCATTGATGTGGGTTCCAGTTTTCTCAGCTAAGAGGCTTAAACCACGGTTATGGTCTAAACGAGTCATCGCAGTGAATTGTCTTGGGTTTAAATCCGGAGCATTTTTCATCGCGATTAGTGCGTTGGTGTTCGCTGGGTTACCGACCACTAATACTTTAACGTCACGGCTTGCGTGATCGTTAAGCGCTTTACCTTGAGGGCCAAAGATTGCGCCGTTGGCTTCTAAAAGATCTTTACGCTCCATTCCTGGACCGCGTGGACGCGCACCCACTAACATTGCGTAGTCTGCGTCTTTAAATGCAACGTTTAAATCGTCCGTTGCAATCACATCTTGTACAAGTGGGAATGCACAGTCATTGATCTCCATTACCACACCTTTTAACGCTTCAAGCGCAGGGGTAATTTCTAATAACTGTAGAATTACAGGTTGGTCAGGACCGAGCATATCACCTGCTGCAATTCT